>DASUFY010000090.1:0-19559 GCA_036274315.1 Planctomycetota bacterium | reverse complement strand
TGGCATCGCCTGCCGACACCGGTGGGGACCGCCAGCTTCGGTCTCGCGTTCGACGGCGCACGCGAACGCATGGTCCTGTTCGAGAGCAACGGCTGGAATCCGGTGGCGCGCACGTGGGAGCGCGTCGGCGACGTCTGGTCGCTGCGGCGCACGCTGACGTCGCCGCCATCGCGGAGCCACTTCGCGATCGGCTACGACCCGGTGCGACAGCGCGTCGTCTTGTTCGGTGGCACCCAGATCTACCCTGGATCGGCTCCCATGGTCGCGCTCGCCGACACCTGGGAGTACGACGGCGTCGACTGGGTCCAACGCGCAACGCCGGCCTCTCCACCGGCCCAGATCGCGAGCTCCATGGCCTTCGACTACGCGAGCAACCAGCTCCTGATGTGCGGTGGAATGACCGCCTCGGGCTCGGTGGCCCCTGGCGCCTGGCACTACGACGGCGCCACCTGGACCCATCTCGCTGTCGCAACCATGCCCACGGGCAGCCCCATCGCCAGCGATCCGGCGCGCCAACGCATCGTCGCCTACTCCGGCTACCTGAACCTCACGTACGAGTGGGACGGAACGAGTTGGACGCAGATGTCACCCGCGCAGTCCCCGACCAACCACGACGGGGGTCGATTGGCGTTCGTCGCCCAGCGTGGTTCCGTGGTTCTCTATGGCGGTTACCCCCCCGGGGGCCCTGTGACCGACCTGTGGGAGTACGACGGTACGACGTGGAGTCTGATCGCGGCACCACCTGCCCCGCCCACCATTCGCCACGTGATCGAGCACGACCCGGTGCATGGCCAGATGTTCGTCGTGGGCGAATCGACGGACGTGTTCATGGCGGGCCGTCTCATGTCGGTGCAATGGGATGGCACGACGTGGCATGCCGACACCCCATCGAATGGGCAGTACGCACGAACCGCCTACTGGGACGACAACCGCCAACGCATCGTGCTGCTCGACGGAGTGCACCTCGAATGGGATGGGGCCCGCTGGCACCGCGGCACTTCGCCGCCCTCGGCTCTCAGCCCCGTTCGCGTGGTGTTCGACGCGGCGCGAAGACGGGCCGTCGCGGTTCGCAGCACCACCACCACGAACGTGTGGATGACCTCGGAGTGGGACGGCACGAACTGGTCCGCACCGACGACGACGACGCTGCCCTACTTCCAGGCACTCGTCTACCACGCAGGCCGCGGTCGCGTCATGCTCTGCAGCCTCAACGGCGAACTCTGGGAATGGGACGGGAGCAACTGGAGCCTCGTGGCGCCCGCCTCGGGGTTTCCAGTGGAGAGCGGCGTCTACGACGAGGCCAGCAACGAGCTGTTCACGCTCGTCCCCGTGTCGGCGAACGTGTGGCAGGTCGGCACGTGGGACGGTGCCGCCTGGACCCAGCACATGCCGGCGACGTCGCTTCCGCCCCGGTCGGGGTACGCACTCGGCTATGACGAGTCGCGCCAGCGCGTGGTGCTGTTCGGCGGGCACAATGGCCCGACCGGCACCGGGTACCTGAACGACCTCTGGGAATGGACGGGAACCGACTGGGCGCAACGCCTGCCGGCGACGGCGCCAGAACCGCGCGAAGGCGCGGCGCTCGTCTTCGATCGGCTGCGCCGACAGTTGATCCTGCTCGGCGGTTATCGTCACACGGGCGCCGGCCAACAGGTCTTCGCCGATCTCTGGGCCCTCGACGCCGCGGCTGCCGCGACCGTCACCACGCTCGGCCCCGGCTGCGGCGGCGGCGGCAATCCGCCGAGCCTCGTTCCTTCCGCACCGCATCCCGGCGCGGCGGCGTTCACGCTCGACCTACACGGCGCACCGGCGAACGCACCGTGCCTCTACGGTCTGGCATTCGCAGGCGGCAACGTGCCACTCGGCGGCACGTGCACGCTGTTCGTGCCGGACCAGGACCAACTCGTGCTCGCGCTCGCCAGCGGCGGCGGCTTCGCGAGCGCCCACGCCGCGATCCCGCTCGCGCTGCAGGGCTTCAGGTTCGCCGCGCAGGCGGCCGTGCTCGATGCCAGCAATGGGCTCGGCGTCTCGCTGACGCAGGGCCTCTCGATCACGGTCGGTCGCTGACACCAGGCGACGCCCGATGCGGGGGCGCGGGCGCGCGTGCTTGCGCCGGATCGGCGCACGAACGGCACTCCATCTCCCAAAGCCGCCACGTGGAACGCGCGCATCGCACGTCGCCGCACGCGTGCAAGAGCTGGCCCCCGGCTCACCGCACGTGCATCTGCAGGCCCGAGGTCGTCGCCAGGCCGAGCGCGTTGAGACCCGGCCAGCCGACCAGGGCCTGCGCGAACAGGTCCTGCTGGAACAGCGGATGGTCGGGCAGCGGCAGCGGGAACACCGACGTGCTGGTCGTGGTCAGCGTCAGGAACGTGCCGAGGAACGACGGCGCGTTCGGGTCGACGAGCAGCGTGCAGCCGGGCATGCCCGCGGGCAGCAGCGAGAGGTTCGCGGCCTGCAGCGACAGCGCCAGCACGAGCAGCTGGCCGGCCGGCAGGCCGCTGAGTCGGATCGAGAAGAACTCCGAGCCGGCGTAGGGCGCCAGCGCCGTGAACGAGTACGAGCCCGGCGCGCAGCCGCTGCCGTAGCTCACGTTGGTGGCGCTGGCCGGATACTGGAAGGTCTGCGCATAGACCGGCTGCGTGGCCTCGGTGGAGCAGAACACGATCGGGAACTCGCGCGCCGCGGCGTTCCAGGCGACCGACGGGTGGTAGCGGCCCGGCGCGCCGCCGTCGAGCTGCACCGACTCGGTCGGGTAGCCGTGCGAGCCGAGCCGCTCGGCGTAGCCGACCGGGGACGACACGCTGTCGGCCTGGTAGACGAGGCACCAGTGCGAGGTCGTCGTGGCGTCGAACGCGAGCCGCAGGTGCGAGATGTCCTGGGCGGCGTCGCTGCGCAGCAGGCGGGGGCCGTACTTGATCGGCGCCGCCATGCCGCTGATCCAGTCGAAGCGTTCGGTCCAGATGTTCCGCGCCCAGCGCTGGCCGCCGTACTCGGGCGCCGGGTCCGCGAGCATCGCCACGAGGTAGCGGCCGTCGCGGCCCTCGACGACCGGCCGCGTCTTGTCGCCGCCCGGGTCCGGTCCGACGTAGATGTCGGCGAGCAGCGCGCCGTAGTTGGAGACGCGCGCCACGTAGACGTCGTAGTCGTCGGGCGCGCCGTTGGTGCCCTCGTAGACCACCACCCAGGCGTCGTCGTTCCAGCCCATCACGCTGTTCACGTCGGGGGCCTCGGCGTCGAGGTTGGGGCGGCTGATCTGCACGCGCAGGGTCGCGATGGTCCGGGTCGCCGCGTCGACCAGCACGCCCCAGACGACCGAGGTCGGGCTGTTGCCGTAGTAGGGATCGGCGCGGTAGGTCAGCAGCGCCGTGTTGCCGCTGCCGGGGTTCGGGTTCCGGCGGCCGCCGAGCGACGGGAACGAGTCGTGCTCGCCGGCGGCGGGGTCGTGGAACGCGGTCGTGCCGCTGTTGAGCGACGTGTTCGCCTTGTCGTGGAAGTAGACGCGCACGCGCGTCTCGCCGGTCGTGAACTGGCGCCAGAACGTGAGCAGCCAGCGGTCGGCCGCGCCGACGAAGGTCTCGTCGGGGAACACGGTGCTCCAGCTCGCCGTGACGTCGGTGTAGACCTGCACCGTCGACGCCAGCGAGCCGTCGCCGAGGCGCGCGTACAGGTCGTAGTCGGACGCCGAGAACTGCCGTGCGTAGCTGACGAGCGTGTTGTTCGTCGGCGACTCGTCCTCGTGGAACAGCGCCGTGAAGTCGGGCCGGCCGCTGAACGAGATCGCGACGCGGCTCGTCAGCGGATCGATGGTCACCGGATAGACGGCGCCGGCGAGCCAGCTGCCCGGCACGACGAGCCGCACGCGCTTGCCGTCGAGGCCGATGGCCACCGGCGTGCGGCGGCCTGCGGCGTCGCGAGCCCACGCGCTGCCGTAGCGGACCAGCGGCCGGTCCGCAGCGAGCAGCACGATGCCTGCCTCGCCGGCCGGCATCGCGGGCTGCAGCGCGGTCGCGAAGCGGCCGCAGACGACGACGTCGCCGGCGTGCGCGGGCGGCCGGTGCAGCACGAACGTCTGCTCGACGCCGTCGTCGCGCACGTCGTAGGCCTCGGTGACGCGGCCGTAGTGGTACTCGTAGCGCCAGTCGGTGTGTGCCTGCCGGCTCGCGGCCAGGTCGGCGATCGGTTCGCCGCCGGCCGTGATCGCTTCGGTCACCCAGCGCACGGGCTGGTTCTCGGCCTCGGCGCCGACGAACGGGTAGAACGTGAAGCCGTCGTGGAAGGAGACCTTGTAGTCGTCGCCGGCCGCCCAGAAGCCATACGCGCCGCCGACCGGATCGGTGTCGAGCGTGTGGATCGGCGCGCGCCAGAGACCGGTCGGGGCCAACGCGCAGGGCCGCACGCCGGTGGGTTCGGGCGCGATCTGCTGGGCACGCAGCCCGACGGAACCGCAACTCGCGACGGCCAGCGACGACAGCAACAGGCAACGGGAACGCAGCATCGGGACCTCCGGATCGGGCTGCCGGGGTTCGATCGCCCGGGCAGCGGGTGCCGGCATCCGCGGCCCGCCGACGCGGCGCACCGGGCGGATGCCGGCCCGTGGAGAGACACTCGCCCGAAGACGTGACGCGGAATCGCGATTCGGGCGGCGGCACGCGGTGTCGGGCGCGGACCCCGTGCCACGCGCGGCCGCAGCGACTATCGTCGGGCGACTCGTCGGACCGACCCTCGACAGCCAAGGAGAATGCCATGAACACGCACCGTCTCGCCGTTGCCCTGTTGCTCGTGCTACCCACCCTGCTCGCGGCGCAGGAGACCCCGAAGCCAGCGCCCAAACTCGCGAAGCTCCAGCCGCTGATCGGCAGCTGGCACGGCACCGGCACCGCGCAGATGGGCCCCGGCGAACCGTCGAAGTGGGAGTCGCAGAGCACCTACGCCTGGGCGCTCGGCAACTTCTTCGTGCAGGAGGACACCGTCGTCACGTTCGCCGACATGGGCAAGCCACTCGTGATGCGCAGCTACCTCGGCTGGGACGCGGAGAACCGCAGCTACGTGTCGGTCGGCGTCGACAACGACGGCACGGTCGGCGTACATCGCATCGAGCTGCTCGGCGACGGTTCGATGGTGCAGATGATGGAGAGCTTCCACGAGGGCCAGACCTACTTCGAGCGCTACACGAACCGCATCGACGGCGATTCGATGACGTTCGCGATCGACATGATGGGGGCCCAGGGGCCGGCTGCGCAGGGCGTGCAGGGCACGATGAAGCGCACCGACAAGGCGGTGGCGATCGCGAGGAACGCCGGCGCGTTCACGGCGACGCCGGCGCCGGCGATCACGAAGCTGGCGCGCATCGCGGGCACGTACGCGGTCGAGGCGAAGATGTTGATGATGCCGGGCGCGCCGCCGATGAACATCACGGGCCAGGACGTCGTCGAGAAGCTGTTCGACGGCACGGTCGTGCACGTGCACTCGACCGGCAAGGCCGAGGGCCATCCGGCCGACTACGTCGGCGAGGCCTTCTACGGCTTCGACCAGAAGCTCGGCTGCATCCGCGCGGTCTTCGTCAGCAGCATGGGCGAGGTCGGCGACATGACGGGCGCGTTCACCGACGGCGGCTTCGTGCTGACCGGCGCGCAGCGGTACATGGGGCAGCCGTGCGTGCAGCGCATGGTCACGGAACTCGGCGCCGACGGCGCCCCGACGAAGGCGATCGGGCACGTGCTGCTCGGCACGTCGGCGCCGTGCGAGTGCTGGAACGCGACCTACACGAAGAAGTAGGCCTGCCGACCACCCGGCGCCACGCCGCGAGCAGAACCTGATCCCCTGGAACGACCTCCGCGCTACCATGGTGCGCGCTTCGCCGGCTGCGGGGCGGCGCCTTGTCGCCGCGGCTGCCCGGTGCAAGACTGGCCTCCGGACCGCACCAGCGGCGCCGGGTCCAGCCGGAGAACCTCATGGATTCCAACCAAGTACTCGACGCGGGCACGCCCGCCCGCACCTCGGCGGCGAAGGTGACCGTGCACATCGACGGCGTGCCGGTCACCGTGCCCGCCGGCACCTCGGTCCTGCGCGCCGCGAGCGACGCGGGCGTCAAGATCCCCAAGCTGTGCGCCACCGACAGCCTCGAGGCGTTCGGCAGCTGCCGGCTGTGCGTCGTCGAAGTCGAAGGCCGCAAGGGCTTCCCCGCGTCGTGCACGACGAACTGCGAGCCGGGCATGAAGGTCAGGACCCAGAGCCGGAAGCTCGCCGACCTGCGCCGCGGCGTCATGGAGCTCTACATCAGCGACCACCCGCTCGACTGCCTGACGTGCCCGGCCAACGGCAACTGCGAACTGCAGGACATGGCCGGCGTGGTCGGCCTGCGCGAGGTGCGCTACGGCTACGACGGCGACAACCACCTGAGCATCGCCAAGGACGAGTCGAACCCGTACTTCACGTTCGACGCGACCAAGTGCATCGTCTGCTCGCGCTGCGTGCGCGCCTGCGAGGAGGTCCAGGGCACGTTCGCGTTGACCGTCGAGGGCCGCGGCTTCGAATCGAAGATCGCCGCCGGGCCGACCGACTTCCTCGACTCCGAGTGCGTCTCGTGCGGCGCGTGTGTGCAGGCGTGCCCGACGTCGACCTTGATGGAGAAGTCGATCGTCGAGGCGGGCCAGCCCGACCACACCGTCGACACCACGTGCGCCTACTGCGGCGTCGGCTGCGCGTTCCGCGCCGAGATGAAGGGCAACGAGGTCGTGCGCATGGTGCCGCACAAGGACGGCAAGGCCAACCATGGCCACAGCTGCGTCAAGGGCCGCTTCGCGTGGGGCTACGCGACGCATCCCGACCGCGTCAAGAAGCCGATGATCCGCAGCAAGATCACCGACCCGTGGCGCGAGGTGTCGTGGCAGGAGGCGATCGGCCACGCCGCGAGCGAGATCCGGCGCATCCAGGCCAAGTACGGCAGGGACTCGGTCGGCGGCATCACGAGTTCGCGCTGCACCAACGAGGAGACCTACCTCGTGCAGAAGCTCGTGCGCGCCGCGTTCGGCAACAACAACGTCGACACGTGCGCGCGCGTCTGCCACTCGCCGACCGGCTACGGCCTCAAGACCACGCTCGGCGAGTCGGCCGGCACGCAGGACTTCGACAGCGTCGACCACAGCGACTGCATCATCGTCATCGGCGCCAACCCGACCGACGCGCACCCCGTGTTCGCCTCGCGCATGAAGCGGCGGCTGCGGCAAGGGGCGCACCTCATCGTCATCGACCCGCGCCGCATCGACCTCGTGCGCACGCCGCACGTCGCCGCCGACTTCCACCTGGCGCTGCAGCCCGGCACCAACGTCGCCGTGCTCAACGCGATCTCGCACGTGATCGTCACCGAAGGGCTCGCCAAGGAGGACTACGTGCGCGCCCGCTGCGAGGTCGACCAGTACGAGAAGTGGAAGGCGTTCATCAGCCTGCCCAAGAACTCGCCCGAGGCGCTGCAGCAGGCGACCGGCGTGCCGGCCGAGCAGATCCGCGGCGCGGCGCGCCTGTTCGCGAACGCGGGCAACGGCGCGATCTACTACGGCCTCGGCGTCACCGAACACAGCCAGGGCAGCACGACGGTCATCGGCATCGCCAACCTCGCGATGCTGACCGGCAACCTCGGGCGCAAGGGCGTCGGCGTCAACCCGCTGCGCGGCCAGAACAACGTGCAGGGGTCGTGCGACATGGGCTCGTTCCCGCACGAGCTGCCCGGCTACCGCCACGTCGGCGACGCGAGCGTGCGCGAGCTGTTCGCGGGCCTGTGGGGGGTGCCGATCCAGGACGAGCCGGGCCTGCGCATCCCGAACATGTTCGACGCCGCGATCGACGGCTCGTTCAAGGCCCTCTACGTGCAGGGCGAGGACATCGCCCAGTCGGACCCCGACACCAGACACGTGTTGAAGGCGCTCGAGTCGCTCGAGTGCCTGATCGTGCACGACATCTTCATGAACGAGACGGCCAAGTACGCGCACGTGATCCTGCCCGGCGCGTCGTTCCTCGAGAAGGACGGCACGTTCACCAACGCCGAACGGCGCATCAGCCGCGTGCGCAAGGCGATGCCGCCGCTCGCGGGGCTCGCCGACTGGGAGGCGACGATGGCGCTCGCCCAGGCACTCGGCTACCCGATGCACTACGAGCACCCGAGCGAGATCATGGCCGAGATCGCGGCGCTGACGCCGACGTTCCAGGGCGTGACCTACGAGAAGATCGACCGGCTCGGCAGCATCCAGTGGCCGTGCAACGACGCGGCGCCCGACGGCACGCCGACCATGCACGAGCAGGAGTTCGTGCGCGGCAAGGGCCGCTTCGTCATCACCGACTACGTCGCGACCGAGGAGCGCACGTCGCGCAAGTTCCCGCTGATCCTCACGACAGGCCGCATCCTGAGCCAGTACAACGTCGGCGCGCAGACGCGCCGCACGCCGAACAAGACCTGGCACGCCGAGGACGTGCTCGAGATCCACCCGCACGACGCCGAACAGCGCGGCATCGCCGACGGCGAGCTGGTGTCGGTCGAGAGCAGGAAGGGCGAGACGACGCTGCGTGCGGTGGTCACCGAGCGCATGCAGCCCGGGGTCGTCTACACGACGTTCCACCATCCCGAGTCGGGCGCCAACGTCGTCACGACCGACAACTCGGACTGGGCGACGAACTGCCCCGAGTACAAGGTCACGGCCGTGCAGGTCACGGCGAAGGCGAAGCGCTCGTCGTGGCAGCAGGGCTTCGACTCGTTCGCGGGCCAGCAGGAGTCGCTGCTGCCCAAGGGTGCGTTGTTCGGAGACGTGCGCTGATGGACGGTGCGAAGCTCGTCCGCATGGCCAACCAGATCGCCGCGTTCTTCGCGGCGGAGCCGGACCGCGCGGTGGCGCTGCAGGGCATCGCCGGGCACCTCAAGAAGTTCTGGGAGCCGCGCATGCGGCGCGAGATCTTCGCGGTGCTCGATGCGGGCGCAGCGAAGGGCATGTCCGAGCACGTCAGGGAAGCGCTCGTCGCGCACCGCAAGCTGCTCGAGCCGGCGGCGAAGTAGCGCAATCAGGCCCTCAGCCCGGAGTGACGAGGGGCCGAGAGAGCCGAGAGCCGGGGCGCGGTGTGCGGCGGGGAAACCTGCTAGACTGGCCCCCGGTGTCGCGGCGCTGGCGGCCGCAGTCGCAGCGGGCCTCGGCGCGCCCGAGCATGCCGCGTTCCGGCGCGGCCTGCCGTCCGGCTGACCAGGCGCCGCCGCGCGTCACCGACCAGGGAAGCGTCCGGCGCGCACCGTCGCCTGCTTGCCGGCCTCGCTGCCTAGCCAGGCGAGCAGGTCGAGCACTTCGGGCTTCGCGTTCGCGAGCGAGTAGACGAACAGCCGTTGGGCGAGCGGGTAGCTGCCGTCGGTGACCGTGGTCGCGTCGGGCAGGCACGCCGCGGCGCCGGACTTGCCGGCGATCGGCACGACCTTGACCCGCTCGTCGCAGTAGGCGAGGCCGACGCACGTGATGGCGTTGGGATTCGCGGCGACGAGGGCGACGAGGTTCCGGTCGGCGGTCTCGGCCTTGATCGGAACGACCCGGGCGCGGCGCTGGGTCAGCACGAGGCTGCGCAAAGCCGCGAACGTGGGGGTGTGGTCGTCCGGCGGCAGCACGAGCATGCCCTTTGGTTCGCTGCGCCAAGCCACGCCGACTTCCGCCCACTGCGTCGCGCCGTTCTCGCCGAAGATCTCGGCGAGCTGAGCCATGGTCAGCGACACGATGGGGTTGTCCTTGTGCACGCAGATGGCCAGTGCGTCGAACGCGAACGGGTGGGCGACGAGTTCGACGCCGGCTGCCTTCGCCGCCGCGAGCTCGGCCGGGCTCGCGGGCCGGGAGGTCATCGCGAGGTCGGCGTTGCCCTGCACGAGCTCGCGCAGACCCACGCTGGAGCCGCCGCCGGCGACCGCGAGCTGGCGCTCGGGGTGTTCGGCCGCCACGCCGCTTGCCCACCCGGACGCGAGATCCAGCAGGACATCGGAGCCCTTGATGGTCAGGATGTGCGGCGCGGGGAACGGCACCCTCGTCACCGCGCGCTGCTTGTGGTTGAGGTCGACGAGGTAGAGGCCGTGCTGTCGGTCGTCGAGGTGCTCGAGCAGTGCCGTCGACAGCGCGGCCGTGTGGCCGTCGGGTGACAGCGCCACCGGCAGGCTCAGGCTCAGCTGGCGCAGATCGTCGTTCGCAGGGCTGGTCCGCACGAGCGGCGTCTCGCGCGTCACGCTGCCGCCGATCGTCGTCTCGAGCAGGAGGCACTGCACCGTGCCGTCCTCGGCGTTGCGGCGGCACAGACTGGCGCACAGTGCGGCACCATCGGGCAGCCACTCCACGTTGCCGACCGCCACGTCGCCTTCGTGCCCGATGGGCAAGACGGTCTCCAGCTTGCCATCCGCGAACACGAGGATCGCGGCCTCCTCTTCGCGTTCGCCGGCGTGTGCCGGCAGCGCGACGCGGCGCAGGTCGCGCGTGAAGGCGGGCATCGGCAGCACATGCCAGCGGCTGTCGGTCGGCACCTTCAGGAACGGCAAGAGCTGCAGCGTCTCGGGGTCGACCGTGCCCAGCTCACAGCTGTACTCGGTGCCCTTGGCGACCGCGGCGTAGCAGACGCCCTGCCCGCGGCGGGCGACGACGAACTGCCGCTCGTCGCCGCGGTTGCGGACCACGGCGCCGGTGTCGAGATCGAGCCGGATGACGCCGCGTCCCGACAGGAACAGACGCCGCCCGAGCAGCACCGGTGCCGCGAGCAGGTTGTGGCCCGCGTTCTCGCCGACGTCGACCTGTGTCGTCGTGGGCCCGGTGCGGCCAGCACCGCCGAGCGTCACCACGCGCACGTTGTCCGGACGGTCCTTGTCGGCGCAGACGATCAGCGCACCCTCGCCGTCGGGCAGGAACAGCGGCGTGGGCACAGCTCCCTGGCCCGGCGCCGCGAACAGGATCTGCGTCTTGCCGCTGTCACGTTCGTACTGCGCGATGCCGAGCTGGTGTTCGCCGAGCCGGCACGGGAAGAGCAGCCGCTTGCCGTCCGGGCTCCAGGCGGGGCGGCAGGCGAACAGCGACACCAGCACCAGGACCGCGGCGAGCACGGCCAGGCGGACGGAGACGTGAACGTGCTGCGTGGTCATGGTCGCGGGCCGAGGGATCGATGCTACAGGTGGGCGGCCGCCGCATCGACGCAGGCGGCAAGCAAGCGGCCATGGCCAAATCGCCGCGGGCTTGGACGCGGCGTGCAACCATGGTTGGTTGCGGCCATGGCCGCGATGGGTGCGACGTTCCATGACGAGCGTCGCGCTTCGGCCGAAACCCGCCGTACATGCCCCGCCTCCTGGCTTCCTGCGCCGATTGGACCTATCCTCGCGCTTTGCGTGCCGTCCACCCCCGGGCGGAACACGCGCTGGCAGGCGGGCTACGGGCACGTGCGGCGCAACGCCGATGGTGGTCGGGACGCGCCGCCGCACTGCGGAAAGAGAAGCTGATGACGAGCAAAGAACCGAAGGAACCGGTCGAGGGCGAGGCTCGCGGTCGGAAGCCGCGCGGCATGGGCGGCGTGATCCTGATCCTGGCCCTGCTGATGGCGCTGTTCCTCGTCGTATCGAGTTCGGGGCGCGAAGCGCAGAACTTCTCCGTGCACGCGTTCTACAGCTACCTGCTCAACGGCGAGGTCGACAAGCTGTCGCTGTCGGACGGCGTCGTCACCGCCGACGTGGTCGTCGACGGTGCACCGCGGCAGATCGAGGCGGTCGTGCGCGACTTCCTGCGCAGCGAGGGCCAGAACGAGATCGAGCTGTACAGCACGCTCGCGGCGCAGAAGCTCGACCCGCAGGCCTACGCGGGTTCGGACGGGGCCAGCCGGTTCCTCGCCGACGTCGTCGACCACAGGGTCCGCGTCGAGCGGGCGTTCCTCGTCGACGAGGTGGCGTCGAAGGCCAAGAAGGACGCACGCACGCAGCCGAACGACAGCGGGCGGCACCCGGGCACCTATCTCACCGCGCTGCTGCAGCGCGGCTCGAACGTGCAGTACGTGCGCATCGACGCGCCGGCGGATCCGAACCAGCCCTCGCTGCAGAAGCTGACGACGGCGCTGGCCGACCAGGGGGTGCCGGTGCGCACGTTCCACCTGTCGGTCGGCGCCTCGGAGTTCCGCATCTCGGAGCCGAACACGGCCCTGATCTACATCCTCGGCACGGTCGGCCCGTGGCTGCTCGTGCTGGCGATCGTCTGGTTCTTCATCCTGCGCCAGATGCGCTCGCCGGGCGGCACCGGCGGCGTGCTGAGCTTCGGCCGCAGCCGCGCCTCGCTCTACACCAAGGAGAACCGCACGAACATCACGTTCGACGACGTCGCGGGCATGGAGGAGGCGAAGGCCGAGGTGCGCGAGATCATCGAGTTCCTCAAGAACCCGGCCAAGTTCGCGCGGCTCGGCGGCTCGATCCCGCGCGGCGTGCTGCTCGTCGGTTCGCCGGGCACGGGCAAGACGCTGCTCGCCAAGGCGATCGCCGGCGAGGCCGAGGTGCCGTTCTTCTCGATCTCGGGCAGCGACTTCGTCGAGATGTTCGTCGGTGTCGGCGCCAGCCGCGTGCGCGATCTGTTCAAGCAGGCCCGCGAGGCGAGCCCGTGCATCGTCTTCCTCGACGAGATCGACGCCGTGGGCAGGAAGCGCGGCACCGGCATGGGCGGCGGCCACGACGAACGCGAGCAGACGCTCAACGCGATCCTCGTCGAGATGGACGGCTTCGACAGCGACAAGGGCATCATCCTCGTCGGCGCGACCAACCGCCCCGACGTGCTCGATCCGGCGCTGCTGCGGCCGGGGCGCTTCGATCGCCAGGTCGTCATCGACAAGCCCGACGTCAAGGGCCGCGAGGCGATCCTCAAGGTGCACGCGCGCAAGATCAAGCTCGCCGGCTACGTCGACCTGCAGCTGATCGCCAAGGCGACGGCCGGGTTCTCGGGCGCCGAGCTGGCGGCCGTCATCAACGAGGCCGCGATCCTCGCCGCGATGAAGAACAAGGAGGCGGTCGACATGTCCGATCTCGAGGAGGGTCGCGACCGCGTGCGCTGGGGCCGCGAGAAGCGCAGCCGCGCCATCGAGGAGGAGGACAAGAAGGTCACCGCCTACCACGAAGCGGGCCACGCGATCGTGTCCGTGCTCACGCCCGACCAGGATCCCGTGCACAAGGTGACGATCGTCTCGCGCGGCCGCGCGCTCGGCGCGACCATGTCGCTGCCCGAGAAGGACGACTACAACCACTGGCGCAAGAAGCTGCTCGGCCGCATCGCGGTCTGCTTCGGCGGCCGCATCGCCGAGGAACTCGTCTTCGGCGACATGTCCGCGGGTGCCCAGAACGACATCGAGCAGGCGACCAACCTCGCGCGCGTCATGGTCTGCGAACTCGGCATGAGCCCCAAGGTCGGCCCGATCAAGTACACGGCCGACGACGAGAATCCGTTCCTCGGCCGCGAGTTCCGCATCGGCAGCAACGTGTCCGAACGCACGCGCGAGCTGCTCGACGAGGAGATCAAGCGCATCCTCGACGAGCAGTACAAGGCGGCCGCCGTGATGCTGCGCGATCAGCGCGCGGCGCTCGACACGGTCGCCGCGGCGCTGCTCAAGTTCGAGACGCTGTCGGGCGAGGAGGTCTCGGCGATCCTGCGCGGCGACGACCTCGAGGAGTTCCGCCGGGCCCAGTCGCGCCAGTCGCAGGCGACCGAACGGGCTGCCCAGAAGCGTGGCGAGGCGAATGCCCGGCCGCTGCCCGGTGCAGCTTCGAGCGAAGAGAAGCCCGACGTCGGGCTCTCGGGCGCCTGAGCCTCGAACGATCCCCACATGAGCTCCGCGTTCGCCTGCCGCAGTCTCGAGTTCCTCGCCCCGGCGACCCTGCTCCAGGGTCAGGGCGACGGTTCGTTGGGCGTGCTGAGCGTCGTCAACATGGTGATCGAGGTGACGGTGTTCGCACTGCTCATCTACATCGTGTTGCGTTTCCTGTCCGAGACGCGCGGCTCGGGTGTCGTGCGCGGGCTCGCGATGCTGCTCATCGTCGGCGTCTCGGCGTTCGTGATCCTGATCAAGACGCTGAACCTCGCCCGCCTCGAGTGGCTGTTCAACGCCGCCGCGCCGTCGGTCGTGCTCGGCTTCGTCATCGTGTTCCACCCCGAGATCCGCCGCGCCATCGTGCACATCGGCGAGGCGCCGATCTTCGGCCGCTTCTTCCGGCCCGACACGCGCATCGTGCCGCGCCTGCTGCGCGCCGTCGCCCGCATGAGCAAGGAGCGCATCGGCGCGCTGATCGCCATCGAGCGCGAGGCCTCGCTGTCCAACGTGGCCGAGAACGGCATCAACATCGATGCGGAGCTCAACTCCTACCTGCTCGAGTCGATCTTCTTCCCGAAGAGCGCGCTGCACGACGGCGGCGTGGTCGTGCGCGACGACCGCATCGTGTCGGCCTCGTGCCTGTTCCCGCTCAGCCAGAACCCCGACGTCGACAAGCGGCTCGGCACACGGCATCGCGCCGCGCTGGGTCTGTCCGAGGAGACCGATGCGCTCGTGCTCGTCGTCAGCGAGGAGACCGGCAAGATCTCGACTGCGTCGGGCGGCAAGCTCAACTTCGACCTGACGCTCGAGCAGCTGGAGCAGCAGCTCGACGGCGTGTTGGGGCGCAAGCAGGCGGCATGAGGGCCGAGCAGCGCAGGGCGCGGGGTTTCTTCGCCATGGTCGTGGCGGATCCCTATCGCAAGCTCGTGGCGATCGGACTGGCGATCGGGCTCTGGTTCTTCATCAACAACCAGATCACGCAGGACAAGGACCGCACGCTGCCGCTGATCTGCGTCGGCTCGCAGCGCATCGCCGGCGAAGGACTCGATCGCCTCGCGATCGTGCTGCCGACCGACCGCGTGGTCGGCCTCAAGTTCCTCGATGGGGAACAGGAGATCGACAAGGTCGACGTCGTGCTCAGCGGGCCCCGCTTCCGCATCGACCAGATCGCGGACGAGCCGCTCGACCTGCAGATCACGTCGTTCCTGACGCTCGACTGGAGCACGCGCACGAGCATCGAGTTCACGGCGGCCGACATCCGTCGCGACCGCTCGCTGCAGGACGTGCGCATCACGCTCAAGCCGAGTCGCATCAAGCTGCTCGTCGAGAAGATCACCGACCTGCCGGTGCCGCTGTCGCTCAACATCGTCGAGCTCCAGGACGACCCGCAGCTCGGCAGTCGGCTGCGGCGCGAGACGGTCGAGTTCGCGCCGCCCGTGCCCCGCATCCTCGGACCCGCCAGCAGCATCGACCAGTGGCGCAAGCGCGGCGGCAAGCAGTTCCGGGCGACGTTCCGCGCGGTCGGCAACGAACGGCAGGTCTCGGCGAGCCTCGAGATGATCGGCGGCGACGAGCTCGGCCTGCGCGTCGAGCCGAGGCCGGTGGTGACGATCCAGCTGCTGCCGCAGACGAGGGACTTCACGCTCGAGCTGCCGATCTTCGTCGACGATCTCGCGCTGCCGCCCGAGCTGCGCGGCAAGTACAGACCCGAGACGGCGACGCGCATCGTGCGCATCCAGGCCGGCGGCGAACTGCGCGCGAAGCTCGTCAACTTCAGCGAACAACCCGACAAGAGCAAGCTGCAGGAGTGGGCCAGCGCCAACCTGCGGCTGCTCGTCTACATCCCGCGCCTGGAGCCCGGCGCTTCGTACGGGGCCGACATCGATCGCGAGGCGCGGCTCATGGTGCCGGGGCCCATGCGGGAAACGCTCGACCGCGCCGAGTGCCGGCTCGACGACGTCGTGCTGGTCAAGCTGCGAAAGGTCGAATGACCAGCATCGAACCGCCGCAGTTCGGCACCGACGGCCTGCGCGCGCGGGCGGGCGAACCGCCGATGGATCCCGAGACGCTGCGCCGCGTCGGTTCGGCGCTCGGCGTGCTGCTGCAGCGCACGGGTGGCGCGCAGAAGCGTGTGCTGATCGGCAACGACGGTCGCGAATCGGCGCCGTGGATCCTCGAGGCCCTCGCGCAGGGGCTCGGCGCGACCGAGGTCAGCGTCGCCGACGTCGGCCTCTGCACGACTCCGGCACTCGCGTTCCTCGTGCGAACGGGTCCCTTCGACGCCGGCATCATGATCAGTGCGTCCCACAACCCGGCGCACGACAACGGCATCAAGATCTTCGCCGCCGACGGCACCAAGCTGCGCGACGAGGAGGAAGCCGAGATCGCCGAGCTCTGCGTCGATCTGAGGCCGGCCGAGCCGCGCACGCCGCGCATCAGGGACCGCAGCGATCTGCTCGTGTCGTACGAGAGCAGCTTCGCCGAGCAGTTTCCGACCCTGGACCTCGAGGGGCGCATCGTCTGCGTCGATGCTGCGAACGGCGGCGGCTCGCTGCTGGCGCCGAGCATCCTGCGCGCCTTCGGCGCCGAAGTGGTCGAGGTCGCGTGCGAGCCCGACGGCTTCAACATCAACGACGGCACCGGCGCGCTGCACCCCGAGGGCCTTCGTGCGGCCGTACTCGAACACGGCGCCTGCCTCGGCATCTGTCTCGACGGCGACGGCGACCGCGGCATCTTCGTCGATGAACTGGGCACCGTGCGCGACGGCGACGATGTGCTGAGCCTGTTCGGGCGCGCGCTGCACGCCGAGGGCCGCCTGCCCGGCGACACGATCGTCGCCACCGTGATGAGCAACCTCGGCCTGCACAAGGCGCTGCGCGAGGTCGGCGTGCGCGTGCACGTGACGCCGGTCGGCGACCGCAACGTGTTCCTGGCCATGCGCGAGCGCGGTTGTGCGGTCGGCGGTGAGCAGTCGGGACACATCCTGTTCGCCGACCACCATCTCGTCGGCGATGGGCTCTACACGGGTGTTCGGCTGCTGGCGCTGGCCGGCGACGGCATGGCGCGCGCGTTCGCGGCCTTCCACCGTTTCCCGCAGGAGCTGATCTCGGTGCCCGTCGCCAGGAAGCCGGACCTGGACACGGTGCCTGCGGTCGCCGCCAAGAAGGCCGAGGTCGAACGCCTGCTCGGCGAGAACGGTCGCCTGTTGCTGCGCTACTCGGGCACCGAGCCCAAGTGCCGCGTCATGGTCGAAGCCGCCGATGCGGCGCTGTGCGCGCGACTGTGCCGCGAACTCGCGGCGGTGGTGGCGGCGGAGCTCGGCGCGTGAACCTGCCGCTGGCGCTCGCGGTGTCGGGCAGCAACGTCACGGGCGACGTGCCGTTCTCGTGCGCGCTGCGGCTGCCCGACCGCCTCGTCGAGGCGCGTTCGCCGGCGGGCTCGCGCGGCGACCTCGCGGCGCTCACGGCCGAGCTCTGCGCCGCGCACGCCGTGCGCGCCGAGCAGATCGCCGAGGTCCGTCTCGACCTCGGGCCCGGTTCGTACACGGGGCTGCGCGTCGCGGTCACGTTCGTGCGCTTCCTGCAGCACTTCGGCGCCGTGCCCGTGTTGGCCGTCGACAGCCTGGCCCTGCTCGCGAACGCCGCGCCAGCGCCCGCGCGGGCGGGCCGGCGCCTCTTGCCCGTGCTCGATGCGCGCCGCCATCGCTTCCACCACGCGTCGTTCCGGCTCGACGGCGATCGCCTCTCGCCGCTGGCCGAACCGCGCGCGGTTCCGCTCGCGGTGGTGTTGGCCGAAGCCGTCGCGGGCGACCTGTTCGTGGTGCCCGAGGCCGTCGAGGTCCAGATCGGGGCCGGGTTGCGCGACACGGGCGCCGGCGTGCACGTCGCGCGCGCGATCGCCGCCGTCGATCTGTTCGCGCCCGGGCTGCCGTTCGCCCGCTGCGCCCCCGAGGCGCTCGAGCCGCGCTACCTGATGGCCAGCTACGCCGAGGACTGAGATCTGGCCGGTGCACGCACGTGTCGTGCTGGCAATGGGATCCACCGGACGCGCGCCTGCCGGCGACGCGGTGCGCCCGATGCCATCGCCGGCCCGTGCGACGCCCGCGGTAAGGACCGGTTGGTATCGGCCTCCTCGTGCTGCGTGGGCCCGGCGCGGTGCCGCGCCTTGGCCGCCAGCGGGCCATATACTCCCAACGCCTCGTTACAGGTCGGGTCTGCCCGTGCTAGACGCGGGCTGATGCCGCCAGGGAAACGAATCCACTGTCCGCGTGCCACTCCGGAGGTACTCGCGTGCCCTCACTCTCACTCTCACTCTCACTCTCACGTTCGCCGTTCGTGCGCAGCCAGACAACGGCTGTGTTCTGTCTCGCCCTTGGAACCCTCGCCGCCACGGCCCGAGCCCAAGGTGCCGGCAGCAGCCCGGTCCTGACGCCGCCGCGCATCACGCAGGCGATGATCACGAGCGGATCGCTGTCCCTCGACACGATCCGGACGCACGGCCTGCGCATGTTCGCGAGCCCGTTCAACAAGCTCGACGGCTACGGCGACGGCCCGATGGATCCGCTCAACCCGACACCGCCCGGACACCGGCCGACGCTGCAGAACAACGGCACGTTCCTGCGCGTGAACGGACTCGATGCCCAGACCTGCATGGAGTGCCACTCGATCGTGAGCGCGGCTTCGGTGCCGTTCCAGTTCGGCATCGGCGGCGTCGGCGGCGCCAACAACAACGCCATGGCGGGTCCGACGACGATCGACGTCAACGACTCGCAGAGCAACGGCTTCGCGGCCTTCAACGGCCGGTTCATCAACCCGCCGTTCCTGTTCGGCGCGGGCGGCGTCGAACTGCTCGCGAAGGAGATGACGGCGGACCTGCAGGCGAAGAAGGTGCGCGCGCAGTCGCAGCCAGGCGTCGCGATCCCGCTGATCACCAAGGGCGTCGACTTCGGCACGATCACGTTCACGGGCGGAGTCTTCGACACCTCGCAGGTCGTCGGCGTCGACGCCGATCTCGTCGTGCGCCCGTTCGGCCGCAAGGGCGAGTTCGCGACCACGCGCGCGTTCGACGTCGCGGCCATGCAGTTCCACTTCGGCATGCAACCGGTCGAGGTCGTCGGCAACAGCGACGCCGACGGCGACGGCGTCACCGACGAGGTGCTGATCGGCGAGCTGTCGTCGCTGTCGATCTTCACGACGACGCTCGAGCGGCCCCAGCAGCGCAACGGCCCGCACACCCAGCAGGGCAGCCAGCTGTTCTCTTCGATCGGCTGCGCCAACTGCCACCGGCCGCAGCTCGACACGACGAGCTCGATGCTGACCTACAGCTTCCCCGAAGTGCCGGCCGATCCGTTCGCGAACCTCTACTACGCCGTCGACCTGCACACCGCGGCGCCGAAGTTCCAACACGCGCCCGGCGGCGGCATCCGCGTCGAGCTGTTCTCGGACCTCAAACGGCACGACATGGGACCGGGCCTGGCCGAGTCGACGGGTGGCACGCTCGACGCGATGTTCATCACGGCCCGCCTGTGGGGCGTCGCGGACACGGCCCCCTACCTGCACGACGGTCGCGCGCTGAACCTGCGCGACGCGATCCTCCTGCACGGCGGCGAGGCCCTCGCGGCCCGCAACGCGTTCGCCGCGCTGTCGAACCAGCAACAGGAGCACCTCATCACGTTCCTGCGCAGCCTGCACACGCCGAAGGACCCCGGCGCGGGTCTGCGCACCGAGAACCTGTAG
>DASUFY010000089.1:0-5734 GCA_036274315.1 Planctomycetota bacterium | reverse complement strand
GTAGTGTCGCGGTGCGTTCGGGTGCGCCGGCCGCGGCAGGAGTCGTTCTCCGGCCGCAATTGGGGGCGAAGGATTGTCGCCAACGGCGGCCGGCCGTCAACCCCGGCGTGGGATCGTGTCCACCTGGCCTTGTCGCGACGCTCGGCGCCGGCTGCAACGGGCCCGTGTACACGCTGCTCCTGCTGCCGAACGGTGCTCTGTTCGCCGGCGGCAGCCTCACGCTCGCCGACGGTCGCGTGGCGAGGTTCCTCGGTTGGAACGGCGCGTGGTCCGCCTGGTCGCAGCGTGCTCCACGAGCGCCTCCCAGGTCGGACGAGGTTGCGTCGGATCGGGAGGCGAGAACGAACTCCTGGCGACATCGCTGCCGTGGCTCGCCTCGACGTGCACGTCGCGCGCTCGAGCTCGTGGTCGGCGCGCTGTGACCTACGGCAGCGGCAGGCCGAGCCGCCGCAGCTCCGCGCACACCCGCAGCAGTGGCAGCCCCATGATCGCCGTCTGGTCGGCGGCGTCGATGCGTTCGAACAGCGTGATGCCGAGACCCTCCACCTTGTAGCCGCCCGCGCAGTCGAACGGTTCTTCGGCGGCGACGTAGCGTTCGATCTCGTCGGCGGTCAGCGAACGCATGCGAAGCCGCGTGCGGTCCGTGAACTCGATGAAGCCGCCTGGATGCACGATCGCGACCGCCGTGAGCAGTTCGTGCTCGCGGCCGGCCAGCCGCTGCAGCTGCGCGATCGCCGCCGGCGCCGAACCGGGCTTGTCGAGCACCAGGCCGTCGAGGCACGCGCACTGGTCGCTGCCGATCACGATCGCGTCCGGGCGCCGGGTCGCCACCGCCTGCGCCTTCTGCCGCGCGAGTTCGCGCACGACGGCTTCGGGCGCCGCGAGCGACCGCTTGACCGCGTCTTCGTCGACGCCGGGCGCGTCGCACGCGAACGGCAGGCGGAGTCGTGCGAGCAGCTCGCGCCGGTAGCGCGACGTGCTGGCCAGCACGAGCGGTGGGGGGTGGGAGCCGGTCACATGAAGTTGCGCGTGTGCAACGCGCTGAGCGCGGCGGCCCGTTCGTCGGCGAAACCGAGCCGGCGCAGCCGCGCGCGCCGGCCGGCGTCCATCTGCGCGACGAGCTCGGCGACCGCCGCATGGCCCTTGGCGACCGCGGCCGGCGTGAACGAGCCAGCGGCGAGCAGCACGAGTGCGTCGAACACCTCGGCGTTGAGCCCGGCCGTGTGCCGCAGCGCCTCGTGGCGCCGTTCGATCGCCTGCTGCAACCGCGCGAGCAGCGTCGCATCGTGTTGGCCGTGGCGGCGCAGGTGCGCCATGCCGAACGCGACGTGGCGCGCTTCGTCCTGGGCCGCGAGCCGCATGATCTCGGCCGTGCATGCATCGGGTGCGTGCACGTGCAGGAAGCCGAGCAGGTGCAGGAAGGAGCCCTCGCCGAGCACGCTGAGCAGGAAGCTGGCCAGCGCGAAGTCGGGTTCTTCGACGAGCGTCTTCAACGACGCCTGGCCGCCGCCCGTCGACAGGCCGAGCTCGTTGTGCGTGAGCGAGGCGCGGCGCGTGAACACCTCGATGTGGCGCGCTTCGTCGGCGGCCTGGATCGCGAGCACCTGCATGACCTCGCGGAAGTGCGGGTGCAGCTGGGCGCAGAAGCGCGCCGGCACCAGCAGCGCGGCCGTCTCGTTCTCGATGAGGAACGTGAGCACCTGCACGAGCGCGTCTTCGACGAAGTCCGGGTGGCTGCGCTCGGCGTGCCAGGGGATCGCCGTGGCGGGATCCCACTGCGCGGCGGCGGCCGTCCGGTAGAGCTCGCCGGCTTCGTCGGCCCAGACCTCGTGCTTCGTCGCGAGCGCGAACGAAAACGCCGGGCTGCCGGCTTCGACCATGGCGCCGCGCGCCGCGAGGCCCCAGGTCGGCGGTGGCTGCTCGACGACGCCGTCGCGAACGCCGCTGCCGGCGCGCTCGGCACCGACCCAGCGCGCCGAGCTGGCGCTGCCGCGCTCGAGCCGCGCCACGAGCGGCGCACCGGACGGTGCGCGCGGGGCGGCGAGCCGTTCGCGCGCCGCGGCGGGCAGGAAGCCGTGGCCTTCGCCGCGCGCGAACGCGCGCAGGTGCACGTCGAGGTCGCGGGCGCTGCCGTGCACGGCGAGCGTGCTGCCCGCCGCCAGCGGTGCCAGCGCGTGGCGCAGCAGCAGCTGCGCGCCCTGGTCGAGCCCGAGCCCGTCCAGGTCGACCGACGCCTCGGTCATGCCGCGCCCATGCGCCGCAGGAACGGCGAGAGCCAGCCGAAGCGGGCGCACGCGTGTTCGAGCTGGGTGTAGCCGCTCGTGCGCCCGGGCCGCCAGGCCTTGAGGCCCTCGAGGTCGAGCAGCGGGCGCACGGCGGGGTCGTCGTAGCGCATGCCGAGCAGCAGGTCGCGGAAGCGTTCGACGAGCGCTGTGGGCGCGCCGTCGAGCACCGTGAAGTTGCAGTGGTCGTAGGCCGCGGTCTGCGCCAGCACGCGCGTGGCCCCGCGCGGCAGCGTGCCCTCGGCCGAGAACATCAGGTGGTTGCCGTCGATCATGCACGCGGCGTCGACCTCGCCGGCCATGAGCGCCTTCGCGGCGTCGCGTTCGCCGCCCGTGTGGTCGCCGTGCTTGCCGACCAGCACGTCGAAGCGCCGCACCGCGAAGTCGGTCTCGGCCACGAGGCCAGCTCGCGCGATGTGTTCGAGCGGGATCATGGTCGCCTGCGGCGAGTCGCCGGCCCCGACGCCGAGCGTCTTGCCGCGCAGGTCGGTCACGTCGCGCAGCGCGGACTCGCTGCGCACGACGACCACCGAGGTCAGGTCCTGGTCGGTGTCGCGCATGGCGATCGCGCTGGCGTCGCGGCCGCGCGCGCGGGCGACGTGCAAGGCCTGCAGCCACGCGAGCGGCGAGTTCCACGCCACGTCGAAGGCGCCGGCGAAGTGCTGCTCGACCTGCCGTTCGTAGTTGCTGTAGAGCACGTAGTCGAACGGCAGGCCCTTGCTCGCGAACCAGCGCTGGAAGCCGTCCCAGATCGTGACGACCTTCGCGTCGTAGGCGACGGCCCCGAGGATCAGCGTGTCGGTCTTGGCCATGGGAGATGCCTCGGCCCGCGGCGGGCCGCATCGTGTGGGTGGGTCAGAACAGCGGCAGGCCGCAGACGGCCTTGCCGACGAAGTCGTAGAGCTGGTCGCTGGTCGGGGCCATGACCATCGCCGCGCGCGTGTCGCGGAACAGCCGTTCGACGCCGACCTCCTTGCGGAACGCCATGCCGCCGCAGACGCGCATCGCGGTGTCGGCGACGCGGCACGCGACCTCGGCGGCGGCGGCCTTGGTCTCGAGCACGCGCAGCGGGGCCTCGGGCTGCGCCTTCTCGAGCGCCGTGAACGTCTCCTGCCAGAGCGCCTTGGCCATGTCGACCTCGATGCGCATGCGCGCGACGTAGGCGCGGATCGTCGGCAGGTCGCACAGGGCGTTCTGGGCCGGCAGGTGCGCGTACTTGGTGCCGGCGGCGTGGGCCGCGGTCTTCTGCACGAGCGCCTCGGCCATGCCGAGCGAACCACCCGCGATCAGCAGCGCGAAGGTCGGCAGCACGGTCTGCATCATGATGCCGAAGCCGGCGCCGTCGGCGCCGAGGCGGTGTGCGGCCGGCACCTTGACGCCGCTGGCGCGCACGGGCGCCGAGTCGTTGCCTCGCAGGCCCATGCCGTCGAACGGTCCGTCGATCGAGAGGCCCGGCGACTCGCGCGGCACGAGCCAGAGCGTGCTCGCTTCGCTGCCGGCCACGGGCTTGCTCGACCAGACGTAGGCCGTCGCCGCGTGCGCCGACGTGACCCAGCTCTTGTGGGCGTCGAGCACGACCTGATCGCGCTGTGCCGACGCCGTGCTCGTCGGCGCCCAGAAGTGCGAGCGCGAGCCCGCTTCGCTGAACGCGAGCGTCGACAGGTGCTTGCCCGACGCGACATCGCGCCGCACCGCTTCGCTGCCGTACGCCTCGATCACCGCGGTGCCGGAGTAGTGCATCGTCAGCACCATCGCCGAACTGCTGCACTCGCGGGCGATGCGCTCGATGGTCAGGCCGGCCGCGCGCAGCCCGAGGCCGTGGCCGCCGACGTCGGACCTGCTGAGCAGACCGAACAAGCCGGCCTTGCGGGCCGCCGCGATCGCCGCTTCGGGGAACGCGGCCTCGGCGTCGACGGCGGTGGCGTGTTCGCGGGCAACTTGGGCGACCGACTCAGCGGCCGCGAGGAAGTCGAAGGTCATGGGCTCTCCAGGGTGGGGCGCGATGCTGGATCCCGCCCGAGCCGCGGCTACGAGCGAGGGCAGCTGGCGCGGTGCCAGGGCCCGACCACGTCGGGCCACGGGGGTCGTCAGGGGATGCGGCAGTTGCGTGCCATGCCGGAAGGCTATCCGGGGCCGCTTCGGAGGGAAGTGCGGACGGCGCGCGCGCGGGTCGCCTCGCCGCGGGTCGAGATCGCACGAAATCTCGGCGCCGCAGCTGGGTTCTGAACGCTCCGTCGCCGCAACGCGGCGTCTCGGCGAGCGACGCGAGACACGGCCTGCGCGTGTGCGTCGTCTGCTTGGAAGCGCGTGCAGGCGGCGCCACCGCTGCCTACGATCACCGACATGAAGACTGGATCCGTGCTCCCGTGTAGCGCTCTCGCGCTGCTCTTCCTGCAAGCCTGTGGCGGCGACAAGCCGGCGGCGGCGTCCCACAACCCGGCCCAGGCGCCCCAGACCCCAGCGGCCCAGACCCCGGCGGCCCAGACCCCGGCACAGCCGACGCCGGCGGCGCCGGCCCACCCGGCCGCCGCGGCGGAGCCCGCGAAGAAGATCCCGCGGCCGCGCGTCGACTACGAGATGGTCAAGCGCCTGTTCGGCCTCGATCCGATGACGGCCGAGGTCGACAACCCGTCGACGCCCGAGAAGGTCGCGCTCGGCAAGGCGCTCTACCACGAGAAGGGGCTCGTGAAGGCCGACGTGAGCTGTGCCACGTGCCACGACCTCTCGACCTACGGTGTCGACAACAAGCCGAAGTCGCCGGGCAGCGTGCGCAACACGCCGACGACGCTCAACGCATTCCGTGAGTTCTCGAGCTTCTGGGACGGCCGCGCCGCGACCGTCGAGCAGGGTGTGCTCGAGCACGGGTTCGGTGACGAGGCGACGCTCGTCGCCAACGTCAAGGCGAAGCCCGAACTCGTCGCCGGCTTCCAGAAGGCGTTCCCGGGCGCGGCCGACGCCGTCACGGGCAAGAACATCGGCCTCGCGATCGGCGCCTTCGAGCGCACGCTCGTGACGAAGTCGCCGTTCGACGCCTACCTCGACGGCGACCAGAGGGCGCTCAGCAACGAGCAGCTGCTGGGTCTCAAGACCTTCATGGAGGTCGGCTGCATCACGTGCCACACGAGCCGGCTCGTCGGCGGCGCCATGTTCCAGAAGTCGGGACTGCTGAAGGCCTATCCGACCGAGGACACGGGCCGCTTCCTGCTCACCAAGAGCGACGCCGACAAGGGGTTCTTCAAGGTGCCGTCGTTGCTCAACGTCGAGAAGACGGCGCCCTACTTCCACGACGGCAAGGTGGCGACGCTCGACGACGCCGTCAAGACGATGGCCGACCTGCAGCTGGGCCGCCAGCTGAAGCCCGAGGAGGAGTCGGCGCTCATCGCGTTCCTCAAGGCGCTGACGGGGCCGCTGCCGGCCGGCATGTGACACGTCGCGCGCGACGGTCAGCCCTC
>DASUFY010000088.1:0-11308 GCA_036274315.1 Planctomycetota bacterium | reverse complement strand
GTCGAAGGGCATCCCGCACGGCGCCGTGATCGGCGTCGATGGCACGCTGCTCTGGGCCGGCAATCCGCTCAGCGCGCCGAAGGACATCGAGGACCTGATCCAGGCCGAACTGACGAAGGTCAAGAAGGGCTGGGGCGACACATCCGAGGCGCGCAAGGTGCGCGCGGCGCTCTACGGCAAGGGCGACCTCGCCGGCGCCGCGAACCTCGTCGCGGCGATGGCCGATGGCGACGAGAAGACGCAGCTGCAAGGCGAAGTCGACCGCCGCTACGCTTCGGCCAAGAAGGGCATCACCACGCTGCAGGAGCAGGGCCGTTGGCTCGACGCCCAGGCCGCGGCCAAGGAACTCGGCAAGAGCGTCACGGCGAAGCCCGAGTGGGTCGCCGAGGTCGCGCCGATGCTGGCCGAGTTCGACAGCGAGGCCGGCAAGGCCGAGCTCGCGCTCGAGAAGAAGCTCGGCAAGACGCTGAAGCAGCTGCGCGACAAGAAGGCCGACGGCGCGCCGAAGGCGCTGGCGGCCATCATCAAGAACGGTGGCAACACCAAGGTCGGTGCTCGCGCCGAACGGTTGCTGAAGGCGCTCGAGACGCCGCTCAAGTAACGCTGTCGCGGCCGCGGTGGGCCGGCGGGCGCGCGCCGGTCGCTGCTTGCTCCCGCTGCGGATTCGCAGCGCCGCCCATGGCACGGGTTGCTCGGCGGGGGTCGCACGGATCCGCCGGCAGCACGCCGGCGCGCGTTCTCCGGTGTGGTTTCCTTGGGCATGCCGCTCTCCTGGCGTGCTCACCGTTTCCGCCCCGAGGCACCGGCTCCGATCCGCGCGGCGTCGCTTGACAGCCCTGGTGCCCGGCAATGCAATCCGAGCCATGGGTGACGTCACCGACGCCACACCCCACCTGCTCGAGCGCTGGCACCGCGGCGACGAGGCTGCGATCGCGGCCCTCGTCGAACTGCACCTGCCGTGGTTGCGCCAGCACGTCGAACACCGCCTCGGTGGGCTCCTGCGCCAGCAGGGTGAGGCCGACGACTACGTGCACGACGCCATGGTCGACTTCCTGCGCGACGCGCCGCGCTTCCAGGTGCGCGACGGCGCGCAGTTCCGCGGCCTGCTCGCGCGCGTCGTCGAAAACACGCTGCGCGACCGCAACGACTGGTTCCGCGCCAAGCGGCGCGACCTCGGCCGCCGCGCGCCGCTGCCGAGCGAGAGCGTGCTCGCGCTCGATCCCAACCTGCAGCTCACCACGACGCCGAGCCGCGATGCGACGCGCAGCGAAGTGCGCGACTGGGTTCGCCTCGGGCTCGAACTGCTCGAGGCCGAGGACCGCAAGATCCTGCTCGCGCGCGAGTACGAGGACCGTTCGTTCGTCGAGATCGGCACCGAACTCGGCATGAGCGCCAACGCCGTGCGCATGCGGTGGGTGCGCGCCGTGGCGCGGCTCGCGGAGGTCATGAAGCAACTGCGTGCGGGTCGCCTGCCCGACGCGACCGTGGTGCGATGAGAACGCCCGGGTCTCCCGCGCCGAGCGACCCCGGCGCGCGTCTCGAACGTGCGCTCGAGCTCTTCTTCGCGCATCCCGAACCGACCGCCGCCGATGCGGCGCGCCTCATGGAGAGCAACCCGGACCTGCGCGACCTGCTCGAACCGATGTTGGGCGGCGACAGCCACGTGCCCCACGCGCACGAAGAGCAGGTGCTCGGCGACTTCCGTCTCGTGCGCGAGCTCGGGCGCGGCGGCATGGGCGTCGTCTACGAAGCCTGGCAGCGTTCGCTAGATCGCCGCGTCGCGGTCAAGGTGCTGGCATCGGCGCTCGTCGCGAGCCCGAGCGCCGTCGCGCGCTTCCGCCGCGAGGCCGCCGCGGCCGGCCGGCTGCGGCACGCCAACATCGTCGAGGTGTTCGGGTTCGGCAGCGACGCGGGCCAGCACTTCTTCGCCATGCAGCTCGTCGAAGGCGAGTCGCTGCACACCTGCAAGGCCCGGTTCCGCGCGCCGCATCACGCGGTCGATCTCGCGGTGCAGCTCGTCGACGCGCTCGCCCACGCGCACGCGGCGGGGCTCGTGCACCGCGACGTCAAGCCCGCGAACGTGCTCGTGTGCGAGGACCGCCGCGCGCTGCTCACGGACTTCGGCATCGCCAGCGACGAGGCGCTGCCGTCGATCACGCGCGAGGGTGGGTTCCTCGGCACGCTCGACTACGCCTCGCCCGAGCAGGTGCGCGGCGGTCCGGTCGATGCGCGCACCGATCTCTGGGCCGTGGGCGTCATGCTGCACGAGCTGCTGTCGGGTGCGCACCCGTTCACGGCCGCGACGCAGGAGGCGACGCTGCGGAACATCCTGACCGCGGAGGCACCGTCGCTGCGGGTCGACCGCAACATCACGAGCGACCTCGCCGCGGTCGTCGGTCGCGCGCTCGAGAAGAACCCCGCGCGCCGCTACGCGTCGGCGGCCGCCATGCTCGCCGACCTGCGCGCGCTGCAGACCGGCGCCGCGGTCAGCGCGCGACTGCCGAGCCCGCCCGAACGCGTGCTGCGCTGGGCCCGGCGCGAACCCTGGCGCGCGCTCGCCGCGACCACGCTGCTGCTCGGTGTGCCGGCGCTCACCGCGAGTCTCGGCTACCTGTGGGCCAACGCCCCGCGCATCGAGGCCGCCGAGACGGCGGAACGGACCCGCGCGCGCGAAGAGGTGCTCGCGCACGCCTGGTGGCGCCTGCACGAGGAGGGGGCGGAGCTCGCCTTGCAGACGCTGGCGCCGTTGTCGCAGACGGACGATGTCGAGGTGTGCATCTCGCGAGCCATGATGCTGCTGCAGCTCGAACGCGTCGACGAGGCCCGCGCCGCGCTGCAGGGGTTCTCGGGGGAGACGGTCGAACTCGTGCGCACCTTCCTCGACCAGCCGCTGGTGAAACCCAACACGACCGACGCCTTGAACGCGTTCGAGTGCTTCGTGCGCGCGCAGATGATGTACGAGGGCGCCATGCACCGCGGCGCCCGCACGCCGAGCACGATGCGCCGCGCGGCCGAGATGGCCAACCTCGCCGTTGTGCTCGCACCCTCACCGCGCCTGAGCTACCTGATCACGCTGGCCAACACGGCGGGCGCGATCGACGACGAGCACGGCGTGTTCATCGCCGAGCAGGCGCTGGCGCAGCACTTCCCGGACAGCCCCGTCGCGTTGCGGGTGCGGGCGCGCATCCTCGTCAACAAGAACCCCGAACGCACGCTGCAGCTGCTGGCCGACGAGGCGCCACACGCGGGTGCGATGGCCAACGTCTGGGTCACGCGCGGCACCGCCTGGGAGAACCTGCGGCGCTTGCCCGAAGCCGCCGCCGCCAACCGCAGAGCGATCGCCGAGTCGCCGGGCATGGGTCGCGCCTGGGCGAACCTCGGCATCGTGCTGCGCAAGCAGAAGGACTACGCCGAGTCGGTCACGGCACTGCAGAAGGCCATCGAACTGCAGCCCTACGAGGTCACGATCTGGAACGCGCTCGGCCTGACCCAGCGGTCCCGCGGCGACGCGTCAGCGGCGAAGAATGCGTTCGAGCGCGCGCTCGAACTGCGCTCGGACTACGCGCCGGCCGCCTACAACCTCGGCAACCTGCTGATCGGCGCCGGCGACGTCGACGGCGCCATCGCCGCGTTCCGCCAGGCGGTCGCCAACGGTTCGGACGTGCGCTACGTGGCGAACCTCGGCGACGCCTTGAGTCGCGCCGGTCGCCTGCAGGAGGCCCTCGCGGTGCACCTGCGCGCGGCCGAGATGGCGCCCAACGACCTGATCCCGAACTACAACGTGGCCCGCACGGCGCTCGACCTGGGGCTCGCGCAGCTGGCGCTGCCGGCGGCGAAGCGCGCCAGCGAGATCGACGAGAAGGGCGCCGACGGCCTGACGATCTACGCCGACGCGCTGCTGGCCCAGACGCCGGTCGACGCCAAGGCCGCGCTGGCGGCGGCGACCGAAGCCGATGCGCGCCGCAAGGGCGAGGCGCTCGATGCGCGGCTCGTGCTCGCACGTGCGCTCGATGCGTCGGGGGATCGTGCGGCGGCGCTCGAAATGGTCGAGGCGGCGGCGAAGGAGCCGAGCTTCGCCGGGCACCGGCTGCGGCCGAGCCTCGATTCGTTGTTGCTGCGGTTGCGCGAGGCCCGCTGAGGCGGACCGGTCGCGAGGCGGCAACGGCTTTGGCCCGTCTCGAACGCCGCAGAGGCCGTGATCGGTCAGCGGTGAACGGCGAGGGCAAGGCGTGCAGTGTTGGTCCGCGAGAGACGATCCACCCGCACTGCGACGTCTCGTCGGGAACTCGGGAGGCGACTTCTGCCGCGCGCGAGACTGGCTCTCGCTATCGTTGGCGCGATGCGCCTCACCCTGCTCGTCGCGTGTCCGTGTCTGATCGGTGGTGTCGTTCCTTGCCAGAACGGGCCGCAGGTGACACTCGTCGCACACCTCGACGAGGTCGATGCGCGCTGGCACGGGGCGCAGCCGATCGTCGACGGCGCGCGTGGTCGCGCAGCGCGCTTCGACGGCAAGGCGGCTTGCATCGACGTGGGGTCGTGCCCGATCTCGTCGGCCGAACCGTTCACGCTGCGCTGCCAGCTGCGTACGACCACCGGCGAGTTCTGCACGCCGCTGATGGCGCGCGCCGGTGAGGCCGTCGCGCTCTCGCTCGTGCTGGGCCGGTCGCCCGGAGTGATCTCGTTCGAAGCGTGGTCGTGGCAGTCGGCTCGCGTGCCCTCGCAGGTCCGCGTCGACGACGGCGCGTGGCACGCGATCGAAGTCGCCTACGATCCGAACAGCACCATCGCCATGCTGTTCGTCGACGGTGTGCAGCAGGGTTTCGCCGAACTCGGTGCGGGCGAGGCGCCGCAGGCACAGCTCCGTCTCGGCAACAACATCGGTGCGAACCAGCCGTTCGCCGGGGACCTCGACGAGGTGGAGGTGCTGCGGACCGCGACTCATACCGATGCGATCGCGGCGGTCGCACCCGTGCTGCCGCTCGCCGAACGGCAGGCGGCGCTGCGACAGCTGCGCGAGCACGTGCTGCCGAAGGTCACGCCGAGCCTCGCCGGCGGCAACGCCGCCGCGTGGCCGGCGCGGCGCCTCGCGGTGCGCGCGCACGTGGCCGACGCCCTCGGCCTGTCGCCGCCGCCGGCCAGCGTGCCGCTCGACGTGCGTGTGCACGCCGAGCTCGTGCGCGACGGCGTGCGCCTGCAGCGCATCAGTTGGGTGGGGTTCGCCGGCCAGCGCGCGACCGGGTGGTTGTGGTTGCCGGACGGGGCGGCGCCGGCCGGCGGTCGGCGACCGGCGATCCTGTGCCCGCACGGCCACTGGCCCGACGGCGCGCGGCACCCCGTCGTGCAGGCGCGCTGTGCCGCGTTCGCGCGGTTCGGCTGGATCGCGCTCGCCGTCGACTCCGTGCACGTCGAGCACGTCGCGAGCGGCGTCAACTCGGTGGGGGCGATGACCTGGCACAACCAGCGCGCCATCGACCTGCTGATCGCGCGCGACGACGTCGATGCGGCGCGCATCGCCGTCACGGGCGCCAGCGGCGGCGCGCAGCAGAGCTACTACCTGATGGCGCTCGAGGATCGGCTCGCGGCCGCCGCACCGATGGTGATGGCCTGCTACCTGACCGAGATCGTCAGCGACACGAGCGCGCACTGCGGCTGCAACCACGTGCCGCGGCTCGCGGCGGGCACCGACGTGCCCGAGATGTGCGCCGTGTTCGCGCCGCGGCCCGTGATGTTCGGCAGCGTCTCGGGCGACTGGACCCACAACTTCCCGCGCGAAGGCTTGCCCGAGCTGCAGGCGCACTGGGCGCGGCTGCACGGCCCGGCGCCGCGCTCGCGCTTCGCCGAGGAAGGCCACAACTACGACCGGCCGATGCGCGAACAGGTCTACGCGTTCCTGCAGGACGTGCTGCAGGGCCCGGCCGCAGACGCCGTCGCGCGCACGAACGTGGCGGAGCCCGCTGGCGGAGTGTTCTCGATGCACGAACTGCAGCCGCTGTGGGCCGCGTGCCCGGCGGTCCAGCTCGACCCCGACGTCATGGCCGCGGAGTACCTCGCGCGCCGCGCCAAGGTCGGCTCGCTGGCCGAGCTCGCGCCGGGTCTCGACCTGCACGTCGTCGCGCACGAGGTCGAATGGCTCGACACCGAGGCGAGCGAATGGCGGCGCGGTCGCGTGCGCGGCGGCGACGGGGTGCCGATCCCGCTGCGCTGCAAGCGCACGCAAGCGGCGCCGACCGAGCCCTACACCGTCGTCGTCGATCCCGGCGCCGGTGCCGCGGACCGGGCCGACGCGCCGGCCTGGTTCTCGGCGTTGGCGCGGCCCGTGACGATCGGCCCGCGGCCGTACGGCGAGTGGTCGGCGTTCCGCTCGGCCTGGCAGAGGAACGGCCTGCTGCTCGGCCGCGGCGAGGGTTACCAGGCCGCGCTCGACACCGCGCTCGTCTGCGCGAGCCTGCCCGGCACCGCACCCGTGCACGTGATCGGCCTCGGCGAAGCCGGTGTCGTCGCGTTGCTCGCCGCGCACCTGTGCCCGCGCATCGTGCACGTCGCCGTCGACGATCTCGGTGCGAGCTACGCCGAGCAGGGCAACCGCTGGCCGCTGTGTCCCGAGCTGCTGCGCTTCCGCGACCTGCCCGAGCTGATCGCCACGCTGCCGAAGAGCTGCAGCTTCGAGCAGGGCCTCGGCGGCGCTGCGGCGCGCGAGCGCCGCTGACGGCGGCGCCGTACGGTCAACGCGAGCTGACCCAGACCGCGTTCGTCGCCGACACGCCACCGGGGTTGCCTGCATCGAGCATCCACGTCTGCACGACGAGCGTCGTGCCCGAGGGCACGGCGCCGGGCAGCACGAACGACAGCTGCGCGGTGCCCAGGCTGCTCGCCAGCAGCGGCTGCGTGATGATCGGGTTGTCGGGGAACATGATGCCCGACAGCAACGGCTGGCAGTCGACCGAGGTGCTGACGAGGAAGAACGCGGTCGCGGCCGGCAGCGCGTCGCGCACGTCGAGGCGCACGGTGTTGCCGGCGATCAGCGCGCCCGAACCGACGAGCACCGGGATCGCGGCGTTGGAACCCGGCAGCGCACCGCCGAGTCCGACCCACTCGTCGACGAGCGCATCGCGGAAGCGGATCGCCAGGTACAGCTTCGTCGGGTCGACGGTGGCGGCCGCGACGTTGGCGCCGTTCGCCGGGGTCGTGTCCGCGAAGGCGAGCCCACCATTGGTGTGCAACGACCCCTCGAGCAGCGGGCCGGCGAAGCTCGTCGCACGCAGCTGCGCGACGTGGGCGACGAGGCGGAACCGATGGCCGGCCGGCAGCAGCCAGTCGACGGGCAGGAAGCTGCGCCGATTGCGCGGCGATGTGCTGCGCTGCAGCGTGCGACCCGGTGCGAGCTGCGGTCGGATCGGGTCCGTGACGTCCCACAGCGCGAGGTTGAACGGTCCTTCGGGACCGGCGACCGCCGCGCCGAGCTGACCGTCGAGCACGATCTCGGCCACGCGCACGAACCCGGTGGCCGCGATCGTGTCGAAGTCGAGGCCGACGAAGTGGTCGCCGCCCGGTGCCGCGGTCGGCGCCGGCAGCACGACCGTGGTGCTCGGCAGCCGCAGGCCACCCGCGCTCGTGCGCAGCGCCGCCTGCTCGCGCGGCCACGGCGCCACCTCGCAGCCGTTGATGCGCACCTTGCCGCTGCGGAAGACCTGGATCTCGCGGTCGCTCAGCGAAGCGAGGTCGATCGAGCCGAGCGCCGGATTGACGTGCTTGTCGACGCGGTGCACGCCCTCGGCCGACCGGGTCGGGAAGTCGACGACGACGTCGAAGCGCAGGTCTTCGGTGGGATCGGCGGGGTTCGGATCGGGCGGCAGCGCGAAGTGCAGCGTGTACTCGTTCTGGTTCAGGTAGCCGTGGCCGCTGGCCGTGAACTTCTTGCGGCGCTTGTCCGTCTCGCCGGCGATGCGGATCTCGACCGAGGCGCCGAACTCCGTCTCGAGCCCACCGGCCACGGTCGCCGAGTCGCGCAGCGGCTTGACGCGCACGTAGCGGCGCGCGCCGAGCGGCGTCGTCGGGCCGTAGGTGACGTTCTGGTAGAGGCGCGCCGATTCGAGCCAGTTGCCCAACGCGCAGTCGAGATCGCCGTCGCGATCCCAGTCGCCCCACGCCGGCGTCGCCGAGGTGAGGAAGCTCGGCGGGATGCTGTGGCTCAGCACCGTGAAGTGCCGCGTGCCGGTCTCGGCGAACATGTTGCGCCGGAACACCTGGCGCGTCGTGAAGTCGATGTCGCCGTCGTTGTCCCAGTCCTCGGCCGACATGCCGAGATCGAGGCCCGTGAACGGGCTGTCGACGATGTTCGACTCCGCGGCGAAGAACGTGCCGTCGCCCTGGTTCTCCCAGATCTTCACGCCCTGCGACGAGTAGACGACGAACAGGTCGTAGTCGCCGTCCATGTCGTAGTCGAACAGCACCGCCCCCTCGTCGAGGGACGTCGAGAGGCCGATGCCCGACGTGGCCTCCGTCAGGTTGTCGAAGTCGATCTGGGCCGCAGTCGAGTTGTTCTGGTACAGCGTGCCGTTGCTGTAGAGGTCGATGTCGCCGTCGGCGTCGACGTCGCAGAACTGTGCGCCTTCGGGCCGCGCGCTGTTGGGCGGGTTGTCCAGACCCGACGCCGCGCTCGTCTCCTGGAACCGGCAGGCGCCGCCGGGACCGGTGGGGCCGAGGTTGGTCCAGAAGAAGTTGCCCGCGCTGCCGACCCACGGCGGGTAGACGGGCACGAACAGATCGAGGTCGCCGTCGTTGTCGACGTCGGCCCAGCCGGCCGTCTCGGCGTCGAGGCCGCAGGGTTCGGTGATGATCGTGCCGGCCGGCGTCGCGACCTCGGTGAAGTTGGGGCCGCCGCCGAGATTCTGCAGCAGGTGGAAGCACGTGTCGCCGCCGCAGCAGCCGCGCGGTTCGACCGCGAGATCGGGCAGGCCGTCGTTGTCGTAGTCGCCGAACGACGAGCCGTAGCGGTACTGGGTGACCGCGAGCAGCTGGGTCGGCGGCTGGTCGAAGTCGGCGACGAGCTGCCAGCCGGTGCCGCCGAGGTTGCGCCACAGGCGCGCCGACTGCAGGCAGAAGACGTCGATCCAGCCGTCGCGATCGTAGTCGCCCCACGACACGCCGTTGGCCGCGCCGAAGACGAGCCCGGTCGGGAAGGACGGGCTGGTCCACCACACGAGCGGCAGCGCCGGCACCGTGCCGTCGGCGCCCGCGCCGCGCGGTTCCCAGGTCCACGCGAAGGTCGCGCCCGTGCTCGCGCCGGGCCTCAGGTCGTCGAACATCCAGATCCGGCGCGCCACGGTGTCGGGTGCGTGGCCGACCGCGCCGATCCAATCGGTCGGGAACGAGATGCCGCCGCTTCGCACCTCCCACTCGCGCGTGACGAAGAGTTCGTGCAGCGTCTCGGTGCCGCGGTTCGTGAGGTCGACGGTGACCAGCAGGTGCGTGCCGTCCGGGTCGAAGCGGTAGTTCGTCTCGATCTCGAGCGCGCCGACGCGCGCGTGCGCCACGAGGCCCGTTGCCCCCGCCGCCGCCGCCGCCGCGGTCGAGCGGATCGGCGTGCGACCCGCCCAGTCCGGCGCGAGGCCCGACGCGGCCGCCCGCACGTGCCCGTGCGAGTCGGTGAAGGCGACGCCGCACCACTCGGCGCGGCCCGGCTCCAACGTCACGGCGGGACCATCGACGGTGTGCAGGCCTCGCGCCGGAACCCCGACGAGCAGACCGGTGTCGTCGACGCGCACGTTGCACACGAGGTTGCCGAGCGGTTGTCCCTGTGGCTTCGGAGCGAACAGGGCAACGGTCGCGGTGACGACAAGGAGGTTCATGCGAGGTCCTCTCTCCGGCGAAGGGGTCTGCGGCCGATATGCGGCCCGGTGCGGGCGGTAACCCCAGCGTAGCAGATCCAACGCGGCCGCTACTGGCTCTGCCAGCGCAGGCGCGCGATGCGCACGCCGTCGAGGCCGGGCGTCAGGGCCGCGAGATAGTACTGCCCGTTGTCGAACACGACCTCGGCCGCGGCGACCGGCATGGTGCCGATGCGGTAGCGGTCGTCGCCGACGCCGAAGCACATCGGGTTGCGCGACGCGTACTGCGTGTTCTGGGCGTTCGGACCGTAGACCTGGTTGCGGAACAGATAGTACCAGCCGTTGCGCTCGAGCACGAACGGGCATTCGGCGTCGAAGGGTGTGGCCGGCGAGGACGCCGCGCCGCCGGCCGACACCATCATGGACTCGCTCCAATGGGCGAGGTCGGCCGAGGTGCGGCAGAAGATCGCGGACTCGTACGACGCCCCGGGCAGGCTGCCCATGTAGTAGCAGTGGTAGAGGTCGCCGATGCGCAGCAGCATCGGATCGCGCGTGCCCAGGTACGGGCCGGTGAAGAGGTCGGGCTGCCCGTTGGCGTTGACGAACCGCGTGAAGACCTTGCCGTCGACGCTGGTCGCGAGGCAGATCCGGAGCCAGTCGCCGTAGACCATGTGGTAGATGCCGTTGGCGCGCAGGACGTGCGGCGCCTGCAGGCCGCCCGGTATCTCACCGAGCAACGGGTTGGCCTGCATCGCGACCCCCATCGGGTGCCAGTCGGGATCGGTGAGCCGGCCCTGCCAGCGGTGGAAGAGCCGCGTCGCGCCGCCGCAGTTCGTGTGGCGGATGCACGACCAGAGCTGCCACGTGCCGTCGGCCGCCTGCCAGATGGTGAAGTCGACGGGCTGTTGCACCGCACTGCCGAGGTCGCCGAGGTCCGGGTTGTGGGCGATCTGCCACCAGGGGCCGTCGATCTTCGGCACGGGCGGCGCCTGGGCGGCGGCCGGCGGTGCTGCGGTGATGGCGGACGAAGCGAGCAACAGCAGGCGGACGGCCAGGAAACCGGGTCGGCGCATCGTCGATCCTCCATTGGGAACGGAACTGTATTATGCCGACCCGGTGCAGCAATGCACCGAACCACCGTCGAGCGGTGCAGATGCACCGAACCGGCTCCCGAGCCGTGCGACCCCGGAACTGCGACTGTCAGACCGGGACTGTCAAAACGCACGCAACGGAGGCACCCGATGGCGAAGAAGCGACGGAATCGACTGCCGAAGCTCGGCAGGCACTCAAGCGGGCAAGCCCGCTGCACCTTGGGCGGACGCGTCTACTACTGCGGCCGCTACGGCACGCTTGAGGCGCAGCGGCGATACGCCGAGCTGCTGGCGAAGTGGGAAGCGAACGGCAGGCAGCCGCTCGACCCGACACCCGACGTCACCCAGGCTGGCAAGATCGTCGACGTGCTGCGCGACTACCTGGCGCAC
>DASUFY010000087.1:0-36370 GCA_036274315.1 Planctomycetota bacterium | reverse complement strand
GACGTTCGTCAACGGTTTCACGATGAACAGCGCGATCCCCGGGGCCGACGACCGCGATCCCGAGATCGACTCCGACGGCACGCGCTTCGTGGCGTGCTGGACGACGGGCACCTTCGGCAACCCGCAGTTGGTCGCGGGGGCGACCTGGGCCTATCTGCCGGCCACCAACACGTTCCGGCTCGACGATCCGGCCATCAACAACATCTCGGGGCTCGACAACTACGGCGAGTGCAACGTCTGCGCCGACTACAGCGGCGGCAACACCGTCTCGCCGCGCTACTTCATCTCGTTCACCGAGAAGACCTCGAACACGTTCCGCCTCGAGAACTACGGCGGCTGGTACGGCGGCCCGTTCTTCGCGCCGCGCCCGAGCCAGTGCGGCACGACGACTCTGACGGTGACGGGCTTGCCGGTGATCGGCCAGACGCTGACGTTCGACGTGCAGCCGGGCCCGCTCGCGGCCGTGCACATCGGCACGCCCACCTTCATCCCGCTCAACGCGCTCGGCTGCAACTGCTGGCAGGGCGTCGACCCGATCGCGACGTTCATCGCACCATGGGTCTGGTCGATCCCGAGCCTGCCGGCGGCCGTGGGGCTGGCCCTGTCGGCGCAGGGCTTCCACATCACGGGCACGCAGTGTCTGGGGTTCATCGACCTCAGCGACACGATCGACTTCACGATCCGGTGAGGCCCGAGCGAACTCAGGCGACGAGTTACACGATGATCGTGCCCCGGCGACGGAGGTCTCGGTGCGACGCGCGATGCCAGGGCCCGTCGGCGGCGCGGCTTCTCGTTTCGCCAACGCCACGCGCGGCGCGCGCCGGAACCGGTACGCTCCCCCGGGTCGTCGCTGCACCCAGCGGCACGCGGATTGAAAACCGCCGCGCCATGAACGCCAAGCCGATCGTCCGTCCCGCACTCCTGCTCGCCGCTCTCTGGCTCGCCGAACGCGGCGCTGCGCAGCAGCCGCAGCTCCAGTTCTGGCAGCGCGTGTTCCTGAGCACCCAGGCGACGGCCGCGCTGCCGTGGAACGTCTACGGCCCGGTCGGGCAGGTCTTCGTGCTGCTCGCGGACGTCGCACCGGGGCAGACGGTCGTGCTCGGTCAACCGTTCGACCTCGCCTTCACACCCGCGCTGCTGCCGCTGTTGGCCGGCGTCGTCGGCCCGTCCGGCAGCACCGGCGGCTCCCTGCCGTTCGCGCCGTCGAGCCTGCCCGTCGGCCAGGCGATCTTCTGCCAGTTCGGTGCGTTCGACGCCGGCCTGGGTCTCGCCTCGCTGACCGCGAGCAACGTCGACAGCTTCGCAACGCATCCGAGCCCGTACGCGATCGTCGCGCCGTTCACGAGCCCCGGCAGTTTCCCGGCGATGACGGGCGTCTTCGATCACGCGGTGCACAACCGCCTGCAGGCGTTGCCGCCGCGCACGCGCACGGTGCGGCCGCTGCCGCCCGAGGCGATCGCGCTGCCGATCGTCGCGCCGTTCGAGCCGCTGCACCCGTCCGGCTCGCGCTTCCAGCTCGCGCTGCGCGCGGCCGACCTCGACGCGAACGGTCTGCCCGAGCGCCTGACGGCTGTGCGCTGGCGGCCGCTGTTCGGTGCCGTCGTCGCCGAGTCCTACCCGCAGTTCGAGCTGGTCGCGGCGCACAGCGACGTCGTGCCGGACTACACGATCGACCCGTTCACGGCACTGCCGGTCGCGCCCGGTTCGGGGCTCGCGGTGCAATTCGCCGCCAACCCCATCGCGGCTTCTGCGGTCAGCGTCATCAACGGCGCCTACCAGGTGCTGCCGTCGAATCTGACCGCAAACGGCTACCTGCCGTTCCCGGCGCCGCAGCAGCCGTTCGACTACGACGGCGTGCACACGCTGTTGCTCGAGACGCGCTGCTCGCCGACGCCTGGACTCGGCGCGCCGCAGAACCACGGGGTCATCTACCAGATGGGGTTCTCGTCGCCGCAACCGTTCGCGACCGTCTACGCGTCGGCGGGCTGGAACGGTCAGCCGTCGCCGCTGCCGCCGCTGTCCGCGACGAGCGGCGCCGGCGGGTCGTACACCTACGACTGGGAGCTCGAGTTCGTCCGCACGGCGTCGCTCGCGACCTCGGCGTGGTTGCTCTCAGGGCTGGTCGACTACCAACCGCCGATCCTCTCCGCGTTCGTGCCGCCGGGCACGTCGATCGAGGTCGAGTTCCGCGGCGCGCTCGACCCGATCGGAACGGGTGCGACGGCGTGGTCGACGAACCAGGATGTCGCCGACGGGTACCCGAATCTGCAGTTCCGCGTGCGCATGACGGCCAACGCGGCGACGAACGCGGTGCCGTGGCTCGACCTGTTGATCGTGCCGGTGTCGTGAAGCGCCGTCCCGCTCGCGGACCAGCGCCGCGCCGAAGTCAGAACGCCTGCACGCGATAGCCCGGCGTGGTCACGAGCGCGTTGGGCTGCACGGCGACACCCTGAGCCCAGAAGGAGATGGGCCGCGCCGCGGCCGGAATCGGCAGTTCGTACGGCTCGTACGTGAGCCGCGCCACGAGCAGGTCCGGACTCGGCAACAGCAGACACGGCAGCCCGCCGATGGCCGGCAACTGCAGCAGCGAGGTGTTGAGACCGAGCACGATCACCGTCGGGTGGAACGGCACGCCGCCGGCGAAGATCGCGACTCCCTGGCCGGTGAAGGTCGGCTCGACCAGCAGGTTTCTGGTGGCGCAGCCGCCGATGACCTGATCGATGACCAGGTTGTTGGACGGCACGGCGTCGAGCGTCACGTAGACGCGCGTCAGCCCCGGCGTCGTCAACGAAGAGCGCACCCGCACGATCACGGGCGTCGGCGTCACGCCGAACGCCGCCGGCACGATTCCACCAGGGAACGTGTTCTGCGTGAAGTCGATCACACCATCGGCTCCGACGTCGACTTCGACCAACGGGGTCGGGTTGCCCGCGTCCGCCAGCACGGTGATCTGGCAGGAGAACTGGGCCGGCGTGGCGCCAGCGGCAGCAAACTCGAGGCGAAGGTCACCCGTGTCGCTGATGGCACTGGTCGGGCCCGACAGGCCAGGTGCGACGTAGACGCTCTGTTCGATCCGTGTGCGGAAGTCGGTGACGTACGGAGTCACCTCCCAGGACGTGCCGGCCTGGCAATCGAAGCTGCCGACCTGAACGTCGACCGAACCCAGCATCGGCAAGATGCCGACGGGCCCGACCAGGGTGCTCGTGTTCGAGCCGGAGACCGCGGTTGCCGTCACGCCGGTCGGTGACTGCAACGCGAGCGTGACCTGGGCGGTCGCGACGTTGGCGAGAAGCGGCAGCGAGAACGCAGCGAGAAGCGTGGATCTCATGGGAGTCCTCTCGGTGAGGGGGAACCAAGGTTGGGACGACGCCCTCGGATCATATCGCAGGAGACAGGAACGGGGTGTGGTTCAGCTCCCGCCGGCCCGCACTTCGAGGGCGTTGCTGACGGCGAAGCCGCGCGCCGAGTTGGCGTCGGTGACGAGACACTGCAGGAAGAACGGGAAGCCGAGGAAACCGGGCGAGTTCGGGATCGTGATCGGCACGAGGAACTCGGGGTTGCCCTGGGTCTGGATCATCGGGAACGTCTGCACGCCGTTGGTGATCAGCTGGAAGCAACCGGGGGCGCCTGGCACCGCGATCGGGGGCACCGCCTCGTTGAAGGCGGACATCAGGAACGCGGCTTCGAGCTGGGGCGGCAGGTTCGCCACGCGGACGTTCGCGGTCGTGCCGAGCTGCCATTCGCGACCGTTCTGGGTGCCGAGGTCGGGCAGCCGGTTGGTCGAGAACGTGCAGAAGGCACCCGTGCCGAACGTCGTGCCGCCGAACCTGCGTGCGAGCGACGTCGGCACCGGCGCGTACTCGCGCGTTTCGTTGGCGACGTCGCCACCGTAGAACACGCACCTGCGCGAGGCCGCGTCGTAGACGAAGCCGTGACCGACCGGACGCAGCGACGGCACCGGCACGCGCGAGGTGATCGCCGTGCCGTCGTACTCCATGGTCGGCGCCGAGGTCGGTGCGTTGCGGTTGCCGAAGATGACGGTCAACCCGCGCGCCGCATCGTAGGTCATCTCCGGACCGCTCGTCGGCAGGATCGCCGGGCCGGCCGGTACGACGAGAGACCAGACTCCGATGCCGCCGGCGCCGAGGGCGTCGAACTCGAACAACTGGTTCGTCGGCGCCAACACGGACGGGCTCGGGATCTCACCGCCGAACATGATCGTGCGGCCCCTCACCCGGTCGTAGCACATCGCGTGGCGCACGCGCCCGGCCGGCTGCGGAATGGCGGCGCCGGAGACCCAGAGTCCCGTCAGTGGCGTGCTGGGATTGACGAGCAGGCTCATGCCCTGGCCGAGCAAGCCGCCGTTGAAGATGTTCTGGAAGCCGCCGAACACGAGTACACGGCCGAGGCTGCGATCGAACACCATGTTGTGGTCGACCGTCGGCAGCGGCGTCGCGCCGGTGATCGTCATCTGGCTCCAGCTGAAGTTGCTGAGCGAGAACACCCAGGTGTCGTTCATGACCACGTTGCCGCCAGCCCCGCCGCGGCCGCCGAACAGCACGATGTAGTTGTTGATCGGGTCATAGGTCATCGCATGACCCTGGCGCGCGGTCGGGCTGGCCGGTGGCAGTGCCTGCGCCCACGTCTGCGTCGTCGGACTGTAGATCCACGTCTGGTTGGACAGCGCGCCGGCGGTGTTGACGCCGCCGAACAGCAGCACCACGCCGTCATCGGTCGCGGCCATCGCAAAGCCGGCGCTGACCGGTGGCTTCGTGAGCTGAGACAGTCGGCCTGACCAGCTCACCTGGGCGAGGACGTGGTCGGTGGCGAAGAAGGACACGGTCGTGCCGAGCAACAGGGAATGCACGATGCGTCGCGGGGCGACGCAGCAACGGTTGGTGGTCATCGGGTTCTCCAGAGCAAGTTGCCGCAGGAGCGCGGCGCACTGTTTCCTCCGGGGTTGCCGTGGAAGTTTCATCCCTTGCCGAGCCCGTCGCCGAACGCGCGGCGGCCGGACGGCGCAGTGGCGGCCACGGGCCCAGCTCGACCGTCGTGTCGCGGCCATCGCCGGCGTAGTCCAGCAGTCGCGCACGATTCTCCGCCGTGGCGCTTGACGCCAAGACAGTTTGTCTCGACACTGCCATCCAAGACACCATGTCTCGAGCCAAGACCGATTCCCGCCCGCGAGCCGACGTCACCGACGCCGAACTGGCGGTGCTGCAGGTCCTGTGGGATCGCGGCGCCGCCACGGTTCGCGAGCTGGCGGACGCCCTGTATCCAGGCGGGGATCCGAGCCACTACGGCACGGTCCAGAAGCTGCTGCAGCGCCTGCAGGCCAAACGCTGCGTTTCGCGCATCGCGCGCAGCTCGCCGATCGGATTCGCCGCGTGCGTCACGCGCGAGTCGTTGGTCGACCTTCGTCTCCGTCAGGTCGTCGACCAGCTGTGCGCCGGTTCCCTGACACCGCTGCTCTCGCACCTGTCGCGCCGGAACGAACTGACGCCCGCTGAGCGGCGGGAGCTCGAGGGGTTCGTGCAGGTGTTGCAACAGCGGGAACGGACGACCGCCAACCCACGACCCGCCAAACCGTGACCTCACTGCTCGAATGCGTCGTCGGCAACTTCGCGATCTCCGCGGCGATCGGCGGAGTGGCGTGGATGACGCTGCGGTTCGCCCGCCGCCCCACCCTGGCGCACGCGCTGTTCCTCGTCGCGATCGCCAAGCTGGTGAGTCCGTCGTTCGTCGAGGTGTCGATGCCGGCCTTGCCGGCGCCTCGCAGTGCGCCCCGATCCGACCACACGCCGGCCGCGGCGGCTGCGGTGGACCGGGAGGGCACCATCGGATCCGATGCGGCCTTGCCCGCCGCAGCGCTTCCATCACCGCACGGCGGAACGCGAGCCGCGGCGCAGCCCGCGGAATCCGGGTCGCGCAGCTCACCGGAGCCCGCCGACACGCTCGCGTGGCGAGTGGGCCGCCTGCTGGCCGGCTTCGGCTGGTTGCTGGGCAGCGCGCTGACCCTCCGGACCATCGTTCGACGAACGATCGAGTTCGCGCGCGCGACGCGGGTCGTGCGGCCGGCCCCCGATTGGCTGCAAGACCAGCTGCGCTCGTTGTTGCCGCGGTTCGGGTTGCGACGTGCTCCGGCGGTCTGGATCGTCGATGCCGACATCCCACCGGCCGTGTTCCCCGTCCGAGGCGGGCACGGGATCCTGTTCCCGGCCGCTGCGCTCGTCGACCTGTCGGCGATCCAGGTCCAGACGCTGCTCGCCCACGAACTGGCCCACGTGCGTCGTCGCGATCCCTGGGTTCGCGTGTTCGAAGCCGCAGTGACGGTGCTGTGGTGGTGGTTGCCGCTGCTGTGGCTGCTGCGGGCGGGACTGCGGCAGGCCGAAGAACGCAGCTGCGACGCGTGGGTGTCCGCTGCCCTACCGGATTGTCGGACGCCTTACTGCCGCGCGCTGTTGCACGTGGCGGCGTCCGACTCGCCGTTGCAGGTGCCCGTGCTCGCGAGTCCCGTGCGACGACTCTCGGGCTGGAAGACCCGATTGGAGGACATCATGTGCCATGAGGTTCCGCATCGTTCGTCGGTGGTCACGCGCATCGCCACCGCGGCGCTGTCCGTGCTGTTGCTGCCGCTCGCGATCGCGCGCTCCCAAGAGCCCGACGAGCCGAGGGACGTGAACGCGAAGCTGGCGGTCGAGGTCGACACGCGATTTGTCGGCGCGAGCCTCGACGAGTGGAGCCGGTGGCTCGCGACCGCGACCGAGGTGCCGTTCGACGTCGACGCCTCGGCCCGTGCGATCGCACCGCAGCGCACGGCGTTGACCGAACTGCGGCTGCCGAAGATGCCTGCCCGCCGGGTCCTGGATGTCATCGGCACGATCACCGGCTTGGGTTGGCGGGTGGCCGGCGAACGCATCGTGCTCGAGGCTGGCGTGTCACCAGGCTTGCCCACGGTGCGCATCGCCGATGCCGCACTGCCGCACTGCTATCTCCTCGGCGCAGTCCGGACCCCCGGCGTGCTCGAGTTGAAGGGTGCGCAGGACACGCTGATCGACGTCATGTTCCGGGTCGGGTGGCGAGACGACGCCGACCTCGGTCAGGTCACCGTGATCCGTCCCGGAAACGGTGAACCGTTGACGACCTCGGTGAACTTCCGCGCGATGTTGCTGACCGGGATCACCTCGGACAACCTGGCGCTGCAGCGAGGCGACATCGTCTTCGTACCGCCGGCAGCTCCGCCGCGGGCGATCGCCGAACTGCCGCCGCTGCGCCTCGCCATCGGCTCGCGCCTGCAGTTCGTGCTCTACGACGAGACCGTCTTGCCGGGCGCCGAGCAGCTGCGTCGCCTCGCGGAAGCGCAGACCGTGGGCCGCGACGGCAAGATCTTCGTGCCCTACGTCGGGCACGTGGAGGTGGTCGGCAAGTCGAAGGAGGAGGTCGCGCAGGCGGTGCGCGAGCTCTATCGCTCGATCTTCAAGGCCGAGGTGCGGCTGGACGCGCTGTTCCTCGAACCGCGCTGACCCAGCTCGACGCAGGCGATCGCGACCGACGCGGCGAGCTCCCGAATCGACCTGGGGACCGACTGCGGCGTCGCGCTGATCATCTCGTGACGCGAAGGACCAATCGTGTCCCCGGCGCGTCCGATCCAAGCGAGGTTTCCATGAGACTGTCCATTGGCTCTCCGTTCGCTGCCGGCATGGCCTTGGCGCTCGCCGCAGGTGCCGCTGCGCAGAACTGTGTCTGGGTGGCATCGGGCTGTGGCTGCCTGCTGGCAACCCGACCCGCCTGCGTGAACGCGGTCCCGGCGGGTCAGATCGGCGCCGGGAACCCGGCCTTCGCGCTGCGCGCCGAGATCTTCAACGCGTGCGTCCCCGCCAACCTGCCGTTGGTCCTCGTGCTCGGTTCGCCCGGGCCGGTCGCAACGATCCCGCCGCCGCTGCTCGATCCGTCCTACGGGCTGCCTTGCACGCTCGGCATGCCCACGATCGCGATGGCGGCGTACGGCGGCACGACTCACGCCTTCGACAACCCGGCGATACCCGTGCCGGTGCCGCCGGGACTCGCGGGCCTCGGCCATGTCCTGACCGCGCAGATGGTCATCCTCGGTCCGAACGGCGCGGGGCTCAGCGACTCGAGCGGCATCCTGCTCTGAACCACCCCAACCGCGAGGCGGCCGAGCCCGGCGGCGCCGGGCACGCGACGCGAACCGCCGCCTCGTGCCGGTCGACGGCGAACGTCCGTCAGCGCACGACGACGTCGCCGAGGTCCACGGCGAGGGCGATCTGCAACGGCGCCGAGACCCGGGCGCCGGCGCGCACGCGGAACCCCGCCTGCCACGGCCGCCAGTCCTGCACCGGCACGCGCAGCCGGCCGTCGGCGTCGCTGCGCGCGCCGGTGGCCAACGCGTGCGCCACCGCGGCCGCCCACGCCTCCTTCGCCCAGCCCTCGGGTCCGCGCAGCACGCCGCTGAAGCCGCTGCGCCGGGACTGGTGCGGCTCCAGCCGCGCGCCGGCGACCGGCGCCCCCTCGGCATCGACCACGCGGCAGTCCATGGTCGGGATCGGCTCCAGCTGCAGCAACAGCTCGCCGCTCGCCTGCTCGGGCGCGACGAACACGAGCGTGTGCGCGGCGCCGTCGGTCGCATAGACCGCCCACCGGCCGTCGCCGAGCACCAGCTCGCCGCGCCCCGACAGATCGGCCACCGTGTGCAGGCAGCACGCGTGGAACATCGACGGCCCGTCCGGGGGCACGAACATCAGGCCGAGTTCGGCGCCGCAGGCGTCCTGCCCCGCGACGCCGGTGACCCGCACGGTGAATGAGCGCAGCTCGGCCAGGTCGACGTGCAGCGGTTCCGCCCCGGACTGCGGCGGCAACGCCAGGACCCGCGGCGGCGCCGACCCGCCGGTCGGCGTCAGCTGCGCGATCAGCTGGCTCCTGCTCACCGAGCCCGGCAGCTCGATCTCGAGCCTGCCCTCGGACCAGACCGGCGCCAGCTCGGTCAGCACGCTCAGCGATCCGGTCGCGCGCACCGTCACCTGCAACTGGGCGTCGACGTGCTCGTCGGCGCGCACACCGCGCAGCTCGGCGTGCCAGCGGGTCGGCGCGGCCAGCTCGACCCGCACGGTCGAGGCCTGATCGCCGGTCGGCGACCCGACCTGCACGTAGGCGGGCGCGCAGCCCGTCGCGCCGACGACCGCCCAGGTGACCGAGCCGTCGCGCGGCCTCGCGACCGCCGCCACCATCGCACCGTCCGCGGCGAACGGCACGGGGAAGAGCCACGCCGATCGCCCCGACAGCACGCTGTCGGTCTGTGCCCAGCCGCCGCGCAGCGGCTGGCTGACGGTGATCCCGGCGGCCGGTGCACCGTCGGCGGTGACGATCTCGAGTGCCAACCGGTCGGGGGCTTCGAACGTCACGCGCGCTGCGTCGTCCCAGGGCTCGACGGGCTGGATCTGCAGCAGCACTCCGGCCGCGCTGCGCAGCCCGATCCAGGTGCGCGACCACGGCGCCGGCGGCAGCGCCACGCGCCCGTCGAGCACTTCGAGTCGTTCGGCCAGCGACGGCAGCATTGCCGGCAGCATCACGAGCTCCACGGCAGCACCCTCGGCGGCCGCTGCCACGCCGTCGACGGCGACCGTGCGCGGTACTTGCCGATGCTCACAGCGCAGCTCGAGCAGCGCCCCGCACGCGGCGCGCTCGCAGCGCTCCGAGACGGCCCGGCTGCCGTCCTCGGCCGCGGCACCGATGCACCACGCCGAGTACCTGCGGCCCGGCACCAGCAGCGGCTGGCAACGACCGCGTTGGTCGGTGCGCGCGCGCACGACGTGCTCGCTGCCCGGCGCGCCGTTGACCGGTCCCCACCCCAGGCAGACGTCGGCGCCGGCCAGCGGCTGGCCCACAGCGTCGACGGCGGTCACGAAACAGGGGCGCTGCACCTGCGCGCCGGCGACACCGGCGAGCAACGCCGACAGAGCCGAGAAGAGCGTCGCACGCCAGTCCCACATTCGCGCAGCATAGCCCGGCGAGCCGAGCCGGGGCGCGGTTCACGGACCGTGACGTGACGAAACCCGCCAGATCCGCCGCATTGCGCGCCCGCCGGTTCGCGAAGGCCCGATGACGTCGCTGAGCGGCGGGCACTGGTTCAGCAGCTCGCGCAGCTCGACAAGGGAACCCGCGATGGGGCGCGAGGCGATTCGGATCGCGGATGGGAAGAGCACGCGGGCATGTCGCTTGCATTCGCGCACGCGCCCCTGTCCTCGACCGAGACCAACCATCATGGCACTCAACGCCCCGATGCGCACCGCACTGGCAATGCTCGCTGCCGGCAGCCCGCTGGTCGCGCAAACCCGCACGCCCCGGTTCACGCTGCCCGAGCAACCGTACGACTACGCCACGATCGCAGCGCCCGAGCACCTGCCCGTGGCGCTACGCGCGAGTAACACCGCGGCGCCGACGGTCGATGCGCAGGCGACTCTGGGTCGCGTGCTGTTCTACGACCCGCTGCTGTCGCGCAACCACACGCGCTCGTGCGGCTCGTGCCACCAGCAGGACCGCGCGTTCGCCGACGGGCGGGCGCGCAGCCGGGGTTTCGCCGGCCACCTGACGCGCCGGAATTCGATGTCGATCGCGAACCTGCGGTTCCACGAGGGCGGGCTGTTCTGGGATGCCCGCGCATCGAGCCTCGAGACGATGGTGCTGATGCCGATCCAGGATCCCGTGGAGATGGGTCTGGGTCTCGACGAGCTCGTGCAGCGCCTGCGCAGCGAGCCGGCGTATCCGGAACTGTTCGGCAAGGCCTTCGGCACCCCCGCCGTCGACCGCGACCGGATCGCCGCGGCGCTCGCGCAGTTCGTGCGCGCGATCGTGTCGCTGCGGTCGAAGTACGACGTCGGTCTGGCGCTCGCGCAGGAGGTCGATCGCGACTTCCCCAACTTCACGGCGGCCGAGAACCGCGGCAAGCGGCTGTTCTTCGGCAGCGACGGCGATCGCCGCAACAGCTGTGCTGCCTGCCACACGCAACGGATCCCGACGTGGTGCGGCAACGCGTTCTTCGTCGATCCAGTGATGTTCGACAGCGAGCAATGCCACAACAACGGCGTCGACGCTGGCGCGCGGCGCGACGATCCCGGCCACGCAGAGGTCACGCATCGGGACGAGGATCGCGGCAAGTTCCGCGCGCCGTCGCTGCGCAACGTCGAACTGACGGGCCCATACATGCACGACGGGCGGTTCGCGACGCTGGCCGACGTGCTGCAGTTCTACTCCGAACGCGTGCGCTCCCACCCGCAGCTCGACGGTGTCTTGGGCGGCAACGGCGCGGCCGCCAGCGCCGGCTGGGGTGGAGGCGGTGCACCGCCGCCGAGCGCGCCCGTGGCGACGATCGTCGGGCGGCAGCTCGGTTTCCCGTTGAGCCGGCGCGACCGCGAGGACCTGTTGGCGTTCCTGAAGACGCTCACCGACCACCACCTGGTCGCGGACCCGCGCTTCGCCGACCCGTTCGAGCACTGGTTCCCGAGCGCTCGGGCTCGCCCACGACCGCGGGCAACACGAGCTGGCGGCGCGCGCCGGATCGCCGCCGAGGATGCGGCGATGCGCTGGCAGAGCGGCGGCCGCCAGCGACGAGCGACAGGCCTGGCCGCCGGGCGGCCCGCAGACGATCGTGTTCGCGGGCACGGTGGCGCCGCTACGATGCGGCGATGGTCCTGACCCTGACGCTCGTCTGCAGCGCGCTGCTCCCGCAGCAATCCCCACCCCCGGCGACGAAGGCAGCCGAACCCGCCCTGCCCCGCCTCGCGGCGCCGTTCCGCGTCGAAGCCGACGGCGCGCCGATCGTCGCGGTCATCGGCCACGCCGCGCCGTTCGTCGTCGACTACGACGGCGACGGGGTGCGCGACCTGATCGTCGGCATGTTCGGCAACGACGGCAAGGGCAGCGGCGGCACCGCGCGCTTCTACAAGAACCTCGGCACCAACGCCGAACCGAAGTTCGGCGCGTTCTCGACGCTGATGTCGGACGGCAAACCGGCGACGATGGAGTCGAGTTGATGCATCGGCCTCGATCCGCAGTTCGCGGATCTCGACGGTGACGGCGAGCTCGACCTCGTCAACGGCCGCTACAGCCCGGCGATCGTCTACTGGTTCCGCGGCCTCGGCAAGGGCAAGGGCTTCGGGCCGCGCGCCGTGCTGTTCGACGACACGAAGGACGGCACCTACTCGATGACGACGGCCAACGCCGCCGACCTCGACGGCGACGGCGACATCGACCTCGTGCTCGGCGACACGTCGGGTAGCGTGTTCTGGGCCCGGAACGAGGGCAGTGCCAAGGCGCCGAAGTTCACGCGGCGCGAACCGCTGATGGTCGGCGAGCAGCCGATGAAGGTCTGCCACAAGTCGGATGCGATCGCCGTCGACTGGGACGGCGACGGCACGCTCGACGTCCTGGTCGGCGACGAGACCACGGACGTGTCGTTCTTCCGCGGCCGCGGCGATGGCAAGTACGAGCCCGGCGTGTCGCTGTTCTCGCACCTGCGGGTCGACCCCGGCGACAAGTACGCGGCGGCCAAAGCGAAGCTCGACCCGCACCGCGTGATCCCCGGCTACCGCGTGCGCCTCGCGACGGCCGACTGGAACGACGACGGCAAGCTCGACCTGCTGATCGGCAACTGCGAGTCGGGCCCGGCGACCGGCGACGGCAAGCAGGGACCGACGATCGGTCACGTCTACGTGCTGCTGCGGCAGTGACGCGCGCGGCGATCGCGGTGCGGGGCGGCGACGACGTCGAAGGTGCAGGTCTTGACGGGCTCGCCGTCGAACGGTGCGACGACCTCACGCTGCCCGCTTTCGATCGAGCGAGGATCGGGCCAGCGACGCGGGTGCGGGTAATGTGGGGCAATGGGTTCCGGGGCGGGCCGGCAAGCAGGTCGAAGCGCCTGCACACACCATGCATCATCATCTCGCCGCCTTCTCGTTCGCCGTCTGCATCACGGCCGCCGGTCTCGCGGCGCAAGGCGAAGTCGACAGCCGCTCCACCGCCAGGAAGGGCGCCTCGGTCTGGCTGATCAACGAGCTCACGACGGACGCGACGGTCGACATCCAGGGCAGCGAGATGTCGGCGTCGACGACGACCTCGCGCACGCTGCATCTGCAGGTCGCGGACGTCGACGCGGAGGGCAACTACCTCGTCGAGATCGAGATCGTGCGTGTGCACGGCACGTACGTGGCGCCGGATCGACAGATCGACATTGCGTTCGACTCGGCGGATGGTTCGGTGCCGACCGGCATGAAGAAGGACCTGCTCGCAGGTGCCGGCATGAGGTTCGAGGCCAAGGTGAGTCCCGCGGGCCGTTTGCTCGAGCTCGGCGAGGGAACCGATGCACTGCTCACCACGACGCGCGGCGCCCGTGCCAACATGCATGCGCCGACCCGCGCTGGCCTCGTCCAGATCGTGACCGGCGCGTTCGGCATCCTTCCCGCGAAGAAGACGGCCGGCGGGGCGCAGTGGCAACTCGATTGCCTGCGCGTCGTCGGCATGACACCGGTCCTGGCGAGAGTGCGGGCGACGCTGAGCAAGGTGGATCTCGACACGTTCGAGATCGACGGCACCGGCACCGTCGATCTCGACATGGACCGGATCGTCGAGCTGCACGGTTCGAGCGGGGCAGAAGCCGCCGAGACCGCACGGCAGGTGAGGAACACCAAGGTGAACAGCGGCAAGATCGTCCGCAAGCAGGTGACCTCGCGCGCCGATGGCTTCGTCGAGAGCGCTTCGGAGACCGTCGAGTTGGATGTCGAAGTCGAAGAGCCGACGACCGGCGCGATGGCGTCGCACATCAAGATGGCGAACAGATGGCGCCGCACGACCGAGGCGAACGCGCTGCCGAAGCAGTAACCGAAGAAGCAGTAGCCCTCGGTGCGGTCGGGCACCTTCGTCGCGATCACGGTGGCCAACGCGCTCCACCTCACTGCGGGCGCACCGGGCGCGGCCCAGCGTCATCACATCCTCCTGCACACGGCTCACCGGTACCGGCGTGACGGTTGCCTCCGAAGGAGTGCATGCGCGATGATGCGGACAGCGAACCGGCGGCAGCTCTTGCTCGCGGCCGTGCCGGGGTCGCGAAGGAGCCGAAATGAACATGCAAGGAAACACGGTGCTCGTCACCGGCGGCACCTCGGGCATCGGCCTCGCGCTCGCGCAGCGGTTGCACGCCGCCGGCAACACGGTGGCGATCTGCGGTCGGCGAGCGGACCTGTTGCGACAGGCCGCGGAACGCCTGCCCGGCCTGCTCACGCGCCGCTGCGACGTCGCCGCGGCCGAGCAACGCGAGGACCTCTGCCGCTGGGCTCGGGCCGAGCTGCCGCGCTTGAACGTGCTGATCAACAACGCCGGCGTGCAGCGCTACCCGGACTTCGCGCGTGCGACGTCGATCGCCGAGGTCGGCGCCGAGATCGAATGCAACCTGACGGCGCCGATCCACCTGTCGTCGCTGTTCGTGCCGCAGCTGTCGGCGCAGCCCCGCGCGGTGATCGTGCAGGTGACGTCGGGGCTCGCTTTCGTGCCGCTGGTCAAGGCGCCGGTCTACAGCGCGACGAAGGCGGCGCTGCATTCGTTCACGCTGTCGTTGCGCATGCAGCTCGCCGGGACGTCGATCGAGGTCGTCGAGCTGATCCCGCCGAAGGTCGACACCGACCTCGGCATCCCCGGCACGCACACCGACGGCATGCCGCTCGCGGAGTTCGTCGACGCGGCGATGGCCGGGCTCGCCGCCGGACACGCGGAGGTGACCGCCGGCTTCTCGGCCATGTGCAGCCGGGCATCGCGCGCGGAGCTCGATGCGATCTTCGCCCGGATGAACGGTTGAAGAACGGACTCCGGGTTGGTCTCGTGACGACGACCTGCCGCGCGGCGAACTCGACGGCACACCCGTTGCGAACAACGGGTCCGATGCCAGAGGCCGACCGCAACGCCCACGCCCCGCGCCCTCCGCTCGACGAGCTGGAAGTCATCGCTTCGTCCAAGGACCTCACGAGGCAGGAGAAGATCGCGCGCCTGCGCGACCTCTGCTACGACGCCCGCGAAATGGACGTCGCGGCCGAGGAGGGCATGGGCGGAGGCGCGCCATCGAGGTTCGACGGCATCGTCAGGCTGCTGCACCAGCTCGGCGCCAGGGTGCAACCGAGCAACACCAAGCAGTGATCCGGGGGACCGCGGGCACGGTAGTTGGAACGTCTGGCGCGATGAGCCACACGTGCGCACACCACCACTGCCGCTGCGAGGTCCCGCCGGGCCAGAAGTATTGCGGCGATTCCTGTCGCGAGACGAGCGAAGGCGGACCCGGATCGGGGGCCGCAGAGTCGTTCGGCATGGACGTGTGCCTGTGCGGCCACCCCCGATGCGCGCTGCCGGTCACCCGCATTGCCGCCCCGAACGCGCCGGCCGCAAAGGCGGCAACGCCGTAACCGACACTGCGACGGTAGCACACGATCCGGATCGGCGGCATTGGCACCGCCGATCGGAGCCAGCACCACCCGAGCGATGCCGCGGCACCCGTGTGGGTCACGCCGGAGCCGGGCGCCCGAATTCGCTGCGAGAGCGGCGGCGTCGAGCAGGTCGGCGAGTCGCGCTGGCTCGAGGCGCGCGACCAGCGGTAGCACATCGGCCTCCCCATGGCTCGCGGGCGTCCGACGTCACGGCGCGCATCCGACGTCACGGCGCGCAGCGGAACTCCTCCTTGCGCAGTCCGTGCGCACGCATCTTGTCGTAGAGCGAGCGCGGCCGGATCCCGGCACGCGTCGCCGTGAGGCCCACGCGGCCGCGCGTCTGCCGCAGCAATCGCGTGATGTACGCGCGCTCGGCGGCACGCACGGCCGCATCGCGCACCTGCCGCAGCGAGAGGCGATCCCACTGCCCGTCGTCGACGCCGAGCACTACCGCGGGTGCCGGCCCATCGACCGCAGCCGAGGGTTCCCGGACCTCGCGCGGCAGGTCGTCGGCGGAGATCCGCCCGCTGCGGTTGAGCACGAGGCAGCGCTCGAGCACGTTGCGCAGTTCGCGCACGTTGCCGGGCCACGCGTGGCCCAGCAACGCCTGCAGCGCGGCATCGTCGACGGTCGCGAAGGCCGCGCTGCCGAGATCGCTGCGAAAGTCGAACAGGAATCGGCCGACCAGCTCAGGGATGTCGGCGGCGCGCCGCCGCAGCGGCGGCACACGCAAGTGGATCACGTTGATCCGGTAGAACAGGTCGGCTCGGAACCGCCCGCTCGCCACGTCGGCCTCGATGTCGCGATTGGTCGCCGCCATGACGCGCACGTCGACGCCGACCGGCCGCTGGGCGCCGAGCCGCAGCACTTCATGCGACTCGAGCACGTTGAGCAGCTTCACTTGCAAGTGCAGCGGCATCTCGCCGATCTCGTCGAGCAGCAGCGTGCCACCGTCGGCCATCTCGAAGAAGCCCTTTTGCTGCCGATCGGCGCCCGTGAACGCGCCGCGCTCGTGGCCGAACAGCTGGCTCTCGAGCAGGTTCTCGGGCAACGCGCCGCAGTTCAGTGTCACGAACGGCCGCTGCCAGCGCGGGCCCGACGCGTGCACGGCGCGCGCGAGGTGCTCCTTGCCGACGCCCGTCTCCCCCGTCAGCAGGAGCGAGACACACGCCGCGGCACTGCGGCGGGCCTGGTCGAGCACAGCGGCCATCACGCCCGATCGAGTGCCGAGGTCCTGCAGGGTCGGCTCGCGGCGGCCGCGCGCGATGCGTTCGACGATTCCGCGCAGGCGGCGCGACAGGTCAGCGGCCGGCTCGCTCGCGTCGAACACGGCGAGCGCGCCGGACGCGAGCAGATGCAGGCGCCGCGACGGTGTCGGCGCGTCGGCGAGCACGACCACGCGCGCGTCGACGCTGCCTGGCCCGAGCCCGTCGGGGGGTCCGGTCGAGGACCACGAGCGGAACGCCCGCTCGTCGAGCAGGCGCACAGGCCGCTCGAGCACGGCATCGGCGCCGGTGGCCGCCCGTCTGCGCCCTCGCGCCAGCGCCTGTTCGAGCACGCGCTGGAGGTGCTCGAGCAGGGTGCGCCGGGTCGCGGCATCAACGGTGCGCGCGCCGGATGGGGCGATGGGCGCAGCGTCGGGACGGACAGTGGATTCGCGAACGATCATGGTGCCTCCGTTGCAATCGCGCAGCGTGGGCCACGGTTGCCGCGCCGTCACTCGCGTCGATCGGGGCAGTTGCGTCCCCAGAATCCGGTAGACGCGCGCCTACAGCGTCACGCCAACGGCCGGTCTGGCACATCGATCCAAACGCGCGTGCCGACGCCCGGTGCCGCATCGACCTCCAGCGCGCCGCCGAGGTGCTCCACGCGATCGCGCACGCCGACCAGGCCGAACCCCTCGGCGACGGTCGCGCTGTCGAAGCCACGGCCCCGATCGTGCACCGTGACCTCGGTCCGGTTGTCGCGCCGCTCGAGCCGGACCACCGCCTGTCTGGTCTCCGCATGCCGGGCGACGTTGATCAACAGCTCGCGCACGCACCGGTACAGCGCGCTGCGCAGCTCATCGTCGAGGTGGCGCAGATCGCCTTTGGCCTGCACGGTCACAGCGAGGCCGTACTGATCGCGCAGGTCGTCGGCGAGGCGATCGACGGCCGCGTGCAATCCGAGGTCGTCGAGGCAGGCCGGGTTGACGCGGAACATCAGCGTGCGGGCCCGCTCCTCCGCCTCACCCACGAGCGCGCTCACCTCGGCGACGCTCGCCGCGATCTCGCCGCCGGTCGCGCGTTCGCGCAGCGCCGCGAGGCGGATCCGGGCCAGCGCCAGCAGCTGGCCCACCGAGTCGTGCAGGTCGCGCGACAGCGTGCGGCGCTCGCGCTCCTCGGCCCGCTCGGTTGCGTACTGGAGTTCGCGGCGGATCAGGTCGCGGCGCCTCAGCTCCGTGATGTCCTTGGCCAGCGAGACGACGCCGCGGTGCGCGTCGCGCTCGTCGGCGACCGGGAACAGCGTCAGCAGGGTCGGGATGCGCCGACCCGATCGCGTCACGCGCTCCCATTCGACGTACTCGGGCTCGCCGCCGCGACGGCACAGCTCGCGCGCGCGCGCGGCCCGTTCGTGATACTCAGGCGCGATCAGCGTCAGGACCGACCGCCCGATCAGTTCGTGCCGCGGCCACTCGTAAGCGCGTATCGCGCAAGCGTTGGCATCGAGGATCTGGCCGCCGATGTCCTCGATGACGACTGGATCCGAGGCGCGCATGAGTGCGTCCGAGTGGATCTGGAGCCGCGAATGATCCGGGGCGCCTAGCGCTCTCCACGGCGCGCGGACGGCGCCCGGTTCGGGCTCGCGAGCGCCGGCCTGTCCATCACCGGCCATGGCGCGAGGTTATCACAATCGCGCAGGCCGCGCTGAGGCTGCGGCGGTACCACCGACGTGACCGGAGGCCGCACCACCGATCACCGGCCCAGGTCTGGGGCTCCTGGGCGGAACGTCAGTTGCCGCGCCCAACGCATGGACACGCACCGCGCCAAGCCCGTCGTGATCGTGACGGGTAGCAGCGGCTTGCTCGGCGCCGCGGTGCTCGACAGGCTCAAGGATCGCCACCAGGTGGTCGGTTTCGACCGCGACGGCGTGCCGCAACCGCCGGCCGAGATCGAGTGCGTGTGCGTCGACCTCACCGACGCGCGCAGCGTCGCGCTCGGCCTCGAGCGCGTCGCCTACGCCTACGGCAAGCGGCTGGCCGCGGTCGTGCACCTGGCCGCCTACTATGACTTCTCCGGCGAGCCGAGCCCGCTCTACGAGGAAGTCAACGTGCGCGGAACGTCGCGGCTGCTCCATGGGCTGCGCAACGGCGGCTTCGGCTGCGAGCTGTTCCTCTACGCCTCGTCGATGCTCGTGCACGCACCGAGCGAGCCCGGGCGGGCGATCGACGAGTCGAGCCCGATCCAGGCCAAATGGGACTATCCGCGATCGAAGGTCGACGCCGAGCATTGTATCGAGGAGGAGCACGGCCCGATCCGAGCCGTCGTGCTGCGCATCGCCGGGATCTACACCGACCGCTGCGAGTCGATCCCGCTGTCGCAACAGATCCACCGCATCGAGCGGCGATCGATCGAGGCATTCGTCTACCCGGGCGACACGTCGCACGGCCAGAGCTACGTGCACGTCGACGACGTGGTGTCGGCGATCGAACTCGCGATCACCCACCGCTGCGAGCTGCCGCCCGGCGTCACGCCGGTGCTCGTCGGCGAACCCGAGACGCCGAGCTACGCCGAGATCCAGAACCGGCTCGGCCAGCTGCTGCACGGCGAGCAGGGTTGGCCAACGCACGTGGTGCCGAAGCCACTGGCCAAGGTGGGCGCGTGGTTGCAGGACAAGCTGCCAGTCGATCAGTTCGTGCGTCCGTGGATGATCGAGCTCGCCGACGACCACTACGAGCTCGACGTGTCGCGCGCCGACCAGCTGCTGGGCTGGCGACCGGCGCACCACGTGCTCGACTCGCTGCCCGACATGGTCGAGGACCTGCGCGCCGATCCCGAAGCGTGGCACCGACGCCACGGCCTTGGTCCGCCCTGACACCGGCCACGCTCGCGCGGTCAGACCTCTTCGTCGACGTAGATGACGTGACGCAAGTAGTCGTCGCCCTCGAAGGCGGCGCCGAGACCGCCGACGACGATGCCCAACGCACCGACGTAGGCGGCGAACTGGATCCGCGCGGCGAGGTCGAGTTCGCGGCCGGGAACCCATGCGCCGATCAGTTTCGCGTCGAACAACAAGCCAGCGATCAGCGCGGTGGCGAGCACGCCCACGAAGGTGACGAACACTCCACCGGCGACGACGAGCGTCACGGTGACATTCATCACCGCGCTCTGCTCGGTCAGCCGGCGCCGGCCGCGTCGCAGCAGCAGGTGCTGCCGGCTCAGTACCGAGCCTGTGGCGAGAGCCAACGCCAGCACGCAGACGATCGCTACGCGACCGGCGGGCTGGGCGAGACCGAGACGCCACATCTCCTGGGTGAACATGAGCAGCAACGTCGCCGCGACCGCGGCCGTGGTGAGGCGCGCGAGGCGGAACGGGAACAGCCACGGGCGTGCCTCGGCGACGCCGACTGCGATCTCGCGCCAACTCAGGTGGAGCACCTGCAGGTAGAACGGCAGGGTGCGTGCGGCGGCGGCGGACGTCTCCTCGAGCCGCGCGTCGGCCACGTTCGCGAGCGCGGCCGCGAGCGCCGCGGTCTCCTGCTCACCGAAGAGCTCCATGCGGTCGAGGTCGGCCGTCGACTGCAGTGCGGAGGAGTAGCTGCGCGGATCGCCCGCGTGCGGCACGCCGTTGAGGTCGGCGATGACGTGCAGGCACAGCGAAGCGAGCCGCTGCGCCGCGCGGTCGCTGCGCGAGCCCGGTTCCGGTGCATCGGGCATCAGGCGCGCCGTCGAGACCACTGCGGTCGCGACGGCGCGCGACGGCGCTGCGGACGCATCGGGGCGCAGGAACGTCTGCAGGTCCGATGAAGTCGCGACGATGGCGAAGTCCCAGCGCCGCTGCTCGCGTTCCTGGCTGCCCTGCAGCAGCAGCCGCGTCGTGCAGGCGACGGCCCCTGGGACGGGATTGTACCAGCGTCGCAGCGGCATTCGGAACCGGAACGTCGGCAGCGCACGCGCCAGCTCGGCTCGCACGCGCTCGCGTGCGCGGTCGATCGTGCGCAGCACGGCCGCGTCGACGGCGTGGGCGATCAGAACACCGACTTCGACGACGGGGCGCGCGCGCGGGCTGCCACCGGGCGAGCTCATGAGGGCTCACGGCGCCAGGCCGGCGGCGGCGACGCGGCGTCGGTCGGCACGATCGCGAGCATCATCAGCACGAGGCCCGTGAGCAACCGACTCTGGCGTGCGGGCTCCGCCGCGCCGCCCGAGCCGGCAAGGATCGCGACGAGCACGAGACCCGTCGCAGCGGCGAGCGTGACGAAGTGCGTGCGCCGCGCCGGCCGCCGAAGCGACAGCACCGCGCCGACCGCGGCCGCGGCGCCGACCGCGGCGTCGAGCACCCAGCCAGCAGCAGGCGCTGGCGACGCGAGCACGAACGGGCTGCAGGCGAGCCATGCCCCCAGAACCAATTCACCGTAGCGTGCCCACCTCACGGTGATGCCGTCGCGAGCGCGACGCGTGCACCAGCCGCCTCGCGGCGCCCCCAGAACAGGTTCCACGTGGTCCGCCAGCTGCGGCTCTCGCGGCGCGCGCGCCGCAGGAAGCTGAGGCTGGCCCAGACTTCGTCCCAGGCGAAGGCGACCAGCGCCAACGACACCGCGGCGGTGGCGAGGCAGAGCAGGCACCACGCCCCCACCAACGTGCCCTGCAGACCGACGAGAACGACGCTAACGATGCCGAGTGGGATGACGTCGATGCCGAAGAGCACGACGAGCCAAGGCCGGTACTGCCAGCGCCTCGTCGAGCCCGCGAGACCGAAGATCACGTCGCCGAGGTAGGCGATCGCGCCGAGCGCGGCGTCCGGCACACCGATCCAACCGCGCATCTGCTGCGACACCTCCGAATCGAGCACCGTGGCGCTCGATTCGGAACCGAAGACGGGATCCCAAGGCGGCCCCGCGAGCCGCCACTGGTAGAACGCGAGCCGGACCGAGATCAGGAACGCGATGCCAGCGAGCACCACGATCGGGACGCGACAGCGCCACGAAGACGGGTTGTAGCGGAACGGCGGCGCCGCCGGTTCGCCGAGCCTCATTGCCGTTCGCCGCGTCATGCGCCACCCTCGAAGTCCAACATCGCCTGGCGCAGCCGCTGCTGGTTGTGCAGCGCGAGCTGGCCCAGGTCGTCGAAGATCGCCTTCGCGCGCGGCCCGAGCGGCGAGGCGCGGAGCTGCTCGTAGAGCTGGCCCAGCGCATGGTCGCGCACGCCGTAGTCGTAGAGAATCGTCTCGATGCCCGAGTCGGGCGAGCAAGATTCCTGGGCCGCCGACAGCGCCGCGATGGGCACTCCCTGAACGAACGCGTCGAGGGCGTTCTCGTCCTCCGCGATGCGTGCGATCGCCGCGACGACGCGCCGGTCGTTGTCGCGGATGTAGGCGAGCACGGCTCGGAGCCGCACGTCGCCGTTGCCGCGCATGGCCTGCTCGTACTCGCTGATCCGGCGCAGGTGCAGATCCATGACGAAGGCGAGGATGTCGCGCACGCGGCGGAACGGTTGCAGAGCCTCCGGCATGCTCGAGATGTGCAATCGTCGTGCCCATGGAGTCTGCACCCCGTCGCGCGTGGGATCGGAGGCGCGACCTCCGCTCGCGGGCGCGCGATCCGCGCCTACAACTCTGGGTGCCAGGGTGCAGATCTTGCAGCAGCACCGACGCCGCGAGAGCCCGGCGCGTTGCCGCAGGCCCGCGCCGAAACGAGCCATGAGAACCATCGTCGAGAAGTCCATCACCGCCAACGTGCCCGCCGCGACCGCATACGCGCAGTGGACGCGCCCCGAGGAGTTCCCGCTGTTCCTCGAGCACGTCGACTTCGTACACCGAGAGGACGACCGGCACTTCTTCTGGCGCACGAAGCTACACGGCCGAACCCAGGAGTGGATGGCCGAGATCGTCGAGCGGATCCCCAAGAAGCGCATCGCGTGGCGCAGCACGCGCGGGGCACAGCATGCGGGCGTTGTCACCTTCCACCACCTCGAGCAGGACAAGTGCCGCATCATGCTCCAGATCGGGATCGAACCCGAGGGCGTGGTGGAACGCATCGGCACCGCGCTCGGCATACCGGCCGCCGACATCGGCGACGAACTCCGCCGCTTCGCGAATCACGTCGAGCAGCAGGCCCGCAAGCAGCACGACGGAACGAGCTGAGCCTCTGGCTGAGGCTGTGCCCAGCGCGTCGTCACGCCTGCCCAGGGAAGACGACCAGCGGCACAGTCGACTGGCGCAGCACCGACTCCGTCACGCTGCCGAGCACGAGGCGCCGCAACCCCGACCGGCCGTGCGTGGCCATCGTGATGTAGTCGATGCCGTGCTCGGCGGCGTACTCGACGATCGCGCGGCCGATGTCGAACCTGGCCGCTGTGTCGACGTCGACCTGGAGGTCCGCGGGCAGGCCGGTGCGCAGGTCGCGCAGCCTGTGGCGCGCCGCCCTTGCGGTCTCGGCGACGTCGAGCGTCGTCGGTATTGGGGCACCCGGGGGTCCGGGCACGTGGACCTGATCGTGGATCACGCACAGCAGCGTGATGCGCGCGTCGAGCGCGCGCGCGAGCGAGGCAACGGGCCCGAAGATCCGGATCGACTGCTCCGACATGTCGGTCGGCAGGAGGATGTGTCTAGTCGTGATCATGTTGCTGCGCGGTTCGGTTCGCAGTCCTCACCGCACAATCTCCATGCCAAGTGCGCACAGCCGCGCCGCTTTCAGCGATCCGGCGACGTGAGGCCTTCGCGGATCGCGTAGCGCGTCAGGTCGGCGATGTTGTGCAGGCCGAGCTTGCGCATCAGGTTCCGCCGGTGCGTGTCGATCGTGCTCGGCGCCAGGTTGAGCTGCTCGGCAATGCCACTCGAGGTCCGCCCCTCGGCGATCATCTGCAGCACCTCGCGTTCGCGCGGCGCCAGCATCGAGAATGCGGAGGTCGTCGCACGCCCGCTCTCCGTCGCGCGCAACAACGTGGCATCGACGACCGCGTCCGCAGCCTCGGGGCAGAGGAAGCGTTTGCCCTCGCGCACGGCGCGCACCGCGCGCCGCAGGTCCTCGTAGGCGCCCGCCTTGAGCACGTAGCCGTCGGCGCCCGCCTCGAGGATCGCGATCACGTAGCGCCGGTCGCCGTGGCTCGAGAGCGCCACGACAGCTGTGTCAGGCGCGCGGGCCTTGATCTGTCGCGTTGCCTCGATGCCGTTCAGGTCCTGCATCGCCACGTCCATGATCACGACCTCGGGCTGCAACTCGGCGGCGAGGCGCACGCCCTCCCGGCCGCTGCTCGCTTCGCCAACCAGTTCGAGGTCGGGCTCGTGCTCGAGGATCGACCGCAGCCCCTGGCGCATCATCTGATGGTCGTCGACGAGCAGCACACGGATGGTCACGCCACCTCTCCTCGACGCCCAACGCAGCCCCACCGCTGGCGGGCTGCGCCCTGGACTCGCTGGCAGACTGCTGGCATTGGATCGACCTCGAAGCGGCGCAGCGCACGCCGCAACACCGATGCCGAGAGCATAGTCGATTCCCTTGTCTCCGGCCTCCGAGTCCCCGGTCAGTGGGCGAACGCACCGGCACCGGGGCCCGAGCAGGCAGACCCACACTGTCTCGACACCGGCGGCTCTGGCCCCAGGATTCCTGATCGTGTTCAGGAAGAGGTGGCGTCGGTGCCCGCGAGCGGTCGCCCACTCTTCCGGTATCCCGCGATGCCGGACTCGTAGGCGAATACGTTCTCGAACCTGGCCTTCTCGAGCCTCTGCACGGCGCGCGGCGAGGCATCGCACTGCTCGTTCGAACAATAGACGACGACGCGGCGCTTGCGATCGCCGGACGCCCGCCTGTCGACGCGCTCGACGAAATCGTCGGCCTGCACTGGGATGTTCTCGGCGCCGGGAATGTGCTTCTTCTCGAAGTCCTCTGGCGGCAACACGTCGATGAGCAGGACGTCCTCGCCCGCTTCGAGCCATTGGGTGAGTTGATCGGTGGTGATGGTGTTCATGCGCGGCGACCCGCAAGCGACATGCCCGACGCGGTGCGTGCGGCGCCCGCGCCGCGTGCGCGCCCTCGCACCGTTCGGAGGCACGGGCGCCGCCGAACAGTGCCCGCAGCACCGGTTCGCCAGCCTCGAGAACCGCACTCGCACGAATCCGCAGCATTCCCGTCACCGCACGCGCTCCGCCACACGGTCGAGGTGAAGCCGGGTCGGGTCGTCTCGGTCACGCGACCAACACCCGCCATGACACAGCCGTCGATGGCCAACATGCCGCCCTCAGACGGGCTTCCTCTCGAACACGTGGTAGCCCCAGGACGGAAGCTCGAGATGCAGGCCCTTCGAGACCATCTCGCCCCCGGCGCGTTCGCAGGTGGTCTCACTCATCCGATCGTTCCATCGCACCGCGACGGGCACCGGTTCGTCGGCGGGCAGCCGCACGTGGCACCGGCCCTGACCGCGCGCATAGTTGACCACCACGAGCAGCCGCTGGCCGTCAGCGCCGAGCCAGGACCACGCCACGAAGCCCCGCCAGCTCGCGTCGCCGTCCGACGACGGGGCGCATTCGAGCAGACGCCAACGACCGTCGCGCACGGCCGTCTCGCGCAGCACCGCGAGCAGCCGCGCGTAGAACCGGCACACCGTCTCGTCGGTTGGCTCGCTGGGCGCACGCGCGAGATGGGGTGAGATCCGCTTCGTACGGCCCTCGAGCTGCCCCTGGTGGAAGAACCGCAGGCCCGGCGACAGGTAGGTGACGACGGCGGCGGCCTCGTGCATGCGCGGCTCGAACGTCGCGGTCGCACGCGGCTCGTCGTGGTTCTCCATGAAGCGAGCGAGCCCGTCCTGATGGTCGAGGCCGGCGAGCAGGTGCTCGCGCACCGGACCGGCCTCGCCGTCGCGCAGGCGATCGTACAGGCGCTTGTCGTACGCGTAGTCGAAGCCCTGTTGCTGCATGGTCCGTTCGAGATCCCAGTAGACCTCGGCCATGAAGCAGAACCCCGGCACCCGTTCGCGCACGTGCGCCGTCGCCGCGGGCCAGAACGGCGGCGCCCGACGACCCCAGGTGCGCTCGAACACGTCGGGCAGGACGAGCATGGCCATGTCACAGCGCACCCCGTCGCACTGTCCTGCGATCCGGAGCAGCTCGCCGCGCATCGCCTCGTGCGTCGCCGGATTGCCGTAGTCGAGCTGCACCGTGTCGGGCCAGCCGGCGAAGTTCGGATCGCGCCCCAGCGCGAGCACCCGGTCCCGTTCGCGCAGCGTGACGCGCCGGTAGTTCTGCGGCGACTGTGCCAGATCGGACTCGGTGCCGGTGACGAAGTACTCCGGGTGCTCTTCGACCCACGCATGATCCGGCGCGGTGTGATTGGGAACGAAGTCGAGCATCAAGCGCAGGCCGCGATCTCGCAGGCGCTGCCGGATTCGCAGCAGCGCCGCGTCACCACCCAGACGCCCATGCACGGTGTAGCCCGTGATCGCGAAACCCGAACCGGCGATGTCGTCGTCACGCAGGTCGGGCAGCGTCTCGCGGAACTCGCGACGCCATTGCGGATTCTCGCGCGAGATCTGCTGCGCCGCGGGACCCGTGCGCCACACGCTGAGCAGCCAGATCCAGTCGAACCCCATCGCGGCCACGCGATCGAGCTCGGCGTCGGGGATGTCGTCGAGCGTCGCCGGCCGCCCGAGCGTCTGCGACAGGTCCGTCAACCAGACGCGCGTGTTGATCTGGTAGAGCGACGGGTAGCGAGGCAATGCACCCAAGCGCGGCTGCAGGTACGACGTGGGCGGTGCAACGTGCACTTGCCGCAGGCTAGCGCGGTCGGACGGGGGGTGCCAGCCTCGGTCGAGCTGCGCGTGCCGCGGCTCGTTCGCGGCAGCCAGCCTGTCGTTCTGCTGCCTCAGCTCGCGCTGCGGCGCCTCGACCACGACGTGCAATCCACGGAGATCACGCCGCCCGCGGCCGCAGCCGTGCCCATCGCGGCGTAGGATCTGCGCACCCGCCGATGCTCGACGACGCCCAGAAGGACCTGCTCCTGCGCCTGTTCGCCGACGGCGCCGAGCTGGGTGCGGCGGAGCGGGCAGCGTTCGTCGCACGCGCGTGCCCGGGCGACCCGGCCGTGCAGGCGGAGCTCGCCGAGCTGCTCCAGGTCGAGGCTGCCGCGCTCGCCGGCTTCCTCGCGGCCCCGGCCGTGCCCCCGCCGACCGACGGCGCGCTCGACGTGCCACCAGGACGGCGCCCGCAGCCCGTGCCCGAGATCGAAGGCTACGCCGACTTCGAGCGCCTCGCCGAGGGCGGCATGGGCAGCGTCTACCGGGCGTGGCAGCTGCGCCCGGTTCGCCGCGAGGTCGCGATCAAGCTGATCCGGCCCGGCATGGACACCGAGAACGTGCTGCTTCGCTTCGAGGCCGAACGCCAGGCCCTCGCACTGATGAGCCACCCGTACATCGCCGCGGTCTACGACGCCGGCACCGACGCGATCGGCCGCCCGTTCCTGGTGATGGAGTTCGTCGACGGCGCGCCGATCACGGACTACTGCGAGCGCGAACGGCTGCCGCTCGACGACCGGCTGCGCCTGTTCGCGAAGGTCTGCCGCGCCGTCGACCATGCCCACCGCCGCGGGGTGCTGCACCGCGACCTGAAGCCGTCGAACGTGCTCGTCGTCACGAGCGGCGGCGAGGCGATGCCGAAGGTCATCGACTTCGGCATCGCGAAGGCGCTCGAGGGCCGGCTCGGCGAGCAGTCGATCCACACGCTCGTGGGCACGGTGCTCGGCACGCCCGAGTACATGGCGCCCGAGCAGATCGAGGGCGCCGTGCACGACATCGACACCCGCTGCGACGTCTACTCGCTCGGTGTCGTGCTCTACGAGCTGCTCACACGGGCGCGCCCGATCGAGGCCAGCGGCATGCAGACGGGCAGCGTCGTCCAGTTCAGCAAGCTCGTGCGCGACACCGTGCCGCCGAAGCCGAGCACGCGCCTCAAGCAGCGGTGGACCACGCACGGCGGCGAGATCGGGGCCGCCGGCGACGAAGCTCGCTGGTGGAAGCGGCTCGAGGGCGATCTCGACTGGGTCGTCATGAAGGCGCTCGAGAAGGAGCCCGACCGCCGCTACGGCTCGCCGCGCGAGCTCGCCGAGGACCTCGAGAACTTCCTCACGAGCCGTCCGGTGACCGCCGGTCCGCCGAGCGGCCTCTACCGGCTGCGCAAGTTCACGCGCCGCTACCGCGTGCAGGTCGCGGCGGCCGCGCTCGTGCTGCTGTCGCTCGTGCTCGGCCTGTCGGGCACGTTGTGGTTCCTCGTCGAGTCGCAGGCGAACGAGCAGACCGCGGTCGCGCGCGCGCGCGAGGCCGAGGGCGTGCGCATCGCCGCCGAGGCCGCGCTGCTCGCGAAGGACGACCCGAACCTGGCGCTGCTGCTCGCCCTCGAGGCGAGCGCCCTGACCAACGACTCGGCCGTGCGCCGTTCGATCTACGACGCGCTGCCGCAGCACTGCCTCGTGCAGCGCCTGGACGGCCACGACCACGGCATCGAGCAAGGATCGGGCACGCTGCTGCAGTACCTGTCGGATGGCCGGCTCGTCGGGTCGGGCGCGTCGGACGCGGTGCTCTGGGACCCCGAGACCGGCACCCAGCTGCGTCGCTTCGCGGGTCCGCGCGCCTCGATCGACCGGATGGTGATCGATCCGGCCGAACGGCTGCTGCTGGCCGCTGCGCAGGACGGCACGGCGTGGCTGTGGGAACTCGAGACCGGCGCCTGTCTGCGCGTCATCGCGGACCACGAAGCCGAGGTGACGTCGTGCGCCTTCTCGCCGGACGGCAGCCGTTTCGCCACGTCGTCGGTCGACGGCACCGCTCGCGTGTTCGCGACCAACGGCGATCGGGCGCCGCTCGTGCTGCGGCACGGACGGCCGGTCGGTGCGATCGCCTTCGACCCGAGCGGGTTGCTGCTCGCGACCTTGGCTGCGGACTGCGTCACGCGGATCTGGGATGCGCGGACCGGGCGACTCGTGCGCGAGTGCCCGGGGCGCAGCGATGAGGTCGCCGCCGAGTTGATGCGCGGCAGCGAGTTGTCCTTCGTCCCCTCCATCGAGCGCGTCGTCAGTGCGTGCGCCGGCGTGATCCGCGTGCACACGACCGCCGGCGAACTGCTCGCGGAGCTCGCAGCCTCGTGCGCGCGGCGGTCCGGCGAACGTCTGTTCGTCACGGCCAACGACCGCCTCTGCATCGTCGACCTGCGAACGGGCGCGATCGAGCGGCACGACGCGTTGCGCCTGCACTCGGTGACGCCGACGCCCGACGGCAGCCGCGCGATCGCGATCGACCACAAGAACGATGTCTGCCTGCTCGACCTCGCGTCCCTGCAGATCGTGCGCCACTACCTCGGACCCGCGGACACGAGCTGGCGACCACCGATCGCGTTCCACCCCGACGGCACGCGGTTCGCGGTGCAGGGCGGGGACATCCGGATCTGGAGCTTCGAGCCGGAGTGGATGCCGTTCCAGATCCCGGACGCGGCGCCAGCATCCTCCGCCAACAGCCCCGCGTGGGGTCCCGAGCTGATCGCCGTGGTCCGGCATCGCGACGCCGGTCCCGACGGGGGACCGTGGCACGTCTGGGATGTCGCCAAGAGGCGCCGGCTCGGCGAGGTCCGCTGGCCCGGCCTGGCGTTCCTCGAGCCGAGCCCGTGCGGCACGAAGCTGATCGGTGGGCTGCCCGAAGACGGGCCGACCGGGTGGCGCCTCGTCGTGCTCGACCTCGATGGTCGCCTGGTACGCGAGATCCGCCTGCCGCCGTGCCCGCGCGTCGAACCAGCCGTGCCGAACGCATTGCACTGGGCGATCGACCGCGCCGGCAAGCGGCTGGTCACGGTGCTGAATCCCGCGGGCCGAGCACCCACGCCGCGCGAGGGCGTGATGCTGCAGTGCCATGACCTCGACACCGGCGAACTGCTGTCGCAGATCCCGCACCCCGGCGGCGTGCCGAGCTGGGTCGGCGGCCCGCAGTCGGAGCTCGTCGCGATGGCCGGCCTGCATCTGCGCACGATCGAACTCGTCGACCGGCGCACCGGCGAGGTCCACGCACGCGTGTCGCGACCTCCGGACGGCATGCACATCGACGCGGCCGTCAGCCCCGACGGCCGCTACCTGCTCGGCACGCTCGCCGAGCCGCTCGCGTTCGTCTGGGACCTGCATACCGCCGTCGACGACCTCAGCAGCGCGCCGCTCGTCACCTACACGGGACTCGTGCCCGCCGGCGACTACCCGTGCGGCTTCCTCGCCGGCGGCCGGCTCGCCTGGGTGGTGTGCAACGACGAGGTGCACGTGTTCGAGACCGTGACCGGCCGGGTGTTCGCCGTGCTGCGGCTGCCGGACACCGGCGCCTCGGTCGCGGAGAGCCCGGATGGCACCCGGTTCGCGACGCAGACGAACGGCGGCTGCGTGCAGCGCTATCCCCTCGACCCGATCGCGACCGCCCGCCGGCTCGCGGTCGGTCGGCTCGACGCCAAGGAGCTCGCCCAGTACCGGATCGGCTCGCCGACGCAGCGGGTCGCGGCCGAACGCGCCTGGCTCGTCGCGAACGCATCGCCCGGCCACCACGCGCAGCTCGGCAGGCTCGCGCTCGCCGACGGCGACCTCGACGAGGCGATCGCGTGCTACCAGCGTGGCGCCGACCTCGGCGTCTTCGGACCGTACTACGAGTACCTGTACCGCGAACTGCTCGGCCTCTACTGCCGCCGCCTCGCGGCGCCCGGGCGCACGTCGGCGCAGCAGGACGCCGATCGCACCGGCGCGTCGGCGGCACTCGAGCATGCGTTCGCATGCGGCACGACCCGCGACGCCGTGCTCGCGCTGCCGGACATCGACCGCGTGCGGGACCTGCCCCGCTTCGCGACACTGGTCGGCAACTGACGGCGGGTGCTAGACTTGCTCACACGCATGATCTCGAAGCCCGTCACCGTCGCGCTGGCCAGGGTCGAGCGCGGCGAGCCCGGCGCCAGCGAGGAGCTCTGGGAGCTCGTCTACCAGGACCTGAAGCAGCTCGCGGCAGCACGCCTCGGCAAGCTGGGCCCCGGCCAGACGATGCAGGCGACGGCGCTCGTGCACGAGGTCTGGATGCGGCTCGGCGGCGAGGCGCCGCAGAGCTTCGACGGCCACGCGCACTTCTTCGGCGCCGCGGCGAACGCGATGCGCAACATCCTCGTCGACCAGGCGCGGAAGAAAGGCCGCCTGCGGCGCAACGCCGGGCAGAAGCCCGCGACCCTGACGAGCGACGTCGCGATCGACGACGGCGGCTCGCCGGTCGACCTGCTCGCGCTCGACGAGGCGCTGACCGCGTTGACGAAGGAGTACGAGCGGCCGGCGAAGATCGTCATGCTGCGCTTCTTCGCCGGGCTGACGATCCCCAAGATCGCCGAACTGCTCGGTGTGACCAGCCGCACGATCGACCGCGAGTTCCTGTTCGCGCGCACGTGGCTGCGGCGCTTCCTCAGCCAGGGCCGGTAGCAGGTGTAGAAGGTCGGCGCCCCTTGCCGGCCGGATCGCGGGCCCGTACCCTGGAGTGACGTCCGCCGGGGAAGCCTCCGACTCGGCCCTTCCAGAGGTCCCGATGAATTCCTCACCCCTCTCGCTCGCGCCTCACCTCGCGAGCGCGTTTCTTGCCGTGATCGCGGTCGCCCATTCGACCGCGCAATGCCCCTCGACCTGGAACGCTCGCAACACGATGCCCGGCTTCGAGGATCCGTGGGATGCCGTCGGCTGGGATCCCGACGGCGCGGGTCCGCAGCCACCTCGCATCGTCGTCAGCGGCCGCGCGGGAACTGCGGGTTCGGTCATCGCCGCGGGCATGGCGTTCTTCGATCCAGCGACCGGCACGTGGTCGGCACAGGCGGCCTTGGACACCGGCACGGGGATCGGCCTCTGCCTCGCCGTCGGCGTCAACAACGAGCTGTTCTGCGGGGCGCAGAACGGTGTGTTCGCGTGGACCGGCAGCTCGTGGACGTCGCTCGGCACCGTTCAGGGAGCGTCGCCCCTCGTCACACGGCTCGTCGTGCTGCAGAACGGCGACCTCGTCGCCGCCGGCCTGTTCACCGCGATCGGCGGCGTGCCGGCGAACAACGTCGCACGCTGGAACGGCGTGACCTGGGTGCCGCTGGGCGCTGGCGTCGACAACCGCATCACCGACGCGATCGTGCTGCAGAACGGCGATCTCGCGGTGTGCGGAACCTTCGCCCAGGCCGGCGGCAGTGCCGTCGCGGGCTTCGCCGTCTGGAACGGCACGAGCTGGGGCACGCTCGGCGGCGGACCCGCGATGACCGGCACCGCGATCGCACAGCTGCTCACTGGCGAGGTGGTGATCGCCGGCTACCTCGGTTCGACGTACGGCCTCAGGCTCTGGAACGGCACGAGCTGGACGACGTTCGGTGCAGGCACCGCGGAGCAAGTGAGCTCGATGGCCGTGCTGCCCAACGGGCAGCTCGTGGTCGGCGGTCAGTACTTCAACTCGTTCGGCGGCGTCCCGGCGGTCGGCGTCGCCGCGTGGAACGGAACGACCTGGTCGTCCCTCGGTGCAGGACTCGGCGGCGGCGGGGTGCTGCGGCTGCGCACGCTGCCCAACGGCGACCTGATCGCGATCGGCGCGTTCAACGATGTCGCCGGTGCGCCCGCGCGCCGGATCGCGCGCTGGGATGGCTCCGTGTGGTCGAGCCTCGGCGACGGCATCAATCGGCCCGTCCATGCCGCGCGCGCCGTCGCCGGCGGTGCGATCGTGATCGGCGGTGAGTTCACGAACCTCGGCACCACCTCCGGCGGCCTGGCGCAGCGCATCGCGCTGAGGGACGCCTTCGGCTGGCACCGACTGGGCGACGGCTTCGACAACACCGTCAAAGACATCGTCGAACTGCCCAACGGCGACCTGATCGCCGTCGGCCTCTTCACGAGTTCCGGAACGCTGATCGTCAACCGCGTCGCGCGATGGAACGGCGCGGTGTGGTCGGCTCTCGGCACGGGCGTCGATGGCGCCGTCGAGGCCACCGTCGTGATGCCCAACGGCGACATCGTGATCGGCGGTCACTTCCTCAACGCCGGCGGCACGCCCGCAACGTTCGTGGCGCGCTGGGACGGCACGACGTGGTCGGCCCTCGGCACTGGCTTCGACGGCGCGGTGCTGGCACTCGCCGCGCTCCCCAACGGTGATCTCGTCGCGGGTGGCTTCTTCAACAACGTTAGCGGCGTGGCGACGGGCGGCATCGCCAGATGGAACGGCAGCACCTGGCAAGCCATGGGCGCGGGCCTGCCACGCACGGTTCGCCTGCACATCGCACCCGACGGCACGCTGATCGCCGCCCACAACCTCGGCATCTCGAGGTGGACCGGCGCGGCGTGGCAGCAGCTCGGTACGGCGAACGGCGCGGACGTGCGCGCCCTCGCTTCCCTGCCCGACGGGGATCTCGTCGCCGGCTACGAAGGCGGTTCGTTGAGCCTGCCGACCCTCTACTTCGGCAACCTGCTGCGTTGGGACGGTGCAGACTGGACCCAATTGCCGGGCACGAACGCGCCGATCCGGTCCCTCACCTGGCTGCCGTCGGGCGAGCTGCTCGTCGGCGGCGACTTCACCAGCACGAGCGGCACGTTGCTCGGTGCCGCAGTCGTGAGCTCGCCGTATCTGGCGCGCCTCGTCAGCACGTGTCCGGCCGCGTCGACGCAGTTCGGCGCCGGTTGCGTCGGCTCGGCAGGCCCGGTCGCGTTGTCGTCCGCGTTCCAGCCCTGGATCGGCTCGACGTTCTTCGCCCGCACGACGGGAGTCCCGGCGAACGCCGCAGTCGTCGACGTGCGTGGGTTCATGATGTCGAACGTGCCGTTGCCGCCCGCGATCGCGGGGGGCATCGGGTGCACGCTGCAGGTGAACCCTCTCTTCCTCGGCCTCGCAACCGCGAACGCGGGCGTCGCCGAAACGGCGATCGTCATTCCCGATCTCGCCGCCCTGATCGGGCAGTCGTTCCTCGGCCAGAGCGTCGTCGTCGAGTTCGGCGCGTCGGGCAGCATCGCGCAGACCACGGCATCGAACGGGCTCGCGCTGACGATCGGCGGTTTCTGATCCCGCGCTTCTTGGCGTGGCGCGCAGACTCTGCGCGGTGGCGCATCCGCGCCACGAACACCCCGGCGGCAATGAGGCTGCCGCGTGGATTCGGCCGCCGCGCCGAGTAGAACACACACCATGGCCGATCGCCGCATCGTCGACGCCACGGCGCTGCCGGTCTACGACCTGGGCCAGGACCATCCGTTCGCTCGCGACCGCCAGCAGCCGCTGTTCGATCTGTTGCACACCACGGGTCTCGTGCGGCCCGAGGACGTACTGCCGACCACGCCAGCGAGCATCGAACAGCTGGCCGCGGCCCACGACCGCCGCTACCTCGAGATCCTGCGCGCGACCTCGGTGCCGCAGCCGAGCCACGCCGCCATCGTCGCCGCACGGCACTACGGGCTCGGCCCGGGCGACAACCCGATCGCGACGGGCCAGTTCGAAGCCGCCGCCGCGGTCGGCGGTGCGGCGCTGGCCGCGGTCGACGCGATCGTGGCGGGCCGCTGCCGCGCCGTGTTCCATCCGGCCGGCGGCCTGCACCACGCCATGCCGAACGCCGCCGCCGGCTTCTGCCTCGTCAACGACCTCGTGCTCGCGATCCACAGGGCCCGCGCCGCCGGCCTGCCGCGTGTGCTCTACGTCGACTTCGACGTGCACCACGGCGACGGCGTCGAGTTCGCGTTCGCGGCCGACCCGTCCGTGCTGACGCTGTCGTTCCACGAGACCCCCGAGATCCGCTATCCGGGCACCGGCTACGTGACCGACCGGGGCCGCGGCGATGGCTTCGGCTACGCGCTGAACGTGCCGCTGCACCCGTACACCGCCGACGACTCCTGGCTCGAGTGCGTGCGCAGCGTGCTGCCGGCCGTGGCGCGCGCGTTCGCGCCCGACCTGATCGTGAGCCAGCACGGCTGCGATGCGCACCGCGACGACCCGCTGGCGACGATCGATTGCACGACCCGCAGCCTGCACGCCGCCGCGCAGCTGACGCGCGAACTCGCCGACGAGCTCTGCGGGGGTCGCTGGCTCGCGACCGGCGGCGGTGGCTACCGCCCCTACCACGTGATCCCGCGCGCGTGGGCCATGGTCTGGTCGTCGCTCAGCGGCCGGCCGTTGCCGCCGCGCATCGACGAGGGCTGGCGCCGGCGTTGGCAGGGCCGCGCCGGTTCGCCGCTGCCGACCGAGTGGTACGACGATCCACACGAGTCGCCGGCACACGCGCTCGCCGCCGCGGTCAACCAGCGCACGGTCGCCGAACTGCTCGCCGGGCTCGACTGGTTGTAGCAACGGGAACGGCCCGCTCGAACCCAGTCAGCGAGGGCCCTGCCCGCGAGCCACACACCACGGCGACCGTGCTCAGACCGGTCTGCTGGAACCTCGGGACATGACCCAGCCCAGGCGACGGAGATCTACCGAACTTACCATGGTTTTTCAGTTAAATCGATAAACTTGCAAAGAAGGCTATGGTCGTCCCGCCATGGACCCGGTGCTGAACCCGTATTCTCCCGGCGCGGGTACGCCACCGCCGGAACTCGCCGGGCGACGTGGAGGCAGCCAACCGGCTCGCAACCGCAGCTCTCGACGACAGCTTCTTTCGCGTGCGTTTCGACCGCCTGACACCGTCCGAGAAGCGATACCTGCGTGCGATGGCTGAATTGGGCGCCGGCCCGCATCGTTCGGGCGACATCGCAGTGGTGCTCGGAAAGAAGGTCACTGCGCTGGGGCCGTCGCGAGCGAAGTTGATCGACAAGGGCATGGTGTGGAGCCCGAGCCATGGTGACACGGCGTTCACCGTGCCGCTGTTCGACCAGTTCATGAAGAGGATCATGCCCGGCGCCGATTGGCGGGTGCGGTAGTCGAGCAATGGGCGGTGCCGTAGGGGGCCCGCAGCTGCGTTCGACTCGGGCCCGATCAGCGGTGCTGGCAGTGAAGAGTTCATGGTCATCGCCGACAGCGGCGAGGGCGCGAGCCTGTTCTGCCGCGACAGCGCAACGGGAACTGCCGCTCGAACCCAATCAGCGAGGGCCCTGCCCGCGAGCGTGCCACACGACCTCGGCGACCGTGGTCAGGCCGGCCTGGCGGAACTTCGGCGGCGCCTCGTCGATCGCTTCGCGTCGTTCGATGCAGAGCAGGTCCGGCCAGTGGCGCAGCACCTCCTCGGCGAACACCGAGAACGGTGGACCCTGCACGGCGGCCTGTTCGTACTCGAGCGTGATCACGAGGCGCTCGGCGCCGTCGCGCAGCAACGAATCGGTGTGCGCCGCGTAGGCGGCGCGCTGTTCCGGCGGCAACGCGATGAGCGCCGCGCGATCGTAGAGCGCGTCACACGGCGGCAGCGACAGGGCGAAGTAGTCGCCCTGGTGGATCGTGATCGGCAGCTGCTGCGCGACGAAGGCCGGCAGCTCGCCGTCGCGCCGCGTGAACGTGAGCTGCTGCTCGGCGAAGAAGTCGCGGATGGCGCGCTCGGCGAGTTCGACGCCGATCACATCGTGACCACGTTCGGCCAGCCATCGCAGATCGAGCGACTTGCCGCACAGCGGCACGAGCACGCTGCCGCCGCGGCGCCGCCAGTGCCGGATCAGGGCCGGATGCACCGAGGCGCGGTGGAACCCGATGTTGTTGTCGTGCCAACGCTGCAGCCAGAAGTCGTGATGCACG
>DASUFY010000086.1:0-3607 GCA_036274315.1 Planctomycetota bacterium | reverse complement strand
GCCTGGATCAGCGCCTCGCTCTCGCTGTCGAGCATCGAGGTCGCTTCGTCGAGCACGAGGATGCGCGGGTCGGCGAGCAACGCGCGCGCGATCGCGACGCGTTGGCGCTGGCCGCCCGAGAGCTTGACGCCGCGTTCGCCGACGACCGTGTCGTAACCCTTCTCGAAGCGCGCGACGAACTCCTCGCAGTGCGCCGTGCGGCAGACCGCCTCGATCTCGGCGCGCGAGGCCTCGGGTCGCGAGAACCCCACGTTCTCGGCGATCGTGCCGTCGAACAGGAAGTTGTCCTGCAGCACGACGCCGACGTGCGAGCGGTAGTCGAAGAGGCGCAGCGTCGTCAGGTCGCGGCCGTCGACGAGGACCCTGCCTTCGAACGGGCGGTGGAACGCGAGCACGAGGCCTGCGAGCGTCGTCTTGCCGCCGCCGCTCGTGCCCACGAGCGCGGTCGTCGATCCCGGCGGCGCCGTGAACGTGATGTCTTCGAGCACCGTCTTGCCCGGATCGTAGGCGAACGAGACGTGCTCGAAGCGCACCTCGCCGTCGACGACCGGGCAGGGTTCGCGCGCCGGATCCTGCGCGTCTTCGCGCGGCACCTCGCGCAGCTCGCGCAGGCGGTCCATGCCGGCGAAGGCCTCGCTGATCTGCGTGCCGATCGAGGCGATGTTGACCACGGGCCCGACGACGAGGCCGATGAAGACCAGGTACATGACGAAGTCGCCGAGCGTCATCTCGCCGTTCAGGATCGATCGGCCGCCGAGCAGCGTCATGATCACCCCGACGAGGCCGACGATCGCGGTCGAGATCGAGGTCGTCGCCGAGATGCCCGTCATCGAGCGGCGGATGTTGTCGAACAGCCGATCCACGCCGCGCGCGAAGCGCGCCTGCTCGGCGGGCTCGGCGGTGTAGGCCTTCACCTCCCGCACGCCACCCAGCGTCTGGCCGAGGCGCCCGGTGACCTCGGCCTGGATCTTGCCGCGCTCGCGGAACAGCGGCCGCAGCCTGCGGAACGCGAACGTCATCATCGCGCCGAAGAGCACGAGCACGGCGAGCACGACCAGCGTCAGCTTCCAGTTGAGGTAGAGCAGCACGGCGAAGCCGAGCATGGCGGTCAGCAGACCGCCGACGAGCTGCACGACGCCCGTGCCGACGAGGTTGCGCAGGCCCTCGGCGTCGTTCATGACGCGCGAGATCAGCACGCCGGTCTGCGTCGAATTGAAGTGGCTGACGGGCAGGTGGAGCACGTGTTCGTGGATCGACTTGCGCACGTCGTTGATCGCGCGCTGCGCGGCGACGCCGAGGATCTGCGAGAGCGCGAAACCCGTCACGGCCTGCACGAGCGTCGCGAGGCCGCCGGCGAGGGCGAGCGGCCAGAGCAGTTCGGGCCGGTGGTTGCCGATGACCTCGTCGATCAGCATCTTGGAGGTCCCGGGCAGCACGAGACCCGCCAGGCGCGAGACGATCATCAGCAGCAGGCCGAGCGCGAGGCGCTTCCTGTGCACGGCGACGAGCGCGCGCGCCTCGCGCCACGCGCTCGACAGCTCGACCTTCTTCTTGGGCTTGGCTTCGGCCACTGTTCTCGCTGGGCACAGCCGCCGGCCGCGCGTCGGGCCGGCCACTGTATCGCACCGACACGCGGATTCCGCTTCGACGCCCCGGCGCTCAGCTGCCGATGCGCTTGTGCAGGCCGTTGCTCGCGGCGAAGCCGGCCGACGACGCGCCGTCGGGCACGTCGACGGCCTCACCGACCTGCGCCGGACCGCTGATATCGAGCAACGGCGTCACACGCGTGCGCCGCCCCACACCAGTCCGCGGGGCATCGTCCGTCCCACCGACGGTCGCGTCGCGCATTGCCGACGATGCCGGCCCCGGCCAGTCTCGGCGCCGGGCCAGCCCTCGGCCTGCCGCGGTCCGAGCCGCTGTGTCGCCGACTATCGCTTGTCGGCCGGTGCGCCGCCGTGTGCCGGCCTGCGCAGATAGAGCCAGACGTGGCTCGTGCGACGACCTTCTGCCTCGGTGTAGAACGTGCCCTCCTGCTTCGTCAGCGTCTCGACCCTCTCTTGCAGTGCCTCGTGCTCCTTGGCGTCCGTCCCCGCCGCGCGCAGTCTGCTGCGCGCCTCTTCGAGGGCGACGCGCGTGGCGTCGCGTTCCTTGCGTTGCCCGCCGTCGAGAACGCGCAGGCGTCTGACGTTCGAGTAGTCGCCCAGCACGAGGTCGAGGTGGCCGTCGAGGTCGTAGTCGACGACGCAGATCTGGGCGCGCACGCCAGGCCCGGGTTGTTCGCCGGGTTCGAGGTCCTGGGTCAGGAACTTGCTCTCCGACTTGGCGGAGACCAGCAGCTGTCGTTCGCCGAACCGCGGCGACCGGGCAGTGCCGATGTTCTCGTACCAGCCGACGCTGCCATCGCCAGAGGAAACGACGAGGTCCCAGAGCCCGTCTTCGTTCCAATCGGCGACGACCGGGTCGGCGTGGCAGTAGACCTTCAACGGGATGCCACCGGCCGGCACGGGAATGCTCTCCGGTGAGTAGACCGGCTTGTTGCGCGAACCCTCGTTGATGCGCAGGAACAGCTCGCCGCGGAAGCTCCCGATCAGGAGGTCGAGGTCGCCGTCGTTCTCCCAGTCGACGGGGGCCACCCAGCTGCCGAACGACGCCACGCGGTTCCTGATCGCCGCGTCGGAGCTCTCGTCACCGTGTTTCCTCATCTGCTCGTACGCGATGAGTTGTTCCGGGTGATGCACGAGGGGCACGCCATCCTTGTCGAGGATCTTCTCGACCGCGGCGTAGCGACCCTTGCCGATTCCGCGGAACAAGTAGACGTCGCCGGGATCGTACGAACCGCTGATGAAGTCCAGGATGCCGTCGTTGTCGTAGTCCACGAACTGTGGACTCGATGCAATGCATCAATAGACCGGTGTCTTGGCGGCTTCGTTGCCGGCGTGCAGCTTGCCCTTGCACGTGTAGACCGGCGCTGCGTCGCCACCGGTGTTCTCGAAGAACCAGAAGTAGCCGGGGAAGTCGCCCACCAGCAGGTCGCGATCGCCGTCCCCATCGACGTCGGCCACCCATGGGCCGGCGTGTGCGATGCTCGAGAGCTGGCCGATCTCGATCGGCTTGCCGTCGGCCATCAAGCGTGTCGGTGGCAGCAACTCCATGGTCGGCTTGCCCTGGCCCGCGGCCCCGCAGGCCAACAGGCTGAAGGTGCTGATCGCGATCGCTCTTCGTCTCATGGCTCGACTCCTGGGTTCGCCGCGTCGGTGGCGGATGGGGGCGCTCGTCGCACGGTTCATGCTACCCCCATGCGCACTGCAATGCCGAGCTCACCGGTCGTCGCGCATCAACCACTCCGTCTCGGCCTCGTGCAGCCTGGCCCACAGGACCTCCACGCTGGCATCCGCACGCGGTCGCCCGGCGTCGCCGAGCGCGCGGTCGAGGCGCATCACCGCGCACCACAACCCTTCGGAGCGCTGTGCGCCCGCGGTGCGGTAGTCGCGCTCGGCCAGGTTCACGAGGTGCTGCACGAGGTAGTCGAGCACGATCGGGTGCTCGTGCATGTGCTTCACCCACCAGGCCATGATGGATTCGTCGTCGCCCTCGACCATGAAGTCGG
>DASUFY010000085.1:0-28631 GCA_036274315.1 Planctomycetota bacterium | reverse complement strand
GCCACGACTGCTCCGCGGCGCACAGCCGCACCGCATCCCACACCGAGCCCGGTGACAGACCCTTCGCCAGCGCTTCGGCCGCCGCGGTGCTCGCCGCTTCGGGCGTCGCGCGCCGCAGCTCGGTGGCGAGGTCCAGGCTGGCTGCCTTCGACGCGCGCGGCGATCGCGGCAGCACGAGCGCGGCCGCGCGTTCCCGGTTGGCGACGAACGTCGCGTCGGCGGCACCGGGCTTGCCGTCGAGCAGCCCGTAGACGAGCGAACGCAGCACGTCGGTGCCGTGCCGCCAGCCGATCTGCTGCAGCGTGCGATGCGCCTGCGCCGTGAAGATCGGGTTGTGGCCGATGTTCGTGAAGTCGCGCATGCCGAACCACCACAGCGGTTCGAACGCCTCGTCGAGCGTCGCGCAGTGTGCCACGGCGGTGGCGGCCCGATCGGCGCCGTCGAGATCCCACTTCGCGAGCACCTCGCCGAGGTGGGCCGTCGCCTGCGCGACGTCGACCTCGTCGCTGGCCGGGGCGGCCGCCATCGACCAGTCGCCGCGCTGTGCATCGACTTCCTGCGAGTGCTTGAAGTCGTCGAGGTTGAACAGCGCCGCCGCCAAGCGTTCGGCCGCCGGCGCTCGCGCGGCGATGTCGAACGCCGAGTTCGTCATCATCACGCAATGGAACTGGAACCCGACCGGTCGCGGTTCGACGTCGCGGATGCCGGCCAGGAACGCGGCCGCGAGCAGGTCGCGCCAGTCGACGCCGTCGTTCCGGTGCAGGTCGGCCGCCTTGCCGAGCAGGTCGCGGCGCGCGGTCTTGCGCACCAGATCGACGAGCGCGTCGAGGTCGGCCCAGGGCCGCGTGGCCGTCGAGAAGGCGGCCGGCGCCGAGCGGCCGGCGATCACGCCGGCGCCGAGGCAGCCGAGGAAGGACCGGCGATTCGGCTGGGACATGTGCCCATCTTGCCACACGGACTTCGCGCGCGCTCGGCCGCAGCGGCCGGCGCGGCCGGGCGCCCGCGGCCGCCGCTGCCGCTGAACCCGTCGGTGCTCGGTGCCCCGCCGAGCTGCGTGCTGTCGTCGTCGGCGGATGTCATGCGGCTGGCGGCCACGAACTTCAGCGGCGTCGCGCACTACACGGTGTCGGTGCCGAACGACGCCGCGCTCGTCGGGCTCTGACCCGACGCGGGTTCCGGCGCGGTTCCGGCGAACGATCCGGGGCCGCCGCACGACCTGGAACATGATGGACATGACCCGTGGCACTGGGCGAACGGGCCGCCGTCGGCGATCATGTGCACCTCGCGCCGCCCACCCCCTGGCGCGCCGTTTGCGAACAGCTGGGCCCATCGAGCCCACACACCGCCTGTCCACCCGATCCGGAGCCTCGCCCATGACCTTCGTTGCGTTCGCCAAGTCACTTCTCGTGCCGGGCTTCGCCTGCCTCGTGCCCATGGCACTGGCGGCCCAGAACCCGTTCCACGGCAACGGCATTCCGTCGGCGTACGTCGAGAACACGCCGGCGCGCGTCGGCGGCACGCTGACGCTCGCGTTCGGTTCGCCGACGACGCCGTTCCCCGCCGCGTTCCTCGGCGTCTCGGACGGCGTCGGCCCGGTCCTCATTCCGGGCCTCGGCAACATCGGGCTCGACCTGCTGAGCCCGAACTACTTCGCCATCGGCTTCACCACGAACGCCTCGGGCCACGTGTCCACGACCATCCCGATCGGTCCGGGTATCAACGCCACGACCCCGCCGCTGTTCCTGCACGCGGCGACGCTCGAGGCGGGCGGGCTCAGCATCAGCAAGACGATCCGCCTCGAGTTCGCGAACCCGAACGGTTGGGAAACGGTCGCGCCGCTGGGCACCGCGCGACAGGTGCACACCGCGACGCCGCTCGGCACCGGCCCGCGCGACAACGTCACCGAAGTCCTGATCTGCGGCGGTGCCACGCAGAGCTTCGTCGTGCCGCTGCCGATCGCCACCGCCGAGTTGTTCTCGCCGTTGACGCGGTCGACGACGCCGCTGCCGAACCTGTCGATGCCGCGCGCCGCGCACGCCGCCGTGCGCCTCAACGACGGCCGCGTGCTGGTCGCGGGCGGCACCACGACGGGTGGCTTCGTCACGGCGACCTGCGAGTTCTTCGACCCGACCACGCTGACCTTCTCGCCGGCACCCTCGATGTCGGCGCCGCGCGCCGGCCATGCGATGACGCTGCTCGACGACGGGCGCGTGCTCGTGACCGGTGGCGTCGCGGACTGGCAGAACGCCGGCGTCGCGTTCATCGCCGCGCTGAACACGGCGCAGAACACCGCCGAGGTGTTCGATCCGGCCACGAACGCATGGACGTCGCTGCCGGTGATGGCGAGCAAGCGCCTCGGCCATCGCCAGACCAAGCTGCAGGACGGCCGCGTGCTCGTCGTGAGCGGCATCCGCGGCGGCTACGGCGGCGCGAACCCGTGGGGCGGCGGCCAGGTCCCGCAATACACGACGTCGTGCGAGCTGTTCGACCCGATCACGAACACGTTCACGGCGACCGGCGCCCTCTCCCACACGGTGCAGATCCTGACGCTCGTGCAGACGTTCAACGGCCGCGCCTTCCATGGCCAGAGCCTGCTGCCGTCGGGCGAGGTGCTGGTGACCGGCGGCTTCCTGGCCGAGATCTACAACGGCGGCACCAACAACGACGAGACGATCGTCGTCGGCTTCTGCGACGTGTGGAACCCGAGCACGGGTCTGTGGAGCCAGCGGGCCGACCTGCCGGCCCCGGCCGCCTTCCAAGGCCAGATTCCGTACGGCAACGGCGCGCTGGTCAGCGGCGGCTTCTCGGGTGCGCTGACGAACCTGTCGGTCACGGCGCAGACCGTGTTGCACGATGGCAACGCGGTGACCCCGCTCGCGAACATCGGCGTCGACGGCGTGTCCGGCCTTGCGTCGGCGCGCGGCGCCCACACGCTGACGCCGCTCTCGGACGGCACGTTCCTCGTCTACGGCGGCGGCGTGTGGCCGAACACGCTCGGCGACGGCTTCGTCTTCACGCCGCAGTGAGGCTCGGGCCGCGAGGCCGCCGTCGAGTCGGCTCCAACGACGCGCAGGACGAGACCCGCGCCTGAACGACCTGGCACGAGCGGCGCCTGCAGCCGGGGCGCCGTATGCTGCGCGGCATGAGGGTCGCGCGCTCGTTCGTGGACCGGTGGGTCCGTCCTGGCCTCTTGCCAGCGATCGCGGTTGCATGGCTCGTGTCGGCTGGCGTGCCGGGTCAGGAGCCCGGAACGAAGCCGCCGGACGCGGCGATCGCGCAGTCCGTCGCGCGGCTCGAGGAATTCATCGCGAACGCGAAGGCGCTGCTCGAGAGCGGGGATCGCAGTGCGGCGCGCGACGTGTGCAAGGCGGCGCTGGCCGCGGCCGCGCTCGACGACGCGACTCCGGCATGGTTCGCTGCTGCCGACGGTGCCTTGTGGCGGCTCGGACTGGCCGCGTACTCGGCTGCCGACCTGGCCACGGCTCGTACCGCGTGGGAGGCGCTGTGTCGCCACCGCGAAGCGACGCTGCCCGAGGACCACGCCGACCTGCAGGCCGTACGCCTGAACCTCGGCGCCGTCGAAGGCAGCCTCGGCGACCTGCCGGGCGCTCTCGAGCTGTTCGAGGCCGTCGTGGCGTCGTTCTCGAGGACCCTGCCCGATGACCATCCGGACCTGCAGCGGGCGCGCTCCGGCCTCGCGAACGTCAAGCGGATCCTCGGCGACCTGCCGGGCGCGCTCGCGCTGCAGGAGCAGGTCCTCGCGGTGCGCACCAGGACCCTGCCCGACGACCACGTCGACTTGCAGCTGGCGCGCCTGAACCTCGGCTGCACCAAGATGAGCCTCGGCGACCTGCCCGGTGCGCACGAGCTGTTCGACAGGGTCGTCACGGTGTTCGAGCACACGCTGCCGAGCGACCACCCGCGGCTGCAGCTCGCGCGCATGAACCTCGCCACCACGAAGCAGGCGCTCGGCGATCTGCCCGGAGCGCTGCTGTTGTTCGAAGAGGTCGTCGCGGTGTTCTCGCGCACCTTGCCCGACGACCACCCCGATCTGCAGGCCGCGCGCGGGAGCCTCGCGGTCGTGCGCAAGGTGCTCGGCGACCTGCCGGGTGCGCTCGCGCTCGAGGAGCAGGTCCTCGCGGTGCTCACGCGCACGCTGCCCGACGACCATCCCGACCTGCAGGCCGCGCGCGGCAACCTCGCCAACACCAAGCATGCACTGGGCGACCTGCCCGGCGCGCTCGCACTCAGGGAGAAGGCGCTCGAGGTGCTCGCGCGCACGATGCCAGACGACCACCCCGACCTGCAGCGGGCGCGCGCGGGTCTCGCCAACACGAAGCGCGCGCTCGGCGACGCGGCGGGGGCACTGGCGCTCGAGGAACGGGTGTTGGCGGTGTACGAGCGTACGCTGCCCAAGACGCACGCCGACCTGCAGGCTGCGCGCGACAACCTCGCCGTCACGAAGAAGGCGCTCGGCGACCTGGTAGGGGCGCGGGCGCTGCAGGAGGAGGTGCTCGCGGTGCTGTCCGAGACGCTGCCCGACGACCACCCGGATTTGCAGCAGGTGCGCGCGAACCTCGCGAACACGAGGCGCGCGCTCGGCGATCTGCCCGGTGCCCTGTTGGTGCAGCAGAAGGTGCTTGCGGTGCTGTCCGAGACGCTGCCCGACGACCACCCGGACCTGCAATGGGCGCGCCTGAACCTCGCGGCCACCGAGTACAGCCTCGGCGACCTGCCGGCTGCTGCCGACCTCGACCGCGCCATGGTCGGCGCCGCGTTGCAGCGCCTGTCGACGCGGTGCGTGTCGACGCGCGACGCGACCGAGCTGGCGCGGCAAGCCGCGGAACCGCTGTCGCACGTCACGAGGCTGCTGGACCTCGGCGAGCGGTTGCCCGACGAGACGGTGGCGGCCCTGCGGGCCGATGGCCTGCAGCTGCTCGAAGCGACGCGCAGTGCCGAACTGCACACGGTCCGCCTGCGCCAGATCGTGCGCGAGCAACAGCCCGAAGCGTTTGCCCGGTTGGGCCCGCAGCTCGCGGAGGCGAGCCAGCGGCTCGAGAACGCCATCGCGCAGCCGCGCGACGCCACGGAGTCGGCGGAGCAACGCGTCTCCCGCGACGACGCGATCCGCGACGCGACGCTCGCCAAGGACACGCTCGAACGCGAGCTGCTGGCGCTCGTGCCGCGGGACATGCGGCTCGCGGTCAGGCCGGGCGAACTGGCTGCCAGGCTCGCTGCGCACGAGGTTGCCGTGGCGTTCCTGACCTACACGCGGTGGAACCACGCGCCGGACACGCCCTGGATCATGACCAGCGAGCAGCGCTTTGGCGCGTTCGTGCTGACGGCTTCGGGTCGGGTGACGTGGCATGCGCTCGCCCCGGTGGCCGCTGTCGACGCGTTGATCGCGGGCGTGCGCGATGACGCGATCGCGGGACGGGTGCTCGCCATGCGCTCGGTGCCGGGCACACCCGACCTCGTGCCGGGCCGGGATCCAGATGTGCGCCCGGCGCCGGCGGCGACGCTCGGGGCGCGCCTCGTCGCGCTGCGCGAGATGCTCTTCGACCCGGTGCTCGCCGCGCTGCCCGAAGGCACCGACTCGCTCGTGCTGTCGCTCGCCGACGAGATGCAGCTCGTGCCGATCGACGAACTGCCGCTCGCGTCCGGAGTCGCGCTCGGCGATGCGTTCGCCGTGTCCTCGGTCTGGTCGCTGCGTGCGTTGATGCAACCGCGCGTCGAAAGCAACGACGCCCCCTCGGCGCTCGTGCTCGGCGGCGCGGACTACGACAGCGAGCCGGGGAGCCAGGCGGTGCACGAGCCGGGCATCGCGACACCGATCCTCGCGCCGAGTCCGGAGCGCGCAGGGCCCGACGGCCGTTCGTTCGCGCCGCTGCCGGGCTCGAAGCGCGAAGCCGAGTCGCTCGCCGCGATGTTCGCGAGTGCGTTCACGGACCGCACCGCGACGACGCTGCTCGGTGCCGACGCGAGTGAGGCGCGGTTCGTCGACGCCGCCCCGGGCAGCACGTTCCTGCACCTCGCGACGCACGGCTACTTCGCTCCCGAAGGCGCGTGGCGCGCGACCGACGTGATCGAAGCGGGTCCGCTCGCCCGGTTCGACGCCGGCCCGCACGACCGCGCCGCCCAGTTGTCGCCGTACTCGCTCGCCGGCATCGTGCTCGCGGGCGCCAACCTGCCCGGCGACGCACGCGGCCACCACGAGGGCATCCTCACCGCCCAGGAGATCGCGCTGCTCGATCTGCATTGCTGTCGACTCGCGACGCTGTCCGCCTGCGAGACGTCGCTCGGCGTGCGCCGCGCGGGCACGGGCCTCGCTTCGCTGCGTCAGGCCTTGCACGCCGCCGGCGCGAGGTTCGTGCTCGCCACGCTGTGGCGGGTCGACGACGCGCAGGCGGCGCTGCTGATGGCCGACTTCTACGCGCGGCTGTGGCAGCAGCGGCAGGAGCCGCGCGCGGCGCTGCAGGCCGCGAAGCGAGCGGCCAGGCAGCGCGGCCTTGCGTTCCGCGACTGGGCGGGCTGGGCCCTGTCCGGTCGGTAGCCGGCCGCTCAGTTGCGGCCGACGATCTGCTTGACCGCGTTGCTCGACGACGTGATCAGGTCCGGAGCGCCGAACAGCCCGCCGAGCACGACGTACTGCGCGTAGAGCTCGAAACCGTCGATGCCGGCCGGGATCACGAGCGGCACGCCGCCCGCGACGTGCGCCGACGGGAACACGTGCACGTCCCAGAGCACGGCGCTGGTCGTCGTGCTCAGCATGCAGCCCGGCGCCGTGATCGTCGGCAGCGCGAAGCCCGGTCGCGACGCCGCGATGTCGAGCAGCTGCACGCCGACCAGCGTGCCTGCCGGCACGTGATCGACGTTCCACGTCAGCGACTGGCCGGCGAAGGCGCGGCCGCCGTACTGCTCGCCGCCCGCGAAGGGGGTCGAGACGACGGTCTGGCCGATGTTGCTCGTGCCACCTTCGATGAACGTCGTGAACGGCAGCTCGACCGAGAGGTCGCGCGACTGCGGGTCCGCCGAGGCGATGCTGCCGATGCGGCCGCGCGTGAAGCCGACGATGCCCGCACTCGAACCGAGCGCAGTCGCGGTGCTCGCGCAGAAGACCGGCATCGCGCCGTAGCGGTACTCGACCGTGCCGTTCTCGTGCAGCACGCACTGCATGCGATGCACCGCGGTGCCACCGGCGGCGACCGAGTTGAAGACGCCGACGTCGAGCCAGGTGACGTAGCACGCGGCGTTGCCCGGGCCGCCCGACGTGTCGGTCATCACGTGCAGGCCCGAGTTGGGGTGCGTCAGCGTGTTGCGGCCGCAGTTGAAGTCGTACCAGAACGGCGCGAGCCGCGCCGGTGCGTCGACCGCCGCGCCGAGGAACTCAGCGACCGACGGCGAGAAGTCGGTCGAGGTCGACGTGCCGTCGAGCCAGACGAAGCCGTTCGTGCAGGCGCGGATCGTCGTCGTCGAGCCGCCCGGATAGCGGAACGTGAAGCCGAGGTTGTGCGTGACGAGCGCGTCGTCGGCGGTGCTGTCCGGCATCGCGTTGACCTTGCTCGCGTCGACGCCCGCGATGCTGTTCTGCACCGAGTAGGTGACCGGCGTGCCGACGTCGTTGGGCAGCATCCTGAGGCCGCCGAGGTCGAAGTCCTGGCCGTTGACGAAGGACTGGTAGAACGCCGAGGGCTCGCCGCCGCACGCGGCGCCGTAGAGTTCGTTGCGCGCCGGCACGACGACGGCGCTGCCGCCGTTGCCGACGAACTCGAGCCCGAGCACGGGCGGCGAGGTCGAGTCGGTGCCCGTCGTGGCCGAACTGGTCGCCGTGGTCACGCCGCGGCCGCGCACGACGGCGAGGCCGCCGCTCGTGTCCTGCATCGCCATCACCGGTCCCGACGCGGGCGGCACGGTGGCGGCGCTCGGCATGATGATGTCGATGAGCAGGTTGGGCCGCGAACTCGTCGGATCGAGCGGGAAGCCCGCAGCGATCGCCGTCAGGTCGATGACGATGTTGTAGTCGTTCGGCGTCGCGCCCGACGAAGGCTGCATCGTGACGTCGGTCGTCGCGGGCGGGCCGAGCGTGGTCGTCGCCGAACCGCGGTTGGTCACGAAGTTGGTGGTCATGGTGGCCGACGTCAGCGACGTCGCGCCGACCTGCACGAACACGCCGTTCCAGACGGCGCCGCCGCGGTTGGGTTCGCCGTCCTCGCCGCGGAACATGAGCTTGCGGATCGCGATCGGGCCCGCGACGCCCGCCGTCGCGAAGTGGCTCGCGTCGTAGACGAGCTGGAAGCGGCCGCCGCCGGCGCGCCACCAGTTGGTCGAGCCGGAGCTGCCGAGCTGGCTCGCGTTCTCGCTGAGGTTGTGGTTGTCGGGCAGCACGAGCTGCTGGGCCGGGAACGCGGCGCCGGTCAGCAGGATCGTGTAGGCGCCGGCGGTGCCGCTGGTCCCGTTCCAACCGCTTAGCTGCTCGCGCGCGCGCGCGCCGTCCGGCTGCCGCTGCGTGAAGTACGGCTGGTCGTTCCAGATCTCGCCGTCGATGGCGATCGGGTCGCGGTCGTAGCACGAGATCGCGAGGTAGTAGCGGCCCGGCGACGGCACGTACTGGCCCGTGATCGTCGACTGGTTCGTGCCGGCGGAGTCGTCGTTCATCACGACGCCGCGGCCGTGCACGTCGAACAGGAACAGCTGCGTGTCGATCGTCGCACCGCCGACCGTCGAGGCCGAGAACGTGAGCGGGTCGTCGATCTGCAGCACGTAGAGGTCGGCATCGTTGTTGATCGAGCCGGTGATCGACGCGAGCGGGCCGAAGCCCTGCGGCGTCTGCGCGGTGCGCAGCAGTTGGCCAGCATCGCCGCTCTCGGACCAGTTCTGGGCCGGGAGCAGCGCGGCCTGCAGCAGGATGGGCGTGAAGAGAGAAGAGAAGAGTTGGGATCGGTTCATGGCTTTCCCTGCCAGAGGGAGGCGCCGCGCCGGCCGTCACACGGCGGCAGCGGGAATTCGCGCGGCGCTCGGCGCGGCCCCGCGTGCGGTTACGATGCCGCGCGACCCGTCTAGATGGCCGGCCACGAGGGGCCGCCGGCCCCGGAGAGACGATGCGAACCGCCGCCCTTCTCGGAACCCTGTTCACCGCACCCGCCTTCGCGCAGGCCACGCTGGTCGTCGACTCGCTCGGCGGCCCCGGCGTCTTCACGACGCTGCAGGCGGCGGTGCAGGCGGCCAGCCCGGGGGACCTCGTGCTCGTCGTGCCGACGGGCGACTACGACTTCGCCCTGACGGTCGACAAGGGCCTCGCCATCGTCGGCTCCGGCCCCGGACCGACCGTGTTCCACGGCACGCTGCACGTGTTCGGCCTGCCGGCGAACCAGCGCTGCGTGCTGCGGCGGCTGTCGGCCAATGCGCTGCTGTTCGCGCAGCCGGGCACGGTGTGGATCGACCAATGTGCCGGCGACGTCGTGCTCGACGACGTCGTGCTCGGCTCGCCCACGACGATCTCGGCGTGGAGCCCGGCGTTCGCGATCAACGACTCGAACCGCGTGTCGATGCACGCGTCGACGTGCCTGGGCAACCCGGCCGCGGCGATGTCCTCGAGCCGGTTCGCCGCCAGCGAGACGGCGTTCCTCGGCACCGCGGGCTCCGCGTTGGCCGCGCCGGGCCCCGGCCTCAACGCCTACGGCAGCGAGGTCCGCCTGAGCAACTGTTCGCTCGTCGGTGGCAGTGCGTCGTTCGGCCTGGTCGCCGGCAACGGACTCAACCTCGGCGTCGCGTTCGGCGTGTCCTCGTCGGCGCACGTGAGTGGCGGGTCCCTGGTCGGCGGCGCGTCGCCGGGCGGGCAGATGAGCGCGGCCGTGCTGTGGTCCGGCTCGCTGCTCGAGATCGACAGCGCCGTTGCGGTCGGCGGCCCCATCGTGGGCCCGTTCGCGGTCCAGGAACGGGGGCGGGCCTCGCTGGCGTTGGCGCCGATCGGCCAGGCCGGCAGCGCCGGCTTCGATGGGCCCGCGGCAGCGTTCGGCGTGCTCGCGGCCTCGCTGCCCGCGCCGCCCGTGGCCACCGGGTTCGGCGAACTCTGGCTCGACCCGCAGAACCTCGTCGTGCTCGCGTTCGGCAGCGTGCCGCTGCAGGTGCCCGTGACCATGCCGTCGGGCGCCGCGACGTTCGCCGACGTGCTGGCCGTGCAGGGACTGTTGTTCCACCAGGGCAACGTGGTGCTGTCGAACCCGATCCGTTCCGCGGTGCGCTGATCCCGGGTGTCGCGCGCGCGTGCGTTCGCCGGCGCCGTGCGGACCGGCGCGGCCGCAGCCGGCTGAACCGGACGAAGCGTGCGCCGTGGCTCCAGGCCGCGCCCGGCGAGCGCGACCCGTCGCGCCCGGTTCGAGCTACACTGCGCGCCCCCCTCTGGAGGAGTCGGAATGCGTCCACTCACCTTGCTCGTGCTCGCCGAGTTCCTCGTGCTCGTGCTGCTCACGGTGCTGCTGCTCAGCGGCACCACGGCCGCCGCCGGTGGTGTCTCCCCGCCGCCGGCCACGGCGCCGCCCGAGCCCGCCGCTGCCGAGGTCGCGCCGGGTCCAGCGCCCGGCGCCGCACCGGTCGAACGCGAGGCGGCCGCGCCGGCCGTGCCCGAGCTCGCCGCCGGTGACGCGCTCGGCATCCTCGTCACGGGCAACATCCGCAGCACCGACGGCACGCCCGTCGACGGCGCGAGCGTCTACTACCGCCGCGACCGCGAGTACCACTCCGGCGACGCGGCGGCGCCCGGCGTCTACGCCGTGGCCGGCCTGCAACCGGGCGAGTGGCAGCTCACGTGTCGCGCCGAGGGCTTCGGCAACCACGAGGCGTCGTGCACGCTCGACGCGCGCGCGTTCCAGCAGATCGACATCGAACTGACTCCGTCGTACGTCGTGCGCGTCAAGGTACAGGGCGCCGACGGCAAGTCGATCATGGGAGACCTGGCCAAGCAGGCGATGTTCGGCATGCCCTACGTCGTCGCCACCGAGACACCGCTCGCGGGCGACCTGCCGATCACCGAACAGACGCGGCTGCTGCGCTTCGGCCTCGGCGAATGGGTCGGGTTCTACGAGATGGGCCAGAACGCCGACGCCAAGCTGCGCGAGCAGGGTTGGTGCGGCGAACTGCGCCTGGGCCGGGCGCCGCCGGTCGCCGCGTCGCTGCTGCTGCGCAGCTCGTTGCTGCGGAGCCAGCGCATCGAACCCGGGCAGAAGGAGCTCGTGTTCACGCTGGAGCTCGACGACGTGCTCGCGAAGTTCGGCACCGTCAAGCTGCGCCTGCTCGACGGCGTCACGGGCGCGCCGATCGCCGGCGCCGGTGTGCGAGTGTCGACGGCACAGGGTGGCGGCAGCTTCGGCAAGACGGGCGAGGACGGTCGCACCGTGATCGAGCGTGTGCTGCCCGGACTCGGCTGCCTCGAGCTCATGCAGTCGAAGGAGCACGAGAGCCTGTGGCGCTACGTGCGTGTGCCGTCGGGCGGGGTCGCCGATCTCGGCGACGTCACGCTGAGCGCGATGGTGAAGATCACGGGCGTCGTCGTCGACGCCGACGGCAAGCCCGCGAACGGCGCCGAGGTGCAATGGACCGAACTCGACTGCCGCACCTTCCCGCAGCCGCTGGTCAGCCGGCGCAGCGCGTCGGCCGAAGCCGACGGCAAGTTCGAACTGTGGGGCTGTGGCCGCCATCGCTACGTCGTGAGCTCGCGCCCGCGCGCGGGCGGCTTCGGCTGGGCGACGGTCGACGCGAGCGGCGGTGCGCCGCCGCCGGTCACGATCACGCTCGCGACGCCGAGCAAGGTGACCTTGCACGCGACCTTCGACCTCACGGCCGGCTACGTCGTCACGGCGCTCGCCGCCGACCGTTCGCCGGTGGCGGTGGCGACGCTCGGCAGCGAGTATCGGCCCGAGTCGATGTCGCTGCCGCCGGGCGCCTACACGATCGAGATCCACGACATGCAGACCGACCGGCTCGTGCGCAGCTTCGCGCTGCAGGTCGGCAGCGAACCCCTGACCATCGACGTGCCATGACGAAGCGCGGACACGACGGCGCGCAGCAGCTGCTGCGCGGCCTGGCCTTCCTGCAAGGGTTCCTGATCGTGGTGCTCATCGTGCTGCTGCTGCGCCCTGGCGAGGTGGCGCCAGCGCAGGCGGCAACCGCCGGCGGCGCGCACGACACGACGGCTGGCACCGCCGCGCCGGCCGCGACACCGGAAGTGGCGGAAGCCGGGCAAACGCCCGTTGCGGATGCTTCGCGCGAGGCCACGACACCGGCACGCGAGGGTGGACCCGGTGGCGCAGCAACCACGGGACCCGCGGGCCGCGCGGCGGCGACGGCCCCCGCGGATCTGGCAGCGCCCGCGGGCACCGTGCTGTACGGCCGCGTGACGAGCGAGACCGGCGAGGACATCAACGAAGGCGTCGTGTGGTTCTCGCGGCCAGCCGAGAACAAGCAGGTGGCGACCGTCAGCCTGCGCACTGGCCACAACGAGTTCGCGATCGCCGGGCTCGCGCCCGGCCAGCTCGAGTTCCGCACGCGCGCCTCGGGCTACAAGGAGCAGCGCGAGACCATCGACATCGGCGGCGAACCGCGGCTGCGCCGCGACATCGTGCTCGCGCAGTCTTGGCTCCTGACCGTGAAGGTCCTCACGCCCGAGGGCAAGCCGCTGCACGAAGCACTGCGGGAGGCGATGAAGGAACGGCCCATGCTGCGGCACGTCGAAGTCAGTGCCGTCGTCACCGCGGCAGCCATGGACGGCGACTTCCCACCGACACCGCTGCGCGAGGTGGACTTCGGTCTCGGTCGCTGGCGCAGCGCCACCGGCATCGGCGCCATGGTGCGCGGCGGGCCGAAGCAGGCGAAGGACGTCGCGGGCACCGTCGAGATCGACACGAAGCGGGCCGTGTGGGCCAGCGCCGTGCTGCGCCACCGTGTGCTGGCGTCGGCGCAGGTGGAACCAGGGCAGGCCGAGGTCGTGCTCACCGTGGCGCTCGACCAGGTGTTCAAGGACCTCGGCACGATCCGCGGCCGCGTCGTCGATGCGGTCACCGGTGCAGCGGTGGCGAACGCGGCGATCGGGTTCGGCGACCTGCAGTCGAGCGGCAGCGCCGGCAAGAGCGACGAGCAGGGCCGGTTCGAGGTGAAGGACCTGCGGCCTGGACTGCTCGACGTCGAGATCAACGGCGACAAGCGCATGGCGCGGCGCGACCTGATCCTGCTGCAGCCGGGGCAGGTGCTCGAGATCGGCGACGTGCCGGTGTTCGAGTTCCGCACCATCAAGGGTCGCTGCGAGGGACTGCATGGCAAGGCCGAACAGGGTCGCATCGCCTACACGCCGCTCGAGCCGTCGAACCATCCCGCGGTGCGCCGGTACACCGACAGCGCGCAGATCGCTGCCGATGGCACCTTCTCGCTGCACGTGCCCGACGGGCGCTACCTGCTGCGTGCCTCGGGTGCCGGCAGCGCCGTCACCGAGATCGACACCCGCACGCTCGGTGGCGAGCCGCTCGTGTTGCATCTCGCCAAGGACGCGAGCCTGCGCGTCGACGTGCAGTCGAACGGCGAGCCGTGGGAACTGGCGGTGTTCGACGGCGGCGGTCGCGAGGTCTACCGCCGCGCGCTACGCAACGACAGCAGGTTCCCGCTGCAGTTCGTGCCCGGCGACTACCGCGTCGAGCTGACCGATCGGCACGGCAAGGTGCAGCGGCGCCAGATCCATCTGGGTGCCGACGGCGTCGACCTGCGCGTGCCCTGACGGCGCGTGCGCGTCAGCGGCGGCGCAGGTGTTCGGCGACGGCGCGCGACCGCAGCCAGTAGCAGAACAGCGCCGCGTGCACCGCACCCTTCATCACCATCTCGACGTGCGAACCGAGCTCGTGCGGGTGCTCCGCGTCGAGCACGTGCATGCCGAGCACGGCGAACGCGATGGTGGTCACGATCGCGTGCACGCCCAGCGCCAGCGGCCGCGTCGCCGGCAGCGCGCGGAAGCCGCCGAAGGCGATCGCCAGGTTGACGCCAGCCGCGAGCCACATGATCCACTCGGGCAGCGGCAGCGCCAACGCGTCGCCCGGGGCCGCGCCACGGCCGAGCACGGCCCAGCCGGCGAACGCGAGGCCCAACAACGCGTACAGGCACAGCAGCGTGGTCAGCAGCGGATGGCGCATGGCGGCGATGCCGGCGCAGTGTAGCGAGAAGGCGCCGCGGTGCCTGCGGTCGCGGCCGCGCACGAGTACGATGCCGGGCATGTCGCCCGTGCGCCGCACCCCGGCCCTGTTCGTGCTTTCCACCGGACTCGCCGCGCTGCCCGCGCAGGTCGCGTTCCACGATCCCGACGGCCGGGCGCTCGTCGCCGCCGACGCCGAGGTCGAGACGCTCGCCGCGTGCCTGCGGTACGCCGACGGGCCGGTGTGGGTCGCCTCGGCGCACAAGCTCGTCTTCACCGACAGCGGGGCGGGCAAGCTGTTGCAGTGGACCGCCGACCAAGGCGTGACCTTCGTCGCCGACTGCGAGTCGGGCGGCGGCAACGCGCTCGACCCACAGGGTCGCCTCGTCAGCTGTCAGCTCCTGAGCCGCAACCTCGTGCTGCGCGACGTGGACCTGACGCCGATCGTGCTCGTCTGCCGGTACGACGGCAAACGCTTCAACTCGCCCGGCGACCTCGCCGTGCGCAAGGACGGCACGCTGTGGTTCACGGATCCGGACTACGGTCTCGCGGGCCGCCGGCGCGAGCAGGAGGGCAACCGGGTCTATCGCTTCGATCCCGTGAGTCGATCCGTCTGGGTCGTGCAGTGCGACTTCGACGAACCGGACGGCATCTGCTTCGCGCCCGATCACGAGCGCATCTACATCGCCGACAGCGGCCGGCGGCACCGCATCGGCGCGTTTCCCGTCGAGGCGGGCGGCACGCTCGGCGCGGCGCTCTTCTGGATCGACGGGGCGGCGAACGGCCTGCGCTGCGACGTGCAGGGCAATCTGTACGCGGCCGCGCAGGACGGCATCCGGATCTTCTCGCCCGACGGTCGCCATCTCGTCACCGTGTCGTTCCCGCAGGTCCCGAACCACTGTGCGTTCGGTGGCATCGATCGCACCGAGCTGTTCGTGACGGCGGGCCCGCTGCTGTGTCGGGTCGCGGTGCGCGTGCCGGGGGCGCCGCTGCCGCCGTTCGAGCCCGCCGCGGGCGGGATCGGGTCGGCGCCGTACGTGAGGTAGCCACCGTGCGGTGATGGCGCATCGCGGCGCGACCGGTAGGCTCTGCCCGGTCGGGGAGGACCGCGCCGCGGGCTCACGCTCGCGGCTCGTCCCCGCTGCCCCACCTTGCCCGGAGTCCCACCATGAAGTCCGTTCTCGTCTGCTTGTTCACGACCGCGTCCGCGCTGACGACCCTGGCTGCCCAGAACGACATGATCGGCGTCAGCTTCGGCGGCGCCAGCTATGCGCTCTCCTCCGCGACCGGCACGGGCGCGCTGCTCGGTTCGTCGGGCCTCTCGGGCCTCAACTCGATGGCGCGCATCGGCAGCGCGATCTACTCCGTGACGAACGGTGGCGTGTTGGCCCTGATCGACCCGGTCACCGGTGCCGGCATCCCGCTGGTCGCGACCTCGCCGTCGCTGAACTCGGTGCGCGGGCTGGCGACCGATCCGAACGGTGTGCTCTACGCGGTCCAGGACGGCGGTTCGACGACCATCCCCGACATCCTCTACATCATCGATCCGTCGACCGGCAACGCGACGCTGATCGGCGCCACGGCGCCGTACTCGGGCCTGCAGGGGCTCGCGTTCGATGCGGCAGGCACGCTGTACGCGTGGGACGTCGGCACCGGCAACGGCATCGGCCAGGGGCTGGTCGTCGTCGATCCCACGACCGGATCGGCGTTCGACGTCAATCCCGCGGTCGGCAACGCGGTCGACGTGCAGTGCCTCGCGGTCTCGCCGGGCGGCACGCTGTACGGCGCACGCAGCAGCCTGTACACGATCGACGGGCTGACGGGCGTCGCGACGCTCGTCGGATCGGGTGGCTACACGGACCTGCGCGGCGTCGAGTTCACCGGATTCGCCAGCTGCACGCTGCGCAACGGCACGGGCATCAATCCCGTGGTCTGCAGCTGTGCGACGCTGCCCGTGCTCGGCACCAACTGGGACATCGACGTGACGCCCGACGCCACGACCGTGCTGACGTTCGCGTTCGCCGCCGGCTCGCCGCTGCCGTTCCCGGTGCCGCTGTTCGGCGGCGAGGCGCTGATCGCGCCGCCGGTCGTCGAGATCCCGCTCACGGGCTTCGGCATGCACAGCGTGATGCTGCCGGCCAACCCGATGTTCATCGGCTTTCCGCTCTTCGTGCAGGGCCTGCGCCTCAACCTGGTGCCCGCCGGCTTGACGCTCGAGTTGACCAACGCCCAGGACGCCGTGCTCGGCATGTGACGTCCGGCGAGCCGCGGCGGACTCACCGGATCGTGAGGTCGAGCGTGTTGCTGAGTTCGAACTGGCCCAGGCACGGACCCGGGCCGGCCAGCAGCTGCAGCCCCTGCAGCGCGAGCGTCGCGCCGACCAACGTGGTGTTGGTCGGCACCTGCACGACCAACGGCGTGCCGATGAGGATCTGCCCGTCGACGCCGACCGTGCAGCCGATGCAGCCCGGCAGGTTCCACGCGACGGGGTTGCCGGCCAGGAAGCCGCACAGGCCCGTGACCCCGGTCAGCGTGACCCCGAACGACTCGCCGAGTGCCGGTGTGCCGATCGCGAAGATGCCGAGACCGCCGCAGCCCGTCGCCCGCGTCGTGAAGCCGCCGGGACCGACGCCCCAGTAGCGCCGCGCGCGCGGCGACCACTGGCCGGCGTCGAGGTGGATCCAGGCGAGGCCGTAGTCGTTCGTGCCGAGGCCCGGCATCGCGCACACCGCCGGTGCGAGGTCGGCATCCGCGGCCACCGAGACGACGTCGTAGTCCTGGACCACGAGGTTGCCGGCCACGAGCGCGATCGTGTTGACGCGCACGTCGACGTCGGTCGCGCTGAAGACCGTCGTGTTGGCGAGCACGAAGCGGCACCCGTCGCTGTCCACCGCCGGGGCGTGGCGGTCGCTGCCGAGGCCGAGCACCGAGACGTTGCCGGCGAGCAGGTTGCCGAGACGATCGAACGCGTGCCCGATCACCGAACCGAAGCCCGTCGCGGGGTCGACGCGCGTCTCGGCGCACAGGAACACGCGCCCGTTCTCGTGGTCGGTCGGCGAGGACACGTCCCATTCGCTGCCGGCGTTCGGGGTCGGACCGGTCAGATCGAAGAACTGGGAGGAGCCGACCGGGTGCACGATCGCGCCGGCCCGGTTCACGAACCAGCCGGCGAGGCTGCCCGTGGTCTGGCCGGTGACCACCTTGCGGTTGACGAGGGCCCAGGCTTCGGTGCCGCCGCCGATCCTGCCGCACGTCTTGCTGACCGCGACGTCCCGCATGCGGTAGATCCCGGAGCCGAGATGGCCCGTGATGGCCAGGATGCCGGTCGGTCCATACAGTGCGTAGGTCGGTGAACCGAACACCGCGCTGGACTTCTCCTCGAAGGAGACCAGGAAGCGCGACGGGCCGACCGGATCCGCATCGCCGCCGACGTCCGGTGCCAGCTCGTCGCCGCCGTAGAAGCCGCTCGGCGAGATCGTGGCGACCGTCGCCGGCGCGCCGCCGATCGTGAAGATGCGCCCCTGCACGGTGAACGGCGCGACGTTGCCGGTGCTCGTCTGCGCGACGACGCACGCGGTGTCGTGGGCCTCGAGCGTCGCGATGCGCGGCCGTTGCCACGACTCGGTCGAGATGTCGACGATGTAGAGGCCCTGCGTCTGCATCGTGCTGCTGAGGTAGGCGACGTAGACGTCGTGGTCGGTCGCGCTGTAGGCGCGCTCGTAGCTGACGTAGAACTGCTGCAGGCTGTGGTCGTAGGCGATGTCGGTCGCGAGCAGTTCCTTCGGCGATGTCGTCGGGATCCCGGTCGTGCCGACCAGCGGATCGACCACGAGCGGCAAGCGTGCCGTCGCGAGGAAGTGCTCGGGCACGGCGATCTCGAGCGCGTGTCCCGTCCACGCGGTCGCGAGCGCGAGCCGCCGGCCGTCGGCGTCGATCGCGACCGCCGTGCCATATCGCACGCCACCCTCGGCGGCCCAGAACTCGTGGCCGCCATCGGTCGTGCGGTGTTCGAGGCCGGACGCGACGGCGATGGTGATCGTCAGCCGTTCGCGGTTGGGCAGCGCCGACAGCACGAACGACTGTTCGACGCCGTTGCACGCGAGGTCGTAGCGTTCCTGCAGCGCGCCGCGGTCGTAGACGACGCGTTGGCGGCCGGCCAGCGACGGCGGTGCATCGGCGAGGGCGAGCGGCTGTTCGCCGGCCCGCACGGACTCGAGCGCGAACGCGATCGGGCGCGACGGCACGTCGCTGCCGAGGCGCGGCACGAACGTCATGCCGCTGACCGCGAACCCGGCCTTCCAGTCGCCGCCCGCGGCCCAGATGACGCCTCCGGCGGTTGCGTCGACGAGGACCTGGTCGGCGGGTGCAGGCAGGTGCGCCGGGGCGTCGGCGAGCGAGTGAGCGGCCGGCTCCTGGGCACGCAGCGGTTGGCAGGGAGAGAGCAGCATGCTGCCGAGGGCAGCGAGCAACGTCGGCGAGGTTGGGTTCATGGGGACTTGTGGGGGCGACGGGTCGCTCCACCTCGCCAAGGGAGTGCGCTGCCCGTCCCGTCACAGTGGTGTGCCGGAAAACTGCGCCGGCCCCGGCGGACCCGGGGGCGGCCCGCTCACGGGTTCACTGCACTGTCCAACGGCTCACGTCGATGCCGCGCCGCCGCAGTGCGAGCACGAACTCCACCATCGCGCGCGCGAGCAGCTGGCGGGTCGCGGCCTCGTTGCGATCCATCACCTCGGCGATCACCTTGTGCGGCAGCTCGGCGAGCCGCGCCAGCGTGATCACCTCACGCTGCTCCTCGGACAGCGCGTCGAGTGCGTCCCGCACCGCCAGCGCGGCCTCGTTGCCGATCGCCTCCTGGCTCGGCGTGCGCCCGTGCAGCAGGTGCGCGAACGTGGTCGAGTCCGCGATCGCCGCTTCGTGCGCGGGATCGCGCTTGTCGCTGCGCAGGCGGCGGTGGCGTTCGCGGATCTTGTTGAGCGCCGCGACGAAGATCCAGCTGCGGAAGCGCTCCTCGCCGCGGAAGTCGAAGCGGCCGCGCTCCGACAGCAGCTCGCGGCAGACCGACTGCACGACGTCGAGGCTCGATTCCCTGGCGCGCAGATCGGGGCCGAGCCGCGCGTGCACGAACGCGTGCAGCTGCGGCAGGTATCGCTGCAGCAGGTGGTCGAGTGCCTCCTCGTCACCCTCGTTGGCGCGTTCGTAGAGCTGCGTGTAGTCGTCGCTCACGGCCGCAGCGTAGCAGATGCCGCCTTCTCCGGTCGGCCCGGGTCCACCTCGTTGACCCGCGCTGTGCTGCTCGGTGATCGCGACAATGCCCGAATGCGATGCGATCGCATCGCTGCTTGCCACTCGGTGGTTGCCCCGATACCGAGCCATCCATAGCATCCCGCGACAGATCGACCCGAGTCTCGCCCATCTCCCCGCACGAGCGCTGCTCGGGTGCGCCGCCGGGGCCGTCGCCAACAGAAGAAGGATCTGGTCATGCCATTGCATCGAAGCACCTACGCCTGGATCGCATCTCTTGGGTTGTCCGTCGCCGTCCCCGCCCAGACGATCGTCCTGACCCAGCTCTCGACCCCCTTCAACGCTCCGATCGGAATCGACTATCACGAGCCAACGAACACCCTCATCGTGTCGGCGAACTACTCGTCGGGGTTGCCCCACAACCTCGAACGAGTCGAGTTCGACGGATCGCGCACGGTGTATTCGTCCCTGGCCGGTCTGACCGAAGAGCTCAAGATCGCGACCGTGCGGTCCATCGGCAATCCCGGTGGTTTCGTGGTCGGTGACGTCTTCACCGGTAACGGCATCGACGGACAGATCGTGCGTGTCACCGACGGCGGCGCCACCGTGTTCAATCCGTGGGTCGTCTTGCCCGGAGGAGGGCACGGGCTCATTCGCGGATCGCTCTATGTCGACCGGACCGGGCTCTACGGCGGTGACCTCATCGTCTGCACCACTGGCGGTGAGGTCTGGCGCGTGGACAACGCCGGCACGCCGAGCTTCATCGTCGACGTCAACACACACCTCGAAGGCCTTTGCACCGTACCGAACGATCCGGGGCGATGGGGCCCGATCGCGGGCCGCATCATCGCCGGTGCCGAGGACCAGGGCCTCATGTACTCCTTCGACGCCGCGGGGAACTTCGACACGTACGCGCTCGGCGTCGCGATCGAGGACATCGACGTCATCCAGCCAAACGAGAGCTTCTTCGGCGTGAACTTCGGAACTGGTGAGCTGCTCGCCGCCGCGGCTTCGCAGTTCGCCGCGTTTGCGGGCGACATCCTGCTGACGCAGGAGAGTGGGGGCGGATCGAGGCTCTTCCGCCTGTTCTGGGACGGGTCGAGCTTGCAGGCGACGCAATTCGCCATCGGCGCTGGTTCGGAGCCGATCGGCCAATGGGAACACGTGTGCTTTGCTCCAGTGGGCGTTGCACCGTTTCCGAGCTGCGAAACGAGTGCGGGCTCCAGCGTGATGGGCAGTGTCGGGGTGCCATTGAGTTTCACGGTGACCGGGCTCGACCCGGATCCAACCGACATCGTGACCGTGACCGCGACGGGTGTTCCGGCCGGCGCCACCCTGACCCCGGCCCTTCCGGTCTCCGGCAATCCCGTGGTGACCACCTTCGAGTGGACTCCGGGGAACGCGGCGGTCGGCACCACCACGGTCGTGTTCACAGTAACCGATTCGACGGGCCTCGAGACGAGCTGCGCCGTGACGATCACCGTGGCAGAGTGTTATCTCATGGCCGGCTTCTCGCCCGCGAACGTGCCACTCTTCGGTGATCCGGCGGACGTGTTGTTGGTGCAACCGCTCGTGGCGTGGCCGGTGACGTTGACCCAGATCCCGGTCGTCGGGGTGCCGGCCAACGCTGCTCTCAGCGGAATACACGTCTACCTCCAGGTGGTCATGTTCAACCCGTTCGTGTTCCCCAACGATCCGCTGATGCTCACCGATGGGCTCGATGTCGCCATCAACGGCGGCCTGCCGCAGAAGTACGGACCTGTGAGCGGAATGGAGATCTGGGGCAACAGCCAGGCGACGCTGGGGGGCGTCATCGACGTCGGCTTCTCGATCCCGCCGTTCTGAAGTCGCGCCGTCCGGCAGGTCGCACGCTCGGCGCCGGCGTCATCTGGCTCTTCGCCACGCCTTCATCGAGGCCGACAGGTGCTCGCGCGGCGGCTGCGTGATGCCGAAGCCCTGCAGGCCGACCGGACCCGTGAACCCGATCGCATCGAGCGTGGCCACGAACCCGCGCAGGTCGAAGTCCCCCTCGCCGAGCGGTCGGATCAGCGTGGTCCAGTCCTCGCCGGCGACGTCGGCGCCGTTGACGGTGACCGCGAACAGCCGCGAGCCGCAGCGCGCGAGCAGCGGGGCCGGATCGCTCGCGTCGCTCGTGCGCAGGAAGTGGCACAGGTTGAAGCAGACGCCGAGGTGCGCGTCGTTGATGCGCGCGCACAGGCGCAGCGCGTCTTCGGTCGTCTCGAGCCACAGGCCGTGGTGGGGGTACAGGGCGATCTCGACGCCGGCCGCATCGGCGGGGACCAGCAACGCGCGCAGCAACGCGATGGCCGCCTCGTCGCCCGACGGCGCGCGCGGCGCGAGGCGCGGGTTGCGCAGCGCGAGCCAGAGCATGCCGGGGCCGCCGGCGAGCGCGTCGATCGCGGCGCGAACGGGAGCGAGCCGTTTGTCCGCACCGCCCGGCACGTCGCCATCGCCGAGGTCGAGCACTGCGTATGCCGACACGAGGTCGCCGCCGAGTGCTTCGCAGGTGCTGCGCGCCTCGGCGAGCCGATCGAGGTCCCAGGCCACGCCGTCGAAGCCCAGTTCGTGGGCCAGCGCGATGCGGTCTGCGACCGGGCCGCTGCCGAGCGCCGTGTGCATGGCCACGAACGGCCGCCGCGGGCCGGTGGCCCGCACCGCCTCGACGAGCCAGCGACCCTGCTCGTCGCAGCGCAGCACGACTTCGTCGCGGCCAGGGGCCAGCCGACTCCCGTCGGCGGCGCGCAGGTCCGCGAGCAGACGCCCGTCGGTGCCGGCGCGCAGTTCGGTGCGCAGGTCGTGTGGCAGCGCCGGCACGTCCTTCGCGGCGAGACCGGGGGCCAGGAACGGCGCGACGATGCGCCGGTCGTCGCCGGCCGCCGCGCGCAGGAACGCACGCAGCAGCTGCGCTGGCTCGAAGCGCGGCCCGACGGTCCCGGCCGCGCCGAACGCCATCGCGTGCTGCCACGGCAGCTCGTCGCACTCGGCGAGCAGCGTGAAGCCGTGCGACGCCATCTCGCGCACGACCTGCGCCTTGCTCATCCTGTGCTCGGGCTTGATCGGCACGTCGGCGTGCTCCTCGCGGAATTCGACGAGCACGACGCGCCCGCCGGGTTTCAGCGCGCGGCGCACGTGCGCCATCACGCGCACGGGATGCGACAGCTCGTGGTAGACGTCGACGAGCAGCACCAGGTCGCACGACGCGGGCGGCAGCTTGGGGTCGTCGGCCGTCGCCTCGACGAAGACGATGTTCTCGAGCTGCCGGCGTTCGCTGCGCTGCTGCAGCAACGTGAGCATCTGCGGCTGCACGTCGACGGCGAACACCTTGCCGGCGGCGCCGACCGTTTCGGCGAGCGGCAGCGTGTGGTAGCCATTGCCGCAGCCGAGGTCGCAGACGCTCTGGCCGGGCTGCACCGCGAGCCAATGGCGCAGCAGCGCCCCGTTCTCCTCGTCCTCGCGCGTGGCGCGCATGAGCCACGCGGCGCCGGTCCAGTGCATCGTCTGCGCGACCTCGCGGCCCAGGTAGTGGCTGCGGCCGGCGGGCTCCTGCTCGGGGTCGCGCGGCACCTGCGGTGCGGCGAGCAGGGCCGCGAGGGACATGGCGAGCGGGAACAGCATGGCTGGCCGGCAGGATAGCGGCGCGACGCCCGATGCCGCGCGCGCTGAACGCACATCGCCGCCTTGCGCGCCCCGTGCGTTCCTGAATACTGCCGCGCGTGACGACCGCCGCCTTCCTGTCCGAGAACGGCCGTGCGCTGGCGGCGATGCTCGCGTCGGAGTTCGGGCTCGCGGGCTCGTTCGTCCCGCTGTACGGCGAGGTGGACCTCAACCTGCGCCTCGAGCACGGCGACCGCCGGCACCTCGTCAAGGTCGCGGCACCCGAACGCGATCCGCGCTCGATCGATCTGCAGGTCGCGCTGCTCGAACACGTCGCGGCCCGGGCGCCGGCGCTGCCCGTGCAGCGCGTCGTGCGCGACCGGCACGGCAACCGCGTCGTCGCGCTGCCGACCGCTGCGGGGCCGCGGCTCGTGTGGGTGACCACGTGGCTCGAGGGCACGTTGTTCGCGCACCTGCCGCCGGCCGCTGCGGCGCTGCGGGCCGACGTCGGTCGGTGCCTGGCCGAACTCGACCGCGCGCTGCTCGACTTCGAGCATGCGCACGCCGCGCGCGACCTCAAGTGGGACCTGCGGCACGCGGGCTGGATCGGCGAACACCTCGATGCGATCGAACCACCGGATCTGCGCGAGATCGTCGCGGCGGCGCACCGGCGCTTCGCCGCCGACCTCGCGCCGCGGCTGGCCAGCGTGCGGCAGGCGGTGATCCACGGCGATGCCAACGACCACAACCTGCTCGCGCACGGGCCCGCGGCCGGAACGGCGCGGGTGCTCGGCGTGCTCGACTTCGGCGACGCCTGTCGATCGGCGCTCGTCGGAGAAGTGGCGATCGCCGCCGCCTACCTGGCGATGGCCGCCGACGATCCGCTGCAGGCGATCGACGACGTCGTGCGCGGCTACGACGAGGTGCTGCCGCTCGACGACGACGAGGTCGCGCTCGTCGTGCCGCTCGTCGCGACGCGGCTCGCCGTGAGCATCACCAACGCCGCCGTGCAGCAGCGACTTCGGCCCGGCGATCCCTACGTGCTGGTCAGCCAGGCCGGCGCGCGCCGCTTGCTGCCCAGGCTGCAGCAGCGCGACGTGCAGGTCGCCGAGTTGCGCCTGCGGCTCCTCCTCGGACGCGACCTGCCGCGCGCGCAGCGCGCCGTGCACACGTTCCTGCGCGAGCACGGACCGCGCGCGGCTCCCGTGCTCGGCGCCGACCTGTCGCAGGCGACGGTGCTCGACTGGTCGTTCGAGTCGCTGCTCGCGGGCGACGACGCGCTGCGCTTCGACGCCGAGCAGGCCGGCCGGCGCACCGGCGAGGCGCTGCGCGCGGCCGGCGCGACGTTCGGCCTCGGCCGGTATCTCGAGCCGCGGCCCATCTACACGGGTGCCGCGTTCGGCGGCGCCGAGCCCAACGCCGCGCGCCGCACCGTGCACCTCGGCATCGACGTGTTCGCGCCGGCCGGCACCGCGGTCCATGCGCCGTGGCCGGCGACCGTTCACAGCGCGGCGCACTGTCCCGGCGAGCTCGACTACGGCGGCCTCGTCGTGCTGCGTCACACGCTGCCCGACGGCGGTTCGTTCGGCACGCTCTACGGTCACCTCGATCCGCGCGGCGTCGGGGCGCTGCGGCCCGGGCAGCGGCTCGCCGCGGGCGAAGCGTTCGCGGCGCTCGGCGCGACGCAGGTCAACGGCGGCTGGCCGCCGCACCTTCACCTGCAGGTGCTGGCCGCCGACCCGGCCGACCTGGCCGCGGTGCCACCCGGCGTCGCCGACCCCGACGACGTGCCCGGCCACGCCGCGCTGTATCCCGATCCGTCGCCGCTGCTCGGCCTCGCAGGCGACCGCGCCGTCTGTCGCGACACCGCCGACGAGTCGCTGCGCGCGCGCCGCGCGGCCCACTTCGCGGCGAACCTGCGCACGAGCTACGAGGTGCCGCTGGCGCTCGTGCGCGGCCAGCGGCACGTGCTGTTCGACCGGCAGGGTCGCCGCCACCTCGACGCCTACAACAACGTGCCGCACGTCGGCCACTGCCATGCACGCGTCGTGCGCGCGATCGCCGAACAGACGGCGCTGCTCGCGACCAACACGCGCTACCTGCACGATGGCATGGTGCGCTACGCCGAACGGCTGCAGGCGATGCTGCCGCCGCCGCTGTCGGTGTTCTTCTTCACGGCGTCGGGCAGCGAGGCGAACGAGCTGGCGCTGCGTCTCGTGCGCGCCCACACGGGCCGCGTCGATCTCTGCGTGATGGACCACGGCTACCACGGCCACACGACCGGCGCGATGGCGGTCAGCCCCTACAAGTTCGTGCAGCCCGGCGCGCCGCCCCGACCCGACTGGGTGCACGTCACCGTGCAGCCCGACGTCTACCGCGGCGCGTTCGCGGGTCCGGATGCCGGCGCGCGCTACGCGGCCGAAGTGGCGGCCGTGATCGCGGGGCTCGAGGCGCGCGGCAGGAGCCCGGCCGGCTACCTGTGCGAGTGCCTGCCGAGCGTCGGTGGCCAGCTGATCCTGCCCGATGGATTCCTCGCGGTCGTCTACGCACGCGTGCGCGCCGCCGGTGGCCTGTGCATCGCCGACGACGTGCAGACGGCGCTGTGGCGCACGGGCACGCACGCGTTCGGCTTCCAGCGATATGGCGTCGTGCCCGACGTGCTCGTGCTCGGCAAGCCGCTCGGCAACGGCTTCCCGCTCGGCGCGGTCGTCACGACCGCGGCCGTCGCGGCGTCGTTCGCGCGGGGCCCCGAGTTCTTCAGCACGTTCGGCGGCAGCACCGTGGCGATGGCCGCGGGTCTCGCGGTGCTCGACGTGCTCGACGACGAGGGTCTCGCCGGCAACGCGTTGCGAACCGGCGAGCACCTGCGGCGCGGTCTGCGCGCGCTGCAGCAGCGCCACGAGTGCATCGGCGACGTGCGCGGCGCCGGCCTGTTCCTCGGTGTCGAACTCGTCGCCGACCGCGACCGCAAGACGCCGGCCAGCGAGGCCGCCAACCGGATGAAGAACCGGCTGCGCCAGCGCCGCATCCTGATCGGCACCGAGGGCCCGTTCGACAACGTGCTCAAGATCCGGCCGCCGATGACGTTCGACACCGAGGCGGCCGACGTGCTGCTGGCCGAACTCGATCGTGCGCTGGCGCAGGACCAAGGCAGCCGCGGCGCCTGAACGCACGCGGCGCAGCGCTGCGGCGACCGGGCGCCGCGTGCAGGATCCGATACCATGCTGCGTCCGGATCTGCGCGCCCGACCCGGCTCTCCGCGATGCACCCGACTCCTCTGTGCTGCCTCGTCCTCGGCGCCGCCACGGCGCCGCTGTCTGCACAGACGCAGTTCGTCGTGCGAACGCCGGCGGCGGTGGCCGCGACGTCGCTCATCGAAGCGGCCGCCGCCGACCTCGACGGTGACGGCGACCTCGACCTGTGCGCCGGCACCGGCCTGTTCGCCACGGGGCCGCGTGTGCGGCTGCTGCGCAACGCCGGCGGCGAACGGTTCGTCGACGTCACCGCGACGAGCCTGCCCGCGTTGCCGGCCGGGCTGCTCTCGACCTCGAAGATCGTGCCGATCGACATCGACGGCGACGGCGACCTCGACCTGTTCGTCAGCGCGAACGGCATGTCGCTGCTGTGGCGCAACGACGGCAACCTGACGTTCACCGATGTGAGCGCGAACCTGCCGACGAACTTCGGCTACTTCAACGACGCGGTCGTCGCCGACTTCGATGGCGACGGGGACTTCGACCTCGCCGCGTCCGGCTCCGCCCTCGGTGCGAGCTACAACCAGATGTTCGAGAACCAGGGCGGCGGCGTCTTCACGCAGAGCTTTGCGTTCCCGGGCACGCTGTCGAACGCGGTGGTGGGCGCCGACATCGATCTCGACGGCGACCTGGATCTCGTCACCGGGGACGCGAGCGGCGGCATCTCCGTGCGCCGCAACGACGGCAACCTCGTGTTCACCGACGTCACGGCTGCCTGGGCGCCCCCGGGCCTCACCGGCGTCGTGCTCGACGTCGTCGCGGGCGACCTCGACGGCGACGGCCGCGTCGACCTCGTGCTCGGGCGCCAGAACATCGGCCTCGACCTGGTGCTGCACAACACGGGTTCGGCGTTCGTGGTCGCCGGCAGCCTGGCGATCGCGGCCTCCGGAACCAAGTCGATGTTCGTCGCCGACGTCGACGAAGATGGCGACCTCGACCTCTTCCGCGCCGCCATCAGCGGATCGATCACGCTCGCACTCAACGACGGCTTTGGTTCGCTCGTCGTGTCGGCGACGCGCCTTCCGGCCGTGACGTCGGTGACGCCGAGGCTCGTGGCCGGCGACTTCGATGGCGACGGTGACGTGGACCTGCTCGCCTGCGAGCCGCTGAGTCCATCGATGCTGCTCGTGAACCGGCAGCGCGACCTGCGCCCGGGCCAGCCGATGCTGGGCCAGCCGTGGCACATCGAGCTGTGGAGCGAACCCGGCTACGCGACGCTGCACCACGTCGCGAGGCTCGGCATCGCGCTCGCGGTGCTGCCGCAGCCGCTCGTCGTGCCCTCGTTCGGCGAACTCTGGCTCGACCTCGGCGCCGGCTACGTGCACCTCGACGGCATCGTGTTGGCCGGCGTCGGCAGCCACACGTTCACGCTGGCCGTGCCCGCTTCGCCGCCGTTGCTCGGCCTGCCGCTGCACGTGCAGGGCCTCGCCGAACAGGCGCGTGGACCGGCGCGCCTCACGGCCCACTTCGGCGTCACGGTGCAGTGACGGGGGAGGCGCTCGCGCGGCCAGAACGCCTCGCGCCGAGGCCGACCATCCCGTGAGTGTGTGCCCACACCCATCAGTATCGAAAGCACTTGCGACAATGCTTGCAGATCATCCTTCCAAAGGCGGATTTGCATGTATGCCCGCGGTAGCGGCGAAGTCGATCTACTGATCGACTGGAACCGCGGTGCCCTGGCACCTGGCGTGCGCATGACACCGCGCCCGGATGCCGCAGTCACTTCGACCCGGCGGAGGCGAACGGCTTGTTGCCGGTGCCGAGGGCGATCAGCAGCAGCGCGTTCGACGTCGCGTCGTCGAACTCCGCGGCGGCGCGCCACGCGAGCGCGCCCTGCTCGCATGCGCCGGGCACGAGCAGGCCTCGCAGGATCTCGACCTGCTGCGCCCGGACCTTCGCGTCGGTGCGCTGCACGGCCTGCACCGCGAACAGCGTCTGCAGCGGATCGGCCGTCAGGTCGCCGGGCCACGTGCGCGCGACGGTCAGTTCGGGCAGGAACGTCTCGCCGAGCACCATCTGGGCCAGGTGCAGCGCGGCATCACCGCGGCGCGTCTTGCCGAACGCCTGTCCCGCGAGCGCCTGCCTGGCGAGCGCCGTGATGCGGCGCGCCGGCTCGGCTCGGCCGAAGGACGCGTACTGCTCGCCGAGCAGGGCCAGCACGGCACCGAGTTCGGCGCCCGTCGGTGGGCCGTCCGGCGCGAGCATCGCCTGTTCGACCGCGGCGACGGCGCGCGCCGCGTTCGCTTCGAGCAGCTTGTAGTTGGACAGCCCCCAGGCCGAGACCATCGCCCACGCCGCGATCGTCTGGTCGAACACGGCACACGGCGCGCCGTTCGGCGCGAATCGCCCCAGCT
>DASUFY010000084.1:0-30817 GCA_036274315.1 Planctomycetota bacterium | reverse complement strand
TCCCAAACCTCCACCTTCTCCCGCGTCCGTCGCCGCAGCGGCTTCACCTTGCGCGTGAGCTTCTCCACCAGCGTGAACCGCCCGCGATCGAGCTCGGTCTGGATGGGATGCGGCACGTCGGGCTGCGAGAGCTCGATGATGTTCGAGAACACGAGCACTACGCGGCCGCCGGGTGCCATGCGTTGGAGGGCCTGGTCGAAGAAACGTTCGAAGAAGCCGTCCTGGAAGTACATCGCCAGGTCCAGCGTCCGGCCCACGTCGCCCTTCATCCACGGCGGGTTGGACACGATGAGGTCGGCGGGACCACGCAAAGCACCCAGCAGGTCCGCGTGCTGCAGTTCGATCGAGGGTGCTTTCGGGAGGCGACGCAGCTGCCTCGCCACGCTCTCGATCGCGTTCGCGTTGATGTCCGTGGCGAGGACCTGCTTGAAGCCCGCCTTGGCCAGCTGGAGCGCCAGGACGCCGCAGCCGGTGCCCACGTCGATCGCCCGGTCGCGCGCGCCCTTGTACTTCGCGAGCCACGTGCCGAAGAGCTCCAGGTGCTCCATGCGGGCCGGGATGTACGTGCCGTAGAACGGGTGCACGCGATAGCCCAGCACGGGAAAGTAGACGCCCTGCTCGTACCATTCCCACGCGCTGCTCAGGACCTTCGCGTCCTCGACCGGCAGCGCGAAGTCGGCGTGGTCCGGGTACAGCTCGGAGAGGAAGCCCGCACGCGGCGCGTTGGCGAGGGCCACCTTGCGTCCGACGATGGGCGCGAGCAGGTGCTTCGACGCGGACTGGAACGCGTCACGGAAGGCGCGCTTCCTGACGTACCCCGCGTCCTCGTCCGGCTCTTCCAGCTGCACGCACAGTGCTTTGAGGATGTCGAGCCCGGTCCCGAAGCGATCGGTCACGATCAGCGAACGCCCCTCACGCAGCCACGCCGCGGCCTGCGCCTTCGGAACGTTCCGGTCGACGGGTTGCGCGCGGTGGCGAAGGACGGGCTCGGGGCGGTGCAGGGCGGCGGGCATCGGGCGGATCCGGGCGGGCGAGGGGAAGACGCGGCGGCGTCGGTGTGATACCTCGCGAGACCGCCGGCTACACGCTCCCAGCGCGGTCGGCACTCGGATCCACTCGCAGGCGATGGTGGTCTCGGGGCCGAACAGCGCGCGGCTGGCGAACGTCATCACCGACGTGGTCCAGTAGCTGCCGCGGCTGCGTCGTCGTTCAAGCTGTTCCCGGGCGACGCTCAACATCGGGCCGCGCGGCCCACGGGCCACGTTCGGCGTTCCCGGCAGCCACGACAACCGGCGAGTCGGCGACGGCTCCGGCGGTTCCTCGTGCACGTGGGGCCGCGCCAGCTGCTCGGGCAGGGCCAGCAGGACGACGGCAGGCTCGACGAACCGGACCGGCTCGTGGGGATGCGCACGGCCTCGCTGTCTCCGCTGTCTCGCGCCCGGGTTGACGGCGAGAGCGCATCGCCCGATCGTACGCACCCCACGATCATGCGCCACCACCTCGCCACCGCCGTGCTCACCTGCCTGCCGCTCGCCGCGCAGGCGCCCATCGAACGGCTGTTCGTCGTCAGCGAGCACCCGAGCAACCCGCGCACGCGCTGCTACCAGGTCGACCCGGCGACCGGCGCCGTGCAGCAGGTGCCCGTGCACGCGACGGCCGGCGCGTGGCAGAACGAACGGCCGACCGCGCTCTGCATCGACCCGCCGACGCGCGACCTGTTGCTGTGCACGTGGTCGGCGGCGACCGCCACCACCACCGTCACGCGCCTGCGCCTCGGTGCCGCCGGCATCGTCGCCGACGCACCGCTCGCGACCTTGCCGGCGATCGCCGTCGACGCCAGCGTGCAGGCCGACGGGGAACTGTTCGTCGCGGTCGAGCACGCAACCGCCGGTGGTGTGTGGCGCGTGCCGCGCGACGGCGGAGCACCGACGCAGCTGTGGGCCGCGGCGGCGGTGTCGGCGATGTCCGACGACACGATCGTGCCGCTCAAGTACTGGGCCGCGCAGGACCAGGCGCCGGCGGCGCCCAACCTGTCGGTGTTCCTCGCCAGCGCGCCAGCGACTGCCGTGCTGACGACCAACCTGCCGCTGCCGGCCGGCGTGCGCGTCACCGCGTTGCACGAACACCTGAACAGCTTCTGGTGGACGCGCGAGCTGGTCGTCGCCGACGATCAGGGCCGGCTGTGGCAGGGGTGGAGCACGTTGTTCGCGCCGCTGACGCCGATCCCGCTGGCGACGCCGATCGCACCGGGCGGCGCGCGGCGCATCGTCGACGCACCGGGCAACGGCTACTGGGTGCTCGGCGGCGCGGCCGACCCGACGCTGAAGTTCCTCTACGAACTGAGCGCGTCGGTCAACCCGCCGGTGCAGGTCGTCGCGACGCTGCCAGGCGATCCCGTCGACGTGACGTGGACCGGGTCCGCCGCTGCCGCCGTGCGCCCGTTCGGGGCCGCGTGCGGACCGGCCGGCACGATCGCTGCCGCGGGGCTGCCGCAGCTCGGCAACCCGGCCTTCGCGATCGAACTCGCCGGCGGCCTGCCCAACACGTTCGCCGTGCTCGCCGGCGCGTCGGCGACGCTGCTCTTGCCCGTGCCGGTGCCGCCGCTCGGCTGCGCGCTGCCGTTCGCGCCCGATGTGCTGCTGCTGCTGGCCACCGATGCGGCAGGGCAGGCGGCGCTGCCGGTGCCGGTGCCTGCCTCGTCCGCGCTCGCCGGCACGATCCTGATCACGCAGTGGTGGCAGCTCACGCCGCCGGGCGCGCTGGTGGGCAGCGCCGCGCTCGCGTTGCATCTCTGGCCGTGACCAGGTCCGGCGCGCCGCGGGCCGCGACCCCCCGGAGCGTGGTGCGCCACGGCGCAAGCACGCAGGCACGTCGATGCGTCGCGCTCGCCGCGGGGTACCCTTCCGGCGAAAAGGCTTGGCCTTTCCCACCCGAACGACGCCAACCCCGCTTGTCATGATCCACCGAAGCCAAGTCCTGTCCACGTCCACCCTGCGCGCCGCCGTCGCGTTGCTCACCACCGCCGGTCTCTCGACCGCACAGTGGGCCCAGGTCACCACCACCAACCAGCCGACCCCGCGCCGCAGCGCGGCGATGGAGTTCGTGCCGCAGAACGCCGCGCTCGTGCTGTTCGGTGGCGCCGCGCCGCTGAACAACGACCAGACGTGGACCTTCGACGGAACCAACTGGACGCAGCTCACGCCGGCGACGTCGCCGACGGCGCGGTTCGGTGCGGAGTTGGTCTACGACGCGGTGCGCGGCGTCGCGGTGCTCTACGGCGGCCTCGCCTCGAACATCAGCGTGCCGCCGCCGAACGACGACACGTGGGAATGGGACGGCACGAACTGGGCGATGGCGACCCCGGCGGCGAACCCCGGTCCGCGCTACCTGTACGGCGCCTGCTATGACCTGCTGCGCGGCAGGGTCGTCATGTACGGCGGCGCGTCCTCGCAGGGGCTGACCCCGCCGAACAACCAGACCTGGGAGTACGACGGCACCAACTGGACGCAGATCACGACGTCGGGCAACCCCGGCCCGCGCGAGCGGCCGGCAATGTGCTTCCACACCGGCATCGGCAAGACCGTGATGTTCGGCGGCGGCAACGGCAGCGCAGTGACCGACCAGACCTGGCTCTACGACGGCCAGACCGCCACCTGGTCGCAGGTCGCGACCACCGGCGCGCACCCGTCGGCGCGCAACGCCGCCCGGATCTCGTACGACTACGTGCACCAGATCTGCGTGCTCGTCGGCGGCCAGGATTCATCCGGCATCCTGTCCGACACCTGGGCCTTCGACGGCGCGTCGTGGAAGCAGCAGGCCACGCCGCCGCAGACCGTGCGCGACCACGCGATGGCGTTCCTGCCCGTGACCTCGCAGGTGATCCGCTTCGGCGGCTTCGTCGCCGCGCCGAACACGTTGACGAACGAGACCTGGCAGTTCGGCACCGGCACGTACGGCACCGGCTGCGCCGGCAGCAACGGCGCGCCTTTGCTGACCGCGGCCGACGCGCCGCGCCTCGGTCAGAGCTGGACGCTGAACGTCGCCAACCTGAACCCCAACTTCAACCTCGCCTTCCTCGTGCTCGGCGCCGCCAAGGCCCCCGGCATCGACCTCGGCTTCCTCGGCATGCCGACCTGCGCTGCCTACACGTTCCCCGACGTGCTGATCGCCGTGACCGGCGCCGCCGGAACGCTGTCGTGGACCTGGCCCGTGGTCGCCGGTCCGGTGGGCGCGACGTTCTACAGCGAAGCGCTGTGCCTCGATCCGCCCGCCAACAGCTTCGGGTTCACGACGTCGAACGGGCTGTACGCGACGCTCGTCGACTGACGTCGCGGCGCAGTGTCGGCGTCGGCTTGATCCTGCTGGCCCCCGTGCCATGATCGATCGGCTCCGGGGCGTCCGGGGAAACCCGATCCGTTCCGTCTTCGATCCACACCATGGCCCAATCCGCGGCACAGCGGTCTGCCAAGATCGCGCTGATCACCGGCATCACCGGACAGGATGGCGCCTACCTCGCCGAGTTCCTGCTCGAGAAGGGGTACGTCGTGCACGGCGTCAAGCGCCGCGCCTCGTCGTTCAACACCGAACGCATCGACCACCTGTACCAGGATCCGCACACACCCGACCGCCGCTTCGAACTGCACTACGGCGACCTGACCGACGCCACGGGCCTGATCCGCATCGTGCAGCAGACGCTGCCCGACGAGATCTACAACCTCGCGGCGCAGAGCCACGTCAAGGTGTCGTTCGAGACGCCCGAGTACACGGCCAACGCCGACGGGCTCGGCACGCTGCGCCTGCTCGAAGCGATCCGCATCCTCGGCCTCGAGCAGAAGACGCGCTTCTACCAGGCCTCGACGTCGGAACTGTACGGCAAGGTGCTCGAGACGCCGCAGACTGAGACGACGCCGTTCTATCCGCGTTCGCCGTACGGCGTCGCGAAGCTCTACGCGTACTGGATCACGGTCAACTACCGCGAGGCGTACGGCATGTACGCGTGCAACGGCATCCTGTTCAACCACGAGTCGCCGCTGCGCGGCGAGACGTTCGTGACGCGCAAGATCACGCGCGCCCTGTGCCGCATCAAGCTCGGCCTGCAGGACTGCCTCTACCTCGGCAACCTCGGCGCGCGCCGCGACTGGGGCCACGCGCGCGACTACGTCGAGATGCAGTGGCTCATGATGCAACAGGACACGGCCGAGGACTTCGTCATCGCCACCGGCGAACAGCACTCGGTGCGCGACTTCGTGCTCGCCGCCGCCGAGCAGCTCGGCATGCGCATCGGCTTCCGCGGGCAGGGTTCCGGCGAAGAGGGCGTCGACCTCGCCAACGACAAGGTGATCGTGCGCATCGACCCGCGCTACTACCGGCCGACCGAGGTCGACACGCTGCTCGGCGATCCGAGGAAGGCCCGCGAGAAGCTCGGCTGGACGCCGCGCACGACGTTCGCCGCGCTGGTCGCCGAGATGGTCGAAAAGGATCTGCAGCTGGCCAAGCGCGACGTGCTCGTCAAGAAGAAGGGGTTCCGCACGTTCGACAACCATGAATGAGAACGACCGCATCTTCGTCGCCGGCCACCGCGGACTCGTCGGCGGCGCGATCCTGCGCGCGCTGCAGGCGAGGGGCTGCCGCAACCTGATCACGGCCGGGCGCAGCGACGTCGATCTGCGCGAGCAGGCGCCGACGCGCGCGTTCTTCGCCGACCAGAAGCCCCAGTACGTGTTCCTGGCGGCGGCCAAGGTCGGCGGCATCCTCGCCAACGACACGTATCCGGCCGACTTCCTCTACGACAACCTCGCGATCGAGGCGAACGTCGTCGACGCGGCGTTCCGCACGGGTGTCGCCAAGCTGCTGCTGCTCGGCAGCAGCTGCATCTACCCGCGCCTGGCACCGCAGCCGATCGCCGAAGAGGCGCTGCTGACGGGCCCGCTCGAGCCGACCAACGAATGGTACGCGATCGCGAAGATCGCCGGCATCAAGCTGTGCCAGGCCTACCGCAAGCAGCACGGCTGCAACTTCATCGCCGGCATGCCGACCAACCTCTACGGCCCCGGCGACAACTTCGACCTGAAGACGTCGCACGTGCTGCCGGCGCTGATGCGCAAGATCCACGAGGCGAAGGCGGCCGGACAACGGACCGTGACGCTCTGGGGCAGCGGCACGCCGCGCCGCGAGTTCCTCTACGTCGACGACTGCGCCGACGCGTGCCTGCACCTGATGCAGCACTACGACGGCGACAGCTTCTACAACATCGGCTGCGGCGAGGACCTCACGATCGCCGAACTGGCGCGGCTCATCGCCGAGGTCGTGGGCTTCCAGGGTGAGTTCGTGCACGACACGAGCAAACCCGACGGCATGCCGAGGAAGATGGTCGACAGCAGCCGCATCTTCGCGTCGGGCTGGCGACCCAAGGTCGGCCTGCGTGAAGGTGTCGAGCGCACGTACCGGTGGTACGTGACGACTGCAGCGGCTGCGCACGGTCACACCGAGCGATGACAGACGAACCTCCGCGCACCGGGAGAACGATGGCCCCGCGCGCGACCGCGCGCTTCGTTGGCACGACGCGGGTCCGCCCCCGCCCCTCTGGCAGCCACCTCGAGCTCAGAACTGGAAGTAGAGGAATGGCTGCGCGCCGCGGCTGTTGAACACCAGCACCGCGACCATGGCGCCGGCGTGGCCGATCGCCTGGACCCACACCGGCAACCGCAGGATCCAGCCGTCGAGATGGCCCCGCAGGCCGAACTGCTGCGCCGCCCACGCCGCAGCGCAGAGCAGCAGTGCGACCGCGTGCGCGCGCGTCGGCAGCGTGACGACGTCGGTCAGGCCGACCAGGGCGTGCAAGTACGCGACCAGGTCCGAGGTCGTCTGCACACGGAACAACAACCACGTGAACACGACCGCGTGGAAGACGAAGAGCCGGCGCAGCAGGCCGGCTCGCAGGCCGGTCGTGGACGCACGCAGGCGACCGGCTCCGAAGCGGCGCTCGAAGGCCAGGTAGCAGCCGTGCGCCAGCCCCCAGAGCACGAAGTGCCAGGCTGCCCCGTGCCAAAGCCCGCCGAGCAGCATCGTGATCATCAGGTTGCGATACACGCCCGCCGCCGTGGGCATGCGGTTGCCGCCGAGCGGAATGTACAGGTAGTCGCGCAACCACGTGGACAGCGAGATGTGCCAGCGGCGCCAGAAGTCGCTGAACGACGACGCCGCGTACGGCAGGTTGAAGTTGTCCGGCAGGTGGTAGCCGAGCAGCCGGGCACACCCGATCGCGATGTCGGAGTAGCCACTGAAGTCGAGATAGATCTGGAACGTGAACGCGTACAGGCCCACCCACGCGCCGAGCGCACCCGTTGCCGACGGCGCATTGAACGCATGGTCGGCGAGACCGCCGAGGAAGTCGGCGAGCACGATCTTCTTGACGAGTCCCCGCATGATGAGGTGCAGACCGCTCGTCAACTCCTCCGCGGAGAGTGTCGGGCGCCGCGGCACCTGCGGCAGGAAGTCGGCCGCACGCACGATCGGCCCTGCGACCAGTTGTGGGAAGAAGGCCACGAAGAACGAGAAATCCCACCAACTCTTCGCCGCGGGCAGGTCGCCGCGATAGACGTCGATCGTGTAGCTGAGGGTCTGGAACGTGTAGAACGAGATGCCCACGGGCAGCGCGATCTGCCACGGCGTCCAGCCGATCTCGAAGCCGGCCATGCGCGCCAGGTCGACGGCCGAACCGACGAAGAAGTTGAAGTACTTGAAGAACCCGAGCAGGCCGAGGTTCGCGACCAGCGAGACCCAGAGCAGGCGCCGCCGCCGCACCGGATCGTCGGTCCTCGTCAGCGCGCGGCCGACCATGAAGTCGACCTGCGTGGAGGCGAGCAGGAGCAGGATCAGCCAGCTGTTGTTGGCCGCATAGAAGTAGAAGCTCAGCAGCGCGAGCGTCACGATCCGCAAGCGCGGCCAGCCGACGCCGAGCCAACCCGCCAACATGGCGGCGATGAACAACGCGAGGTACTCGGGCGAGTTGAAGAGCACGGGTGTCAGTCGCGCCGCAGCTGTGGCCGCAGGACCTCGGCGAGCAGCACCGCGTAGCGCGCCGTGCCCGTGGTGTTGAGATGGTTGTAGTCGAAGTAGTCCTCGTCGCTGAGCCGATCGAAGTCGGCTCGCACGTAGACGAGCCCGCGGGCCTCGACCGCCGCACGCACCCTGTCGCGCATGAACCGGCGGTCGGCGTCCTTCGCCTGATCGCTCGCATAGGTGTGTGGCGCTTCCTCGAGTTCATTGACGATCACTTTCGAGCCCGAGGCCGCCAGCAAGTCGAGCATTCGCTCGAAGGTCGCCCAGAGCAGCGGGTCCGGCTCGAAGACCTCGACCGCGGCGGAGGCACCACCGCTGGCCGGCCCGCGTGCCTTGACCATCTCCGCCTGCTTGCGCCGGAAGAAGTCCGGGTCGAGTTCGAATCGCCGGTAGGAGCCGAGCGTGGTCAGCGCTTCGACGGAGGTCGGACGACCACCATCGGTGAGGATCTGAGCCTGCAGCGTCGTGGGGTCGGCAACGACCTGCGCCAGAAGGGCATTCGCCCGCTCCCGCAAGGCCCCGAGTCCGGGCGGGTCGGGGGCTTCGGGCAACGCCGGGGGCTCGACGCATGGCATCGCCAGCATGCGGTCGATGTCATCGTGCCAGACCGCAGCCCGCCGCGGCAACTCGAGTGCGGCCGCGTAGTGGTAGAGGTTGCCGCGCACGTTGGCCCAGTCGTAGCCGAACAGCATGTATCGAACGACGCGGGACAGGCCGAGCGGGTACTGTGTGCCCAGCACGTTCGGTGTGCGGATGAAGTTCTGATGGCCGATCGACCAGCAGATGGCCGTGCCACGCGGGACCTCGGGCAGCAGGTCTTCGATGAACGCCCATTGTTCCGGGAACCACATCGCCCAGATGGCCATGTTCAACGACCGACGTCCCAGCAGTGGATCGTGCACGACCGGATCCATCGCGCAGTATGTGCGGCTGTCGCCGAGCCACAACAGATCGAACTCCGATCGGTGCTCGCGATACCAGGCCAGGCGATGGCACAGCCCCGCGACGTTGGGCGCCTGCCTCTCGTACTCGCGCGCATGGTAGACCCAGAGCGCCGCAAACGGGATCAGCGTCCATGCCGCGTGCAGCAGCGCGCGACGACGGGTCGTCGAGCCCGCGGACGCCACGCGAGACGAAACCGTGGCCGTGAGTTGCTCCATCGCGGAGCGTGAGGCTACGGACCCGCGACGACGGTGCAAGTTTCGTCCATGACGTGGTTGGCGCGCGTGCCGCAGCCGTCGAGCACGACGCGGCTCAGCGCACCAGACTGCGCACGTACTCGGCGTGGGCCGGGACGGTGGTCACCTGCAGCCTGCTCAGATCAGCCTGGCCGTCGCGGCCGAGCGGCGCCCACGCCAACACCTCGAGCAGGCTGGACTCGTACGTCGAGGTCAGGTCGACGTCGGCCCGCCCCACGACGAGCAGATCCGACTCGGCGGGTTCCGGCCACGGCCGGGCGCTCACCACGGTCGCCCCCCATTGCCCACCGGTCGCGAGACGGCAGGACGCGGCGGCATAGCTGCGTTCGTAGCTGCGCACCTCGAACATGCGCGACCAGTGTTCGACCTCGAGGTCGCCCGGGATCGCGTAGCGATGCCGCTCGAGCCGCACGTGGGCCACGACCAGGCGGCCGTGGTCCGCCTGCAGTTCGGCCGCCGACGAGGCCGCGTGGAACCAAGGCTCTGTCCGCTCGAGCTCCTCGGGCCGGATGGCATCCGGCAGCCGTTGTGCGACGCGCGCCACGGCATCGCGGGCCGTCGCCAGGGACGGCGACGACAGCGGCGGCGCCGGCGGGCAGGGCGCCACGTAGTTGCGGTAGGCGAGCAGCACCGACGTCGCGATCCACAGCGCGACGATGCCACGCACGATCCAGCGTTGCCAGGCCGGCGCGTGCGAGCGACCCGGCGCTGGCGCAGCAGGCGGTTGCCACCGCGTGCCGTGCAGGCGATGCACGACCAGGCCGCACACACAGAGCAGGCCGTACGCCTGCGCCAACGGCACCATCCAACCGATCATCAACAGCAGCCGGACTTCGTCCCCGAGCGCGAACATGCCCATGGCTGCCAACACTGCCGCGAACGTCGCGGCGAGCAGCAGGGCGGCGCGTCGTTCGCCGCGCCAGACCGCCGCGCCCAAGCCGAGCAGACCGAGCGCTGGCGCCACGACCTTTCCGTGCAGCAGCAGGCCAGCCAGCACGAGCGCCAGGGCCGCGCTCCAGATCGCCAGCGCGGAAGGCGCTCTCCGGAACCGCGGCAGCCCGGCGAGCCAGGCACCCAGCAACAGCAGGACCAGCAGCGACCGCACGACGGGCGCCGGCTCGGCCTGCACCACACACGCCGCCCAGACGGAACCGGCGGCGTTGCGCAGGTAGAACAGCGGCTGCGCCGACAACTCCTCGGCGAAGCGGCGCATGAACCAGTCGTAGCGCGACTTGATGTCGTCGGGCACGCCGGCCTGCTGCGCCTCGCGATCGACCTCGCTCGACCACGAACCGTACTTCGGCGACGCGGCGGCGTAGAGCGCCGAAGCCGTGTTGTCCGAGACCGACGTGATGTCGTGCACGACCTTCTGGCGCACGATCCAGGTGCCGAGCGGCAGCCCGCAGCCGAGGCTGAACAGCGCCGCGAGCACGAAGCGCTGCCGCAGCGAGCTGGCGGGCGACCGAGCGCGGCACAGGCAGAACCAGACCCAGAACGGCGCCGCCAGCAACGTCAGCGTGCGGGTCAGGTTGCTCGAGGCGAAGCAGACGCCGGCCCACCAGCTCGCGCCAGGCCGGCTCTCCTGCACGGCGGTCAGCAGCAAGTCGAGCGCGAGCACGAACAGGAACGTGCCCAGCGTCTCGGTCGCGGTGTAGTACGTGAACTCGATGCTCAGGGCATCGAACGCGAAGGCGACGCCGCCGAGGAGGCCCACCGCGGGATGCAGCACGCGCTGGCCGATGCGACAGACGAGCCCCGCGGTCAGCGACCCGATCACGATGTGGCCGACGACCACCGCGAACGGCGCGACACCGGTCCACGCATAGAGCGCACCGATCGCGAACGCCATGAACGGTCGGCGCGCCGACCACCCGCCAGGCAGGCCGTGCCCCTGCGCGATGCTCTCGCCGAGGCTGTCCCAGCACTGGGCGTCGGAGAACGGCACGCCCATGACGAGCGACCCGCTGATGTGGCCCACGGGGTCCATCTGCACGAGGCAGAGGCCGACCACACGCACGGGCAGGGCGAGCCCGACGACCGCACAACAGGACCACCACTGCCAACGCGCATCGCGGGTCCGGAAGGCGAGGCCCGCGCGTTCGATGCGCGGCGCCAAACGCTCCACCCAGGAGTGGAACCAGCGACTCGAGCGCACGACGAAGGCGACAAGGAACGCACCGGCGGCCCAGGCCAGCACATCGAGCGCCCAACGGATCCACGCGGCCACGGGCCAGGGCCAGCGGATCTCGTAGCGCCGCCCGTTCGTGCGCGGGTCGCTGCCATCCGAGCTCGAGAAGTAGAGGTGGCGCAGCCAGAACGAGTAGCGCCCCCCTCCGAGCTGTCGGATGGCGTCGTGCGGCGCGTTGCCCGCGGCCAGCGGCACACCGTCCTCGAGCAAGCGGGCCGCCGACGGTCCCTCGTCGGCACTCATCCAGACGCGCCCCAGATCGACGCGGAAGCAGTGGCCGGTTTCGACTGCGATCTGCGCGGCATCGATGGCGCGCGCCTCGGTCGCGAGCCACAGTCGCCCGCGCGAGTGCTGCTGCAGCAGCAGGGCCGCAATGCACACGAGCAACGCGACCAGGACCTTGCTCGGCATGGCCGATCGATGCCGCGACCCCGCTCGCTCGCTGCCGCCCGACATCATGAACCGACCGTAAGAGAGTCCTTCCCGGCGTCGCAACCGACACTTGGAAATCCTCGACGAGCGCGGGTAGGGTGCGCCCTGTGGGCCCGGAGGCCACAGCCAGACCGTTGACACCGTCCCCGAACACGAACTCCGTCACGCCGCCCGGTCCCGGCCCCGTCGTTCGTGGACAACCACATTGGACCACGTACCTGTACCGCGTCATCGCCGGTGAGGTGTCGTCGCTGACGCGCTACTGCGATCGCGTCGTGCAGTGGCAGCCGCAACCGTTCGACAGCGGCTACCTGCTCGAGCAGGTGCAGGCGCCGCACAAGACCGTCGCGACGGGCGCCGACGACGTGCCATGCGTCGCGAGCGACGACTCGCGCGCCGTCGTGCTGTGCAACGGCACCTTCAACTTCAGCAACGACATCCAGGGCTTCCTGCTGCAGATGCACGCGCGCCTGCGCCGCGGCGACCGCGTCGTCAGCATCTGCTACAACCCGTACCTGCAGGGCTTCTACCGGCTCGCGAACGCCGTCGGCCTGCGCCGCGGCGCCTTGCCGACGACCTTCCTGACGCGCACCGCGCTCGACAACCTCGCGCGCCTCGGCGGCTTCGAGGTCGTGCGCCACCGGCCGATCGGCTTCTGCCCGTTCCGCCTGTTCGGGCTCGGCTCGCTGCTCAACTGGTTCCTGACGATGGTGCCGATCCTGCGCTGGGTGGCGCTCGTCTCCGTCGTCGTGCTGCGGCCGATCAAGCCGTCGGGCAGCAAGCCGTCGCTGACGATCGTGATCCCGGCGCGCAACGAGAAGGGCAACATCGAGGCCGCCCTGCAGCGTATGCCCGATCTGGGCGGCGAACTCGACGTCATCTTCGTCGAAGGCCACAGCCGGGACGGCACGTGGGAGGAGATCCAGCGTGTGATCCCGCTCTACACCGCCAAGCGCTCGGCTGGCCGGCTCTCGGTGCGCGCGTTCCAGCAGTCGGGCAAGGGCAAGAGCGACGCCGTGCGCGTCGGCTTCGAGCACGCGCGCGGCGACCTGCTGACGATCCTCGACGCCGACCTGACGATGCCACCCGAACTGCTGCACCGCTTCTACGACGCGTGGTGCCAGGGCCAGGCCGACTTCGTCAACGGCTCGCGGCTCTGCTACCCGATGGAAGGCGAGGCGATGCGCTTCCTCAACCGGCTCGGCAACATCTTCTTCGCGCGCTCGGTCAGCACCGTGCTCGACTGTCGCCTCAGCGACACGCTGTGCGGCACGAAGCTCGTCACGCGCGCCGACTACGCCCGCATGATCCGCTGGCGCGCCGACTTCGGCGACTTCGATCCGTTCGGCGACTTCGAGCTGCTGTTCCCCGCGGCCATCCTCGGCCTCGGCACCATCGACGTGCCGATCGCCTACCGGGCACGCACCTACGGCAGCACGAACATCCAGCGCTTCCGCCACGGCCTCATGCTGCTCAGGATGACGCTGATCGGCCTGTTCCGGGTGCGCGCGGGCCGTTGGGTGTGAGACCCGCGATGCACGATGCGGGCTCGGCCCTCGACGATCCGGCGCGCGGCGGCGAGCTCAAGCGGCTGATCCGCAGCAAGCCCGCGCTGCGCCGGCTCTACCTCGAGACCTATGCGCGCTACGCCGCCTGCCTGCAGCGCTGCCCCGCCGAGGGGCTCGCCGTCGAACTCGGCTCGGGGGCCAGCTTCGTCAAAGACGTGCTGCCCGAGGTCGTGACCTCGGACGTCATCCCCTACCCGGATGTCGATCGGGTCGTCGACGGCACGAAGATGCCGTTCGAGCCCGCTTCCGTGCGCGCGCTGTTCCTGCTCAACGTGCTGCACCACATCCCCGACGTCGCCGCGTTCCTGCGCGAGGCCGAGCGCGTGCTGCGGCCCGGCGGCCGCGTGCTCATCGCCGATCAGTATCCGGGCTGGATCGGCGGCCTCGTGTTCAAGCACCTGCACCACGAGCCGTTCGATGCCACGACGACCGAATGGCGGTTCCCATCGAAGGGACCGCTCTCGGACGCCAACGGCGCGCTGGCCTGGATCGTCTTCGAACGCGACCGCGAACGCTTCCGGCGCGAACACGCCGGGCTGCAGCTGGCCGCGTTCGATCGCCACACGCCGTTGCGCTACTGGTTGGCCGGCGGGCTCAAGCGCTGGAGCCTGCTGCCGAACGCGCTGTTCGGGCTGGCGACGTGGTTCGACCGGGCGCTCGTCGCGGTGAGCCCGCGGTTCGGCAGCTTCGTCGACATCGAACTCGTGCGCGTCTGAAGGCCGCCGCGGCAGGCAACCGAACGCATCAAGTCCGGCGGTCCGACTGGCCGATGACACGGGGCGATGCGAGGACAGCACGGCACAGCCACGTTCGCACGATCGCTGGCAGGCGATCGCGGCGGCCAGGCCCGCCGCGAGCGACGGTGGCTCGAAGAGGGTGTGCATGGAGCCTAGGCTGCTCAAGATCGCGGCCATCGAGCACGACCCCGGTGACCAATTGATCCTGCGGCGGCTGCTCGCAGCGGTTCCCGAGTGGCTGCTCCGATACACCGGCTACGAGGATGCCGACGACGCGCTGCTGCGCCTGCCCGAGGACCCGCCCGACCTCGTCTTCCTCGACTACCTGCTCGGCGCGCGCAACGGCCTGCAGGTCCTGCGCGAGCTGCGGCAGGCGGGCATCGAGGCACCCGTGATCCTGCTGACCGGCAACGGCGACGAGAACGTGGCCGTGCAGGCGATGCAGGCCGGCGCCGCCGACTACATCGTCAAGACCGCGCTCTCGGTCAACTGCCTGCGGCGCGCGGCGAACACCGCGCTGAACCAGTCCGACCTGCAGCGCAAGCTGTACCAGCAGCGCGAACATCTCGAGCGGTCCAACGAGGAGCTGCTGCGCCGGAACGAGGCGATCCGCGGCTTCCATCACCTGCTCTCGCACGAACTGCGCGGGCCGACTGCCGCGGCCATGAACTCGGCCGAACTGCTGCTCGATGGATCGTTCGGCGAGCTCAACGAGCAGCAGCGCGAGTTCGTGACGATCATCGAGAACAGCTGCCAACAGATCCTCGTGCAGATCCAGGACCTGCTCGACGTCTCGCGCATGGAGACCGGCAAGCTGTCCCTGCGGCGGCAGCCAACCGACCTCGCCTCGTTCGTGGAGCGCACGGTCAAGGCCGTGACGCCGGCCGCCCAGAGCCAGGCGATCCAGCTCGAGTGCGAGACGGCCGCGGATCTGCCGGAGCTCGAGGTGGACCGGGAACGCATCGGCCAGGTGCTGCACAACCTGCTCAACAACGCACTCAAGTTCACGCCGCCCGAGGGCACCATCCGCGTCAGCCTGGCCCGCGACGCGGCCGAACCCGACTTCGTGCGCATCTCGGTCGAGGACACCGGCTGCGGCATCCCCCAGGAGCACCTGCCGCGCCTGTTCGAGCGCCTCTACCAGGTCGCCGAAAGCGACGCGAGGGACAAGGGCGGCCTCGGCCTCGGCCTCAGCCTGTGCCGGGACCTGATCGGACTGCACGGTGGCCGCATCGGCGTCGACAGCGCGCCGAATCAGGGCAGCACGTTCTGGTTCCTGTTGCCGCTCGCCACGCAGTCGTCGGAGTTGCAGCACCATGGCCCCACCGCTGGGTCACACGACTGAGCCACGCGCCCTCGCCCGGCCGCGAACGCCCACCGCCGCCTGCCGCAGACCGCAGCAGCCCTGCGCCCTGGTCTCGCCTGCTCGCGTACACTACATGCGACCCGCACGCGCGGCGCACCTGCTGCGCATCGACCAGAACCGCGAACCCAGAACCACGGATCCCAGAACCGACGACCCATGCTCTGAGCCCTCAATTCCTGGAGACGGATCGCGGTCGTGATCCTCTGCGGCGGCATCGGCCTCGCCCTGCAACTGCTGCTCGCCTGGCCCGCGGCGGTCCTGGTCGGGTGCTTCGTCGGTCTGTTCGTCGCGCCGCTCGTGCCGAACAAGCAGCGCTGTGGCATCGCGCGCGACGGCGCCATTCCGCGCTGAGTTCCGCTCGCAGCGGTGCGTAGACTGCCGGCCGCAGCATGAGCCCCGCCAACCCACGTGCCGTGCCGGTCGAACGCGGCGACCGCATCGAACTCGAGGTCGACGGCCTCGGCGACGGACCGGACGGCATCGGCCACATCGGCAGGTACGTCGTCTTCGTGCCAGGTGTGCTGCCCGGCGAACGAGCCTCTGTGCGCATCACGTCCGCGGCGCGCAAGTTCGGTCGCGCCGAGCTGCTGGCCGTGCAGAGGGCCGCACCCGAACGCGTCGCCGCGCGCTGCGCGCACTTCCTCGCCTGCGGCGGTTGCCACCGCCAGCACCAGGCCTACGCGGCACAGCTCGCCGACAAGCAGATGCGGTTGCAGCGCGCGGTGTCGTTCGCGCTCGGCGACGACGCCCCCACCGTCGCGCCGCCGATCCCCGCCGCGTCCCCGTTCGGCCAGCGCCACAAGGTCGTCGTGCACCTGCGCAACACGCCCGACGATCGGCTCGAGGCCTGCTTCCATCGCCTGCGCAGCCCCGAGCTCGTCGCCGTGCACGAGTGCCCCGCGAGCGAACCGCGCGCGTGGGCGCTCGCGATGCGCGCGGTCGCGCTGCTGCACGAACTGCCGCACGGCGCCTGGGACCCCGACTTCGCACCGCATGCACTGCTGCGCAGCGTGCTCGTGCGAACGACGACGACGGGTCATGCCCACCTGCTGCTCGTCGCGCGCGCCGCGCACATCCCGGGCCTCGAGCGCCTGCTCGACGACCTGCACGACAGCGGTGCCACGACGATCAGCGTCAACGGCAACGACGGCGAGTTCTCGCGGCTGCTCGGACCCGACACGACGGTCGTCTCCGGCCCACCGCGCATCGCGGAACAGCTCGCCGGCGCGACCTACCTGCTGTCGCCGAACGCGTTCTTCCAGACCTCGCCGCACGGCGCCCAACACCTGATCCGCCTGTGCACGCAGTGGCTCGCCCCGACGCGCGAGCTCGACGTCGCCGACCTCTACTGCGGCGGCGGCCTGCTGACGCTCGCGCTGGCGCGCACTGCCCGCAGCGCGCTCGGCGTCGAACTGAGCCGCACCGCGATCGACGACGCGCAGGCGTCGGCGCGCCACAACGGCGTGCGCAACGTCGCGTGGCGGTCGGGCCACGCCGACAGCTGGCTCGCGGCCTGTCGCCGCGGCGACCTGCCGCGACCGCACCTGGTCGCCATGGACCCGCCGCGTTCCGGCCTCGGCCCCGCCGTGATCGAAGAGCTGCGGCAGCTGCGCCCGCGGCGGTTGGCCTACGTCTCGTGCGAGCCGCAGGCGCTGCAGCGCGACCTGCGGGCCCTCGCGGCGGCCGGGTTCCGCACGCGCTCGGTGCAGCCGATCGACATGTTCCCGCAGACCTGCCACGTCGAGGCCGTGGCTTGTCTCGAACGCGCGCAGTAGCCTGCTCGCGCCCATGAACGCCTTCGCTCCCCTCCTCGCCATGGCGCTGCTCGGCGCTTGCTCTTCGATGAACACCGACACGGCCACGGGCTCCCCGGACAGATCCGCGCGCGACGTCTCGTCGCGCCCCTTCGGCTTCGCCAAGCACGGTCCGCCCGCCACGCTGTGGACGCTGCGCGGCCACGGCATCGAGGTCGACGTCACCGACCACGGGGCGACGCTGGTCGCGGTGCGCACGCCCGACCGAGCCGGCTTCCTCGGCGACATCGTGCTCGGCTTCGACGACGTCAGCGGCTACGAGTCCGACGACAACCAGTACTTCGGCTGCACGGCCGGCCGCGTCTGCAACCGCATCCGCAACGGCGAGTTCACGCTCGACGGCTACACCTACGTGCTGGCCACCAACAACGGGCCCAACCACCTGCACGGCGGCGCCGTGCGCAGCTTCGACAAGGTGCACTGGCACGGCGAAGCCGGCAACGGTTCCCGCGGTCCGTCGGTGCGGTTCACCTACCTGAGCCGCGACGGCGAGGAGGGCTATCCGGGCAACCTGCAGGTCGCCGTGACCTATCGCGTCGTGCAAGGCCCCGGGCTCGAGATCGACTTCGAGGCGACGACCGACCACCGCACGCCCGTCAATCTCACGAACCACGCCTACTGGAACCTCGCCGGGGCCGGCGCGCCGACCGTGCTCGACCACACGCTCTGGATCGACGCGCCGTCGTACACGCCGACCGACGACACGTTGATTCCGACCGGAGCGATCGCGCCCGTCGCCGGCACGCCGCTCGACTTCCGCGAGCAGCGGCCGATCTGGCTGTACATGGACCAGCTCGAGAAGACGCCGGCGCTGGGCTACGACCACAACTACGTGTTGCGCGGCGCGAGCGAACTGCGGCCCGTGGCGCGGCTCGCGCACACCGCGAGCGGCCGATCGCTGACGCTCGCCACGACCGAGCCGGGCCTGCAGTTCTACTCGGGCAACTACCTGCACGGCCAGGCCGGCAAGCGCGGGGCGACCTACGCCAAACACAGCGCCGTCTGTCTCGAACCCCAGCACTTCCCGGACAGCGTCAACCACCCGAACTTCCCGAACACGATCCTCGATCCGGGACAGACCTACAGCTCGCGCATGCTGTTGACGTTCCGCACCGAGTAGGGTCGGCCGGCGCGCGGTATCCTGCGCCGATGCTCCGCGTGCTGCTCACGACCCTCTGCCTCGGCTCAGCACTCGCGGCCCAACGCGACGAGCTGCCACCGCAGCCCTCGTTCGCGTTCCTGCAGACGCCGCCCCCGGGTCTGCCGCCGATGCCCGCGCCGGCCGGCTACACGGCGACCGAGCCCATGTTCGAGCTCGGCCGCCGCCTGTTCGCCGACCGGATCCTCAGCAGCGACCGTTCGATCTCGTGCTCGAGCTGCCATCCCGCCGCAACGGGCTTCGCGAGCCGCGAACCGCTGCCGGCCGGCGTCGAGGGCCGGCGCGCGAAGCTGCACGCGCCCGCGCTGTGGAACCGCGGCTACGGCACGCTGCAGCGCTGGAACGGCGCCTCGCCGAGTCTCGAGGCCTTCGTGCTGGAGCCGATCGCCGACGCCAACGAGATGAACCTGCCGCTGGCCAGCGCGCTCGAGCGCCTGCAGGCCGACGCCGGGTACCGCCGCCTGTTCGCCGACACGTTCGCCGCCGCGCCGTCCGCCGAGACGTTGCAACGCGCGCTCGCGACGTTCGTGCGCGGCATCGTCGCGGGCGACGCTCCGTACGACCGCTTCGTGCGCGGCAAGGTCGACGCGATGACGACGCCCGAACGCACCGGACAGTGGATCTTCGAGAGCAAGGGCGGGTGCTGGCAGTGCCACACGCCACCGTTGTTCACCGACGACCGGTTCCACAACACCGGGATCGGCGTGCGCGACGGCATCGCGGAAGCCGGCCGGGCCGCGGTGACGAAGGACCCGGCCGACACCGGCAAGTGGAAGACGCCGACGCTGCGCGCCGTGCGCTTCACGGCGCCCTACATGCACGACGGCTCGTTGGCGACGCTCGCCGACGTCGTCGCGTTCTATCGCGACGGTGGCCACGCCAACGCACAGCTCGATGCCCGCGTGCACACCCTCGACCTCTCGGACGAGGACCAGCGCGCGCTCGTCGCGTTCCTGTCGTCGCTGTGAGCCGAGCCACCCCGCCCCAGAGGCGGCGTGGCTCAGGTCTCCTGGGAGCCGTCGCAACGCGGGCAACCGCCACGGGCAAGGCGACGCATCCAGCCCGCTGCGACGTCTCTTTCCGGCACCCCGCCCGAGAGGCGGCGTGGCTCAGGTCACCGACCCGGCGGCGCCAGCTCGCACTCGAGCAGGCCGTCGCCGCCGAACGACTGATCCTCGAACACGAGCCGGCGCGTGTCCCCTTCGCCCTCGATCGTGAACGAGAACAGGCCGCCGGTCGCCGATCGCGCGACGGCGCAGTCGGGCTGCACGAACTCGAGCCAGACGGCGAACGGCGCCGGCTCGGTCGCTGCGACGCAGCGCTGCCAGCGTCGTTCGTCGTGCCATGGCGCGCGCAACACGAGCTGCGCATCCTTGCCGACGAGCCGGAACCAGCTCTCGCCGGCACCCTCGAGCCGCGTGCCGATGTACGACGCGCGCGCCGCGCCTCCGTGTTCGGCCTGCCACGTGCGCACGAGCTGGCGCGCGGCCGCGCCCGCGGCGGCGTCGCCGAAGCCCTCGGCATCGACCGCCGGTTCGTCGGCGAGCAGCCGGCCGAGCAGACTCAGGCCGAGGTCCTCGGCCTGACGCAGACGCGCTTCGTTCGGCGGCGGCCAGCGCCCCTCGGCGAGCCGCGCCGAAGCCTGCAGGCCCGCGGCCGCGAGACGCAGCGCCTTGCCCTCACGCTCGATCGAGAGCGTGCCGCCGCCGCGCGGCAGCACGAACGTGCCCACGAAGCGATCGGCCGCCGCCTGCGGCCACGGCGGTCCCGTCCCGAGCGCCGCCGGTTCGGGCGCAGCACTGGCGCCGGGCTCGGTCTTGCTCGGCGCGGGTTCGCCACTCGCGACCGGGCTTGCGGCCGCACGCAGCTTGCCGATCTGGGCCAGCAGCGCGCCTTCGAGTTCGTCGACGGGACCCTGGTCGTCGGTCAGCACGATCGCCCAGCTCTGCGAGCTGCGGTGCACGAACCAGTGCGCGCGGTAGCCGCCACACTGGCCGCGCACGTTGACGTAGGTCTCGCCGTTGAGGGGCACGGGCAGCACCGCGTAGGCGCCGCCGCTCGCCAACGGACTCCACAGCTGGTCGAGCAGTTCGGCCGGCAGCAGCCTGCCGCCGGCGAGGCCGCTCAACATGGCGTGCACGTCGAGCACCGACGCCAGCAAGCCGCGCGCGCCGCGGTGGGCCCAGTTCAGGTCGAACTGCGTCGCGGGCTCACCACGTTCGTTGGCGGGCGACCGCCGATACGTGACGAGCTTCTGGTCCGGCCTGCCGTTGCAGAGCACCGCGGTGCCCATGCCGAACGGTCTCGTCACGCGGTCGGTCAGCAGGCGATCGAAGTGCTGGTGCGTGGCCTCCTCCATGACGAGGGCGAGCAGGCTCGCGTTGACGCCCGAGTAGCGCTCGACCTCGCCGGGCCGGCCGAGCAGCGCCGTGCGGCCGATGGTCTGCAGCGCCGTGCGACTGAGCCTGGCCGCGCTTCCCTCCCACTTCGCCTCCGGGGGCAGACCCGAGGTGTGGCGCACCAGGCTCGCCACGGTCACGTCCGCGCGGTCCGCCGGCCAGTCCTCGACGTACTTGCCGACCGACTCCTCGAGGCGGAGCTTCTTGTCGGCGACGAGCCGCAGCGCGGCCAGCAGCGTCACCTGCTGGCTGGCACCGCCGAGGTCGAACAGGCTCTGCGGACCGATCGGCACCTTCTGGCGATCGGCCAGGCCATAGCCCTTGGCCAGCAGGATCCGGCCCTCGACCGCCACGAGCACCGCGCCCCAGAAGTCGGGCGCCTTGCTCGTGACGGCGTAGTTGAGGTCGAGTCCAACCTCACCTTCGACGATCGTGCCCGGAGCTTGCCGCTGGGCGACGAGGCACGCGCCGGTGGCGATCACGACGAACAGGGTCCGGAGCACCCGCGTATGCTAACAACCGCGGCGGCGGGTTCCCGCGATCGGGCTTGCCAGTGGTGACCCGCGCCGGAGCCGTCACTAGCTACCTGACATGGGCACCCGACGGACGACGCGACGGCTGCTGCGGCTCTTGCCGGCGCTCACGGCGGCCGCGCTGCTGTGGGGCCCGACGCGGCTGCCCGGGCAGGACGACCTGCGCGACGTCGTGACGCTGACCAACGGGCAGGAGGTGCGCGGCCGCGTCTACGAACGCTTCGAAGCCGACGAGGTGACCCTGCTGCAAGGCAACCAGCGCCTGCGCGTGCCGCGTTCGCGCGTCGCCACCATCGACTCGCTGCGCGAACGCATGCGCGAGTTCTTCGCGCGGCACGACCGGTTGCCGGACAACGCCCACCATCGCTGGTACCTGGCCGACTGGGCGCAGCGCCACGGCCTCGTGGCGCTCGCACAGCTGCAGGCGATGGACGTGGTGCTGCACGACCCCGAGCACGAACCGGCGCGTGCCCTGTTGGGACACCGGCGGCGCGGCAAGGAGTGGTTGTGGCCGCGCCGGGACCAGTGGTTCACGTTGGCCGACCATGAAGCGTACTGCGCCGATTGGGGCCACCCACTGCTGCTCGAGAGCGAACACTTCGTCGTGCAGACGAACGGCGGGCTGCGCCGCGCGATCGACACGGCGTTCGATCTCGAGCGCCTGTACGTGTGGTGGTTCGACACGTTCGGCGAAGCGCTGCGGCTGCGCGAGGTGGTCTCGCCCAAGATGCCCGTGCAGGTCTGGCGCAGCCGCCGCGAGTTCCCGCCCTGGAGCAGCATCGTGCAGCCGTACTTCCGGCCGCGCGTCGAGAACCTCGAGCAATCGACGAGCTACACGTTCTTCGAGGACGCCGCGGCCGGACGCGCGACGCGGCTGTTCGAGGTCGCCACGCAGCACCTGCTCTACCGCACGCTCGCCGCGGACCCCCCGTTCCCGACGGCCAAGGAGCGGCTGTGCGCCTGGGCCGAAGTCGGTCTCGGCCAGTTCGTCGAACACTGCTTCGCGGGCGAACCGGGCCGCGCCCGGGCCGGGCCGTGGCGGCTGCCGGCGCACGAAGGTGCGCTCGTGCTCGGCGAACACCGTTACGGCCTCGACATCCTCACGCACCGGCAGGCCCGGCAGTACTTCGTCACGGTCGCCGACGACACGCCGTTCGACCAGGCCTCGGCCCACCTCTTCGTCGCCTACCTGCTCGACCCGGACCGGCAGCCGAAGCTGCGCGAGGGCTTCCTCGAGTTCCTGTTCGAGGCGCTGCGCACCGGCAAGGGCGAGAGCAGCTCGGCGCTCGACAAGCTGATCGGCCGCAAGGTCGAGACGCTCGAGCAGCCGTGGCGGGCCTGGATCGAGGCGGCGCTGCAGAAGAACCAGCCGCGCTCGGGCGGCTGAAGCGGCGGCCGGTGCGATTCAGTGCTCGGGCGCCGCGTCGATGTCGACGCCCGGACCGGCGCCCTCGGGTTCGCGGATGCCGGCGACCATCGCCTGCGCCTGCGCCGACGGCGCGCGACACCACGGCGTCAGCGCGAGCGCGACCGCGAAGTTCAGGACCATGCCGACGGCACCGATGCCCTGCGGCCCGATGCCGAAGCACCAGCGCGTCCAACCGAAGTACACGGTGCCGAGGATGTAGGTGGCCGTGAAGCCGATGCCGACCAGCATGCCGGCCACGGCCGGCGCGGCGCCCACGCGGGCCGAGAAGATGCCGAGCACGAGCACGGGGAAGAACGACGACGCCGCGAGCCCGAACGCGAACGCGACCACCTCGGAGACGAAGCCCGGCGGGAAGATGCCGAACACGCCCGCGACGACGACGGCGATGCCGATCGTCGTGCGCGACAGGACCAGGCGCTGGGCCTCGGTCGCCTGCGGCCGCAGCATGCGGTAGTAGAGATCGTGCGCGACGCTGCTGCTGATGACGAGCAGCAGGCCCGAGGCCGTCGACAGCGCCGCCGCGAGGCCACCGGCCGCGACGAGCGCGATGATCCACGCCGCGAGCTGCGCCATCTCCGGGGTCGCCAGGACCAGGATGTCGGCGTCGGGGCCCGCGAGCCCCTTCTGGGCGAGCACGGCGCGACCGTCACGACCCTCGGCGTGATTCGTCGCGAGCCACTGTTGATGCTCGGCACGGATCGTCGCGAACTCGCCGACCGGCAACGCGCCGATGCGGAACACCTCGTTCTGCGCCGCCTGCTGCGGGCCGCGGTAGGCGAGCCTGCCGTCGCCGTCGTCGAGCCAGGCGACGAGCCCCGTCTTCTCCCAGGTGCGGTACCACGACGGCAGCTCGGCCTGCGTCTTGCCCTGCAGGCTGTCGAACACGTAGTAGCGCGCGAAGGCCGCCACCGCCGGCGCGGTCAGGTAGAGCATGGCGATGAAGAACAGCGCCCAGAAGCCGGACCAGCGCGCGGCGCGCACGTTCTTCACCGTGTAGAAGCGCACGATCACGTGCGGCAGACCCGCCGTGCCGACCATGAGCGCGAGCGCGGTGCAGAACACGTTGACGCGGTCCCACCTGCCCTCGAACGCGTTCGTGTAGCTGGCGAAGCCGAGCTCGCCGTGGATCTGGTTCAGCTTCTGCAGCAGCGACGTGCCGGTGGCCGTCAACGTACTGCCCATGCCGACCTGCGGCAGCGGCTGCCCGGTCAACTTCAGGCTGATGGCCACGGCCGGGATCACGAAGGCGGCGATCAGCACCCAGTACTGCGCCACCTGCGTCCAGGTGATGCCCTTCATGCCACCGAGCGTCGCGTAGACGAAGACCAGCGCCATGCCGATGCCGACCCCGACGCTGACGTCGACCTCGAGGAAGCGCGCGAAGACGATGCCCACGCCGCGCATCTGGCCCGCGACGTAGGTGAAGCTGATGAACAGCGCGCACAGCAACGCGACGAGCCGCGCCGGCGCCGATTCGAAGCGATCGCCGACGAAGTCGGGCACCGTGTAGTGGCCGAACTTGCGCAGGTAGGGCGCCAGCAGCAGCGCGAGCAGCACGAAGCCACCCGTCCATCCCATCAGGTAGACGCCGCCCGCGTAGCCGAGCGTCGAGATCAACCCGGCCATCGACAGGAACGACGCAGCCGACATCCAGTCGGCCGCCGTCGCCATGCCGTTCGCCACCGCCGGCACGCCGCGGCCCGCGACGTAGAAGCCCTGCGTGTCGCGCACCCGCGTGCGCCAGGCGATGCCCAGATAGAGGCTGAACGACAGGCCGACGAACAGGAACGTCCAGGCCTGCACGCTCACGGGCGCGCCGCTCCCTGCAGCTGCGCCAACTCCCGCGCGTGCTGTCGATCGAAGCGTGCCATGACCAGCGCGTAGACCAGGATCGAGACCAGGAAGACGAGGATCGAACCCTGCTGCGCGAACCAGAACCCGAGCGGGAAGCCGCCGAGCTGCCACTGGTTCAGCCAATCCGCCAGAAGCACGCCGCAGCCGAGGCCGGCGGCCGCCCAGACGACGAGGAGCGCGAGCGTGAGTCGTACGACGCGGGCCCAGTAGCGCGCGTTCGCGGCGCGCACGGCGTCGGCCGGGTCGGGGGCGGGCGGTGGCATCGCGCGGCATCTTAGACACCGCCGCCGCAGGTGCGAGCGCGCACGCGCGGCGATTCAGCGCAGCTTGCCGAGCGCAGCGAGGGCCGCCACGGGCGCCTGGTCGACGGGAGCGCTGTCGGTCAGCGCCGCGATCACCGGCGCGACCGCCTCGCGCAGTTCCGGGCCCTGCATGCCGCGCAGCGCGTGGTGCGCCGAGACGCGAACACCGAGCGAACGCGGATTGTGAACGATCTGTTGCAGCACCGCCTTCGCGCCCACGACTCCCATCTTCTGCAGGCCGTCGGCAGCCGCCCAACCGATCTCGGACGCATCGTCGAACAGCGCGGCGAGCGCCTCGGCAGTCGCGGGATCGGCGATCACCGCGAGCGCCCTGGTCGACTCCAGGCGCAGCTGCAGTTGCCCGCCCTGGGCCGCGCGCAACAGGTGCGCGGTGGCCGCAGAACCCATCGCGACGAGTTCGTGGCGCGCCTTCTCGCGCTCGATTCCGTCGCGAAGGTCCATCTTGCGCAGCAGTGCGGCGATGGGCTCGGGCGCGGTCGAGAACTCGAACGGCCTGCCGTTCGCGGGGCGGCCCAGCTCCTCGCCGAGCCACTCGCGCGCAGCCTCGATCCGTTCGGCGTCGAAGTAGCGGATGCGCGCCATCGTGAACGGCTTGCAGAACATCGCGAGTCCCTTCTGCCACGACTTCTCGCCGACGATGGCGATGCGGTGGATGCTCGTGAAGTGCTTGATGCCGAACGTGAGGTCGCTCCACAACGCGCCGGCCGTCCAACCGTGGAAGTCGCGCATCTCGAACAGGATGCACACCCTCTCGCGCAGTTCGATCTGCGCGTCGACGACGGGCACGAACCTGGCGTAGTCCTCGCGCGTCAGCTTGCCGCTGACCTGGACCAGAAGGATGCGGTCCTGGGCTTCGAGCCGGGTTTCGACGGTCATGTCATGATCTCCGCAGTGCCCTGTGCGCCCGGACCCGACCGCGCCGGGTGGCAGGCAGGAACGAGGACGCAGGCTATCCGCTTTCGCTCCGGGTTTCCGCGCCGGCATCCGACGACCCGACGACTGCGACGACGCCGTCGGTCGGTGCGCACGACGGCGCAGGGCTTCGTCGCTTCATTGCGGTCCAGCACCGCGTCGCCAGGCCCAGAGGCCCGCATACCGCTCACAGAGCGCGAGCCCCACCAGCGACAGCACGAGCCACAGGGCCCACGGCCCGGCCAGCGAAACGACCGAACGTGCGATCGACGGCAGCGGCGCCGAACCCGATGCGCCGGCCAGCACGGGTGCCGTGCCCGTCATGGCAAGGAGCCGCGCCACGTCGTCGGGCGTCGGCGCGGGCGGCTGCAGCTTGTACTCGTGCAGCAGTGCTTCGGGCAGGCGCACGGCCTGCGCCGGGAGCACGGATTGCACCCAGGCCGCGAGGCGCGCCGGGAACGAGTCGGACGTGCGGAATTCGAGGCCGGCCGGGCCGAACAGGTCCGCGGCGAACGCACCGACGCGACCGAGCCCGCGATTGCCGAACGCGAGCAGCGGCCAACCCTGGTCCCCGGCGACGAGCAGCACGTGTGCGTCGAGCGGTGCGGTGCCGGCCACCGCGGCGCCGAGGGTCGGCCAAGCGTCGTCGGGCCGCGGCAGCAGCAGCGTGGACTCCGCGACCGCGCGCACGACGAGGCGTTGCGGCGCCGGCGGAGCCGGCGAAGGGTCGGGCCGCGGCGGTTCGGGTTCGGGGGGCTTGGGCTGCGGTCGCGGTTCGTCGGGAGGCGTCGGCTCGTTCCGGCTCGCGTCGCGCGGCTCGCGTCCCACACGCTGCAGCGCGCGCGTCACCTCGGCACTGACGAGCACGGGCACCGACGAAGGATCGTCGATCGGCAAGAACTGACCCCCACCGTCGCGCGTCAACAACTCCGCCTCGCGGCGGAACTCCGGCGCCGTGAACCGATCGACGATCGACACCATCGACACGGTCTGCTTGCCCTGCGTTCGCATCCGGTTCGCGAGACTGCGCAGGGCCATCGACTCCGAGGGGTCGAACTCCCCGTCGGTGACGACGACGACGTGCTTGACCGCAGCCTTGGTGGCAGCGAGCAGGTCGTTGGCGAGGCGCAGACCGGCCAGCAGGAACGTGCGTTCGGGCGCGTGCGCCAGCGCCGTGACGCCGGCGCGCACGGCAGCGAGGTCGGTCGCCGGCGTCATCGGCAGCTCGACCCGCCCCGCGTCCTTGTCGCCGAACGTGACGATCGCGACCTGGTCTCCCTCGCCGAGCGCCATCGCCGTGCGCAGCGCACTGGTCTTGGCGTAGCTCATCTTCGTGTGGCCGTTCGGCAGCGTGTTGCCCATGCTGCCCGAGCGGTCGACGACGAGGACCATCGCGATCGCGCGCTTGTCGACCTCGATCGGTTCGCTGGCCACCGGGGACGCGCCGGTCGAGTCGCCGCGCGGCGGCCGCTCGTCGCGAGGCGGCGGTGGGGACGGCTCGCCCGGAGGCGCGACCCGTGGGTCGGCCGGCTCGCCGGGCCCGGCGCCGGCGCCGTTGCCATCCGGCGCGGGCGGCAAGGGCCGCACGGGCAACAGCGCGCGCAGCGGTTCCTCCTGGCCCGCGAAGCCCGGCGCCAACACGAAGGCCCCCATGCCGTCGATCACGGCCGCGACGATGGCCTGTTGCGCGTCGACGGGCAGCGACTGTCCGATCACGAGCGCCCGCCGCGTGCGCCAGTCGTCGGGCAGGCTCCGGGCCTCGTCGACGGCAACACCCTGGGCGCGCAGTGCCGCGGCGGCGACACCACTGGGCTCGAGCACGAGCACGCGCGGCGCCGCGACCACGTCGAGCCCGCCGCTGCAGACGAGCCGGTGTCCGGCCACGGTGATCGCGAGTTCGACACGGTGCAGGCCGGCCAGAGCCGCGGTGAACGGGACCTCGGGTGGCGGCGAGACGCCGAGACGGACCTGTTGGCGCAGGACCTCGCCGGTGCCGAAGTGCACCGAGAGTTCGGCGTCGACCGGCTCGGCCAGCGGCGGCGCCTCGAGTCGCAGCGAGACCGGACGTCCAACCGACGCCTCGCCCAGTGCGCGCACCTGGATCGCTTCGGGCTGCAGCGGCAGCGCGGCGAACGGCAGCTGCGCGACGGCACCGAGCGGGCCGGTGCCGACCGCGTCGCCGAGCCGCCCGGACCAGGTCAGCGTGAGATCCCGCGATCGCGGGCCCGCCGCTGCCGCCGCCGCCAGCGCTTCGCTGCGCACCTCGGTCGCGTCGGCACCGTCGAGCACGACCTGGCCCGTGCGCGGCGCGCATTCGAAGAACGCGACCTCGCGCGGATCCAGCGCGACTGCCAGGAAGCCGAGCACGACCACCCAGGCGGCGGCGCGCGCCGCGGCCGGCGCCGTGCGCACGAACGACAGCCCCACCGCCGCCGCCATGACCACGCCGAAGGCGAGGCTCAAGGCCGGCGTCCTGCCGACGTCAGGAAGATCGGCGACAACCAGTCGACGCGGTCGCCGAGTTCGCGGCCGCGTCCGAAGTCCACCTCCAGCGTCAACGTGTCGCCGGCCTGCACCGGTATCAACCCGGTGTCGCGCGGCGCGCGACCCGGTTCGAGCCCGTTCTCTTCGAACACGAGCTTGCCGTTCTTCAGCACGCGCACATCGGCGTTGGCCTGCGGCCGCAGCGCCGCCGCCGTGTCGTCGATGCCGATGCGCGTCCAGAAGCTGGCGCTGCCTTCGGGTGCCGTGAACGAGAGGCGACTCCGGCTGTGCACGCCGAGGCCCCTGCCGTGGGCACGACCGGCCACGGCCAGCGCACCACCGGTGGCCGCGCGGTCGCGCTGCCACGCATACACGGCCTCGCCGCCGAAGCCGCTCTCGACGACTTCACTCGGCTCCAGATCGGACAAGAACGTGCCCGACCCGGCGAACGACGCACAGGCGAGGTCGGCCAGCCGCAGCTGCACGACCGCCCCGCCCTCGAGTTCACAGGTCATGGTGCTCGCATCGATGCGCGTGACGGTCACGCCGATGCGATCGCCGGCGCGCGTCAGCAGCTGCACGGGCGCCGCGGCACCGCGCCTGGCCGCGTCCGCGATGCGCAGCGCGACGAAGTCGCGCGGACTGTACCATCGCGGCGCAGCCGCGCCATCGGGCTGGAAGCGCACCCCCTGCTCGCCGAACTGGTGCAGCGTGCCCGCGACGAGGTCGTAGCCGATGGCGGCGCGCACGAAGAGCCCTTCCTGCACGCCGTCGGGCAGGCGCAGCAACAACGGGCGCACGCAGCCGGGCGCTGCCAGGGCCGCGACGCGGTCGACGCGCACGACGACGCGACCGAGCACCGGCGACAGCAGTTCGAGCCGGTCGCCGGCGGCGTCGCCGCCGACCAGCGCACCGCGCAGCACGTCGCCGCCGGCGAGGTGCACCGACGCCAGCTCCGCCTCGTGTACGGGCGCCGCGAGCACGAGCAGCAGTTCGCTCGCGGGCACGGGCTGTGCCTTGCCCTGCACGGTCACGAGCCAGCCATGGTCGGGGTCGCCGCGGACCTCCGTCGCGGCCAGCACCCTGCCGTCCCGCCGCGCGACCTCGAACGGCGTCGCCTGCGCCGCCGCGAGCCCCGCGATTCCGAGGCAAGCGCACGCCACGCGCAGCATGCCAGAATGGCGTCCAGTGCGCCGACGGCCGCGAGCAGGCCTGCCAGAATGGCTCACCGCGGCCCGTCGCAGGGCCGTGGCCGGCTCCGCAGGGGAACACATAACCACCATGTCAACCGTGCTTTGCATGCTCTTGACTCACTTGGATCCGCACCTGTCCAGCTACCGGCACCACGTTTGCTAACGGCCGCGCCCGTTCGCCCGGCCGCACCGGATCGGTGCGGCGGCACTCCGCACGAAGCAGCCTCGACGAGGCGGCTCGCGCGCCACCCCCGAAGTATCCAGATTCCCTGCCGAGGTTGTGATGGTCAAACAACTCGTTTTCGAAAACGACGCCCGCGAAGCCGTGCTGCGCGGTGTCACCAAACTGGCAAAGGCCGTCGTCTCCACCCTGGGCCCCCGCGGCCGCAACGCCGTGCTCGACAAGGGCTGGGGCGGCCCCACCGTGACGAAGGACGGCGTGACGGTCGCCGAAGAGATCGAACTCGAGGACCGCTACGAGAACATGGGCGCCAAGCTCGTCAAGGAAGCGGCGAGCAAGACGTCCGACACCGCGGGCGACGGCACGACGACCGCGACGCTGCTGGCCCAGGCGATCTGCGAAGAGGGCATGCGCTACCTGACGGCCGGCGCCAACCACGCCGAACTGATCAAGGGCATCCGCAACGCCAGCGCGGCGATCGTCGAAGAGCTGCAGCGCATGAAGAAGACGGTGCCCGGCAACGACCAGAAGGCGATCATGCAGGTCGCCGCCATCGCTGCGAACAACGACCCCGAGATCGGGCGCATCATCGCCGAGGCGATGAAGAAGGTCGGCCAGGACGGCGTCATCACCGTCGAAGAGGGCAAGAGCCTCGAGACCGAGATCAAGGTCGTCGAAGGCATGCAGTTCGACCGCGGCTACCTGTCGCCGCACTTCGTCACCAACGCCGAGGACATGACGGTCGACCTGCGCGACTGCTACGTGCTCGTGCACGAGGACAAGCTGTCCAACGTGCGGCCGATGCTGCCGCTGCTCGAGAAACTCAAGGAGAGCAACAAGCCGTTGCTCATCATCGCCGAGGACATCGAGGGCGAAGCGCTGGCGACGCTCGTCGTCAACAAGCTGCGCGGCGTCGTCAAGGTCTGTGCCGTCAAGGCCCCCGGCTACGGCGATCGCCGCAAGGCGATGCTGCAGGACATCGCGA
>DASUFY010000083.1:0-9280 GCA_036274315.1 Planctomycetota bacterium | reverse complement strand
GCGGCAGCGTGGCGAAGCCGTTCCACGCGGCGCGCAGCAGCGCGCGGCGGGAGGGCAGCGGTGCCGGGATGCGGTGCATCATCGCAGGAACGTGAACTCGCTGGTGTTGACGAGCGCGTGCAGCAGGTCCGCCCACGGTGCATGGTCCGCGGGCCGGGTCCCGTGCATCGCGGCCGCGTCGTCGAGGAACCGTTCGCAGCACGCCGCTTCGTCGGGCGAGGGCGCGCGCGCGAACGCGATCGTGTAGGCGAGCGCGAGACGCCCGGCGAGGTCGTTCGCCGAGTCGCGCACGCGTTCGGCGAAGCGGCTGCACATCGCCTGCACGAACGGATCGTTGGCGAGCGCCAGCGCCTGGTCCGGCACGTTCGAGACGTTGCGCGCGCCGACCGTCGCGAACGGCGCCGGCATGTCGAACGCGAGCAGCATCGGCGACAGGAAGTTGCGCTGCACGGCGAGGTAGATGCTGCGGCGACCGTCGCCGTCGAGCGGACCCGATTGCTTCGGCTTGCCGCGCGCGTGCGGTTGCTCGTCGAGCGGGATCGGCACGGGCGGCCCGAACAGCGTCGGGTCGAGGCGGCCGGCGACAGCGAGCAGGCTGTCGCGCACGGCCTCGGCCTCGAGGCGGCGCACGTTCTGGCGGTGCAGCAGCACGTTGTCGGGGTCGACGTCGTGGGCCGCGCTGCACTCGCGGCTGTCCTGCCGGTAGGTGCGTGTGCGCACGAGCCGCCGCAGCACGTGCTTGCACGACCAGCCGTTCGCCTCGAAGTCGCGCGCGAGCCAGTCGAGCAGTTCCGGGTGCGACGGCGCGTCGCCGAGCGCGCCGAAGTTGTCGACGCTGCGCACGAGGCCGCGGCCGAACAGGTGGTGCCAGCAGCGATTGACGAACACGCGCGCCGGCAGCGGGTCGTCGTCGGCGAGCACCGCAGCGGCGAGCGCGAGGCGGCCGCTGCCGGGGCCGGTGGCGAGCGGGGCCGGGCCGGCCAGCGCCTCGAGGAAGCGCCGCGGGGCGAGCGCACCGGGCTGGCGCGGATCGCCGCGCACGAACACGTGTTCGTCGCTGCCCGGGGCATCGCCGAGGCTCGGCACGGTCGGCGACACCGGCAGCCGCGCCGCGCTCGCCTGCACCGCGGCCAGCGCCGCGCGCACGGCCCCGGGCAGCGCGGGCCACGCGGGCTGCGGCGGCGCGGTCCGGGGTGCCACGGGCGGTGGCGTCGCGTGCGGCGACAGCAGCACCGCCTGCACCGCAATCCACGCGTCGTCGGGTGCGGGCCCCTCGTCGGTGTGCGCGAGGTCCCGGGCGCGCTGGTCTGTGCACTGCACGTGGGCCCGGCGCCCGCGCCATGCGGCCGTGTCGAACGTGAGCCAGGCCGCGTCGGCCGCGTCGACGTCGCGGTGCAGTTCGCCGTAGATCGGGTCGCGCACGAGGTTCAGGCCGTCGACGACGATCTGGATGCGGCCGTGCCGGCCGGCGGCGCGCACGTGCACGTAGCGTTCGTCGAGCACGAAGGTGCGCGTCTGCAGCACACCCTCGCGGCGAATGCCGGCGACGCCGCTGTGCCAGAACGGGCCGGGCAGGAGGCACAGCTCGGGCGCTTCGGCCGCCGGGTCCGGACACCAGGGGCCGCACCACGGCGCGTCGCCGAAGCCGTCGTTGGTGACGATCCAGTCGCCGCGAGGTCCGTCGGCCGAGGCGACGATGCGGTCCGCTTCGCGCGCGCACCAGCCGGCTCGGCTGCGCCAGGCGGCGGGCTCGAGGTCGGCGAACGGCTGCCAGCGTGCATCCGACGCGGCCGCGGCGCGGGCCCACGCGCGGGCCAGGTCGCGCTGTGCGTGGAGTGCGCGCGCGTAGTCGGCGCCGCGCACATCGACCGCGTGGATCGGCGCCTGCACGTAGCGCGAGCTCTCGACGATGCCGACGAGGCCGTAGTAGTCGGCGGTGCGGATCGCGTCGAACTTGTGGTCGTGGCAGCGCGCGCAGGCGATGGTCAGACCGAGCACGGCCTTGCCGAGCACGTCGATCTGGTTGTCGATGCGGTTGGCCTGGTGCTGGCGCGCGTCGACCGGCGAGTGCGCTTGTTCGACGAACCACCACGCGGCCGTCGCCTGCACGCTCTCGTCGTCGCCGCGTGCGTCGAGGCGCGGGTTCGCCAGCAGGTCGCCGGCGATGTGCTCGCGCACGAACTGGTTGAACGGCACGTCGCCGTTCAACGCGCGGATCACGTAGTCGCGGTAGCGCCAGGCGTTCGGCAGCGGGAAGTCGAACTCGTGCCCGAGCGTCTCGGCGTAGCGGACGAGGTCCAGCCAGTGGCGCGCCCAGCGCTCGCCGAAGTGCGGCGAGGCGAGCAGTTCGTCGACCTCGCGGTCGTAGGCCTCGTCCGACGGGTCGGCGCAGAAGCGCGCGACGGCGGCCGGCTGCGGCGGCAGCCCGACGAGGTCGAACCACAGGCGGCGCAGCAGCACCTCGGGCGGCGCTGGCGGCGACGGGCCGAGTCCCCGCTGCTGCAGGCGGGCGAGCACGAAACGGTCGACGGGATCGCAGGGCCCGCCGCGCGGACCGCGCCAGCCGGCAGCGGCGGGCTCGGGCAGGGCCGGCGGCCGCGCGTTCGCCAGCGGCTGCCAGGCCCAGTGCGTCGCCCGCCGGGCCGCGAAGTCGAAGGCCGCCGGGGCCTGCGTGTCCTGGCCCCGCGCGCCGGCCAGCAGGCAGCACAGCAGGGCCACGGTGGGGGTGCTCGACGAGGGGGCCATCGGCCGCGTTCCGTTGTAGACGGTCGCCGTCGGGCCGACAACCCGCTAGCGTGCACGGCTCCCCCTCGTTCGAGCATGAAGAAGACCCCCAGCGCCACGCTCCGCCCCGCTGCCCGGCCCCGTTCGTCCGCGTCGTTGGACTGTGAGCCGCGGCCCTTCACGCTGCTCGGTCGCGTGGCGCTGGTCACCGGCAGCAGCAAGGGCCTCGGCAAGGCCATCGCGCTGGCGCTCGGCGCCGCGGGCGCCAAGGTCGCCATCAACTACGCCAACGACCGTGCGACGGCCGAGGCGACGTTCGCCGAGTTCACGGATCGCGGCTTCGAGGGGGTGCTCGTGCGCGCCGACGTGACCAACGAGAAGCAGGTGCTCAGGCTCTGCGCCGAGGTCGAGGCGAAGCTCGGCTCGATCGACGTCGTCGTCGCCAACGCGACGCCGCCGCAGCCGCAGAAGCCGATCGAACAGTACGACTGGGCGTTCCATCAGCAGATGCTCGACTTCTTCGTCAAGTCGCCGTTCCTGCTGGCGCGCGCGGTGCTGCCGGGCATGAAGAAGCGCCGGTTCGGCCGCTTCGTCAACATCGGCAGCGAGGTGTTCCGCCGCGGCGTGCCGAACTTCTCCCCCTACGTCGCGGCCAAGGGTGCGCAGGCCGGTTGGACGCGCAGCATGGCCAGCGAGCTGGCGCCGTGGAACATCACGGTCAACATGGTGTCGCCCGGCTGGATCCCCGTCGAACGCCACGCCAACGACCCCAAACCGCTCAAGGACGGCTACAAGGCCCAGATTCCGATGCGCCGCTGGGGTGTGCCCGGCGACATCGGCGGCGTCGTCGCGTTCCTCGCCAGCGACGCCGCGGCGTTCACGACGGGCCAGGACATCGCCGTGAACGGCGGCATGACCGTCGGCTGACCCGGCCCCGCCAGACCTCGACCGCCCAGAGACCCGATCCCAACCAATGCACCGCTCGATCCACCTCGTGCTCTCCGTCGCGCTGCCGTTCGCGACGCCACTGTTCGCCCAGCAGGACGGCGCGGCGCCGCAGAGAAAGCCCAAGCTCGCGTTCGTGACCAACTGCGTCGCCGAGTTCTGGACGATCGCGTCGTGCGGCGTCGAGACGGGCCGGAGCGAGTTCGGCGTCGACGCACTCGTGCGCATGCCGCCGAACGGCACGGCCGAGGAGCAGAAGCGCATCCTCGAGGACCTGCTCGCCAAGGGCGTCGAAGGCATCGCCGTGAGCCCGAAGGACCCGGAGAACATGACGGCGCTGCTCGACAAGGTGGCCTCGCGCGCGGTGCTCATCACGCACGACTCGGACGCACCGAAGAGCAAGCGCCTGTGCTACATCGGCATGGACAACTACGACGCCGGCCGACTGTGTGGTCAGCTCGTGCAGGAGGCGCTGCCCGGCGGCGGGCCGATCGTCGTCTACATCGGCAACCTCGATCAGGACAACGCGCGCCGGCGCCGCCAGGGCGTGATCGACCAGCTGCTCGGCCGCTCGCACGATCCGGCGCGCTTCGACAAGCAGGACGCCGAGCTCAAGGGCGACAAGTACGAGATTCGGGCCACGTTCACGGACCAGTTCGACCGGCAGAAGGCCAAGGCCGCGGCGCAGGACGCGCTGACCCGCTGGCACGACATCGCCGGCATGGTCGGCTTGTTCGAGTACGAGGTGCCGCTCATCCTCGAGGCCGTCAAGTCCGCCGACCGCCTCGGCAAGATCCAGATCATCGGTTTCGACGAGGCCGAGGCGACGCTGCAGGGCATCAAGGACGGCCACATCCACGGCACCGTCGTGCAGAACCCGTACGAGTACGGGCGCCGCTCGCTCGAACTGCTCGCCAAGCTCGTGCGCGAGCCCGACGCCAAGAAGCGCGCGGCGCTGTTGCCCGAGAACCGCATCATCGACATCCCGGCGCGCCAGATCCGCAAGGACAACGTCGACGCGTTCTGGGCCGACCTGAAGCAGAAGACCGGCAAGAAGTGACGCGCATGCCGGCTCCGTTGCTGGAAGCGCGCGGCGTCGACAAGGCCTTCCCCGGCGTGCGCGCGCTGTCGTGCGTCGACTTCGTGCTGCACCGGGGCGAGGTCGTCGCGCTCATCGGCGAGAACGGGGCGGGCAAGAGCACCTTGATGAAGGTCTTGGCCGGCGTGCACCAGCCCGACGCCGGCGAGATCCGCCTCGATGGAACGCCGATCGTGCTGCGTTCGCCGGCCGCGGCGCTCGCGGCCGGCATCGCGCTGATCCACCAGGAGCTGAGCCTCTGCGACAACCTGACCGTCGCCGGCGCGCTGTTCCTCGGCGCCGAACTGCGGCGCGGCCCGTTCCTGCGCCGCCGCGCGATGCAGGAGCACGCGCACCAGAGTCTCCGGCGCCTCGGCCTCGAGGTCGACCCGCGTGCGCTCGTCGCCTCGTTGAGTCCGGGCCAGAAGCAGCTGCTCGAGATCGCGCGGGCGCTGCGCGCGAATGCGCAGGTGCTGATCATGGACGAGCCGACGTCGAGCCTGACCCGCGTCGAGGCCGAGCGCCTGTTCGCGGTCACGCGCGAGCTCGAGGCCCAGGGCAGGGGCATCGTCTACGTCTCGCACCGGCTCGGCGAGGTGCTGGCGGTCGCCGATCGGGTCGTCGGGCTGCGCGACGGTCACAACAGCGGCGAGATGCCGGTCGGCGACGCGACGCACGAAAACATGGTCGCGATGATGGTCGGGCGCACGCTGTCCAACACGCGCCGCGAGGCCCACGCGCCCGGTGAGGTCGTGTTGCGCGTGCGCGGGCTGCGCACGCAGGCGTTCCCGCGCGCCGCGGTCGACCTCGACCTGCGCGCCGGTGAGATCGTCGGCATCGCCGGCCTGCTCGGCTCGGGCCGCAGCGAGCTGCTGCGCGCGCTGTTCGGCGCCGACCGCGCGCGGGCCGGGCGCGTCGAAGTGAACGGTGTGCAGGTCGCGGGGCACGATCCCGCGGCGGCCGTGGCCGCGGGGCTCGTGCTGCTGCCCGAGGACCGCAAGGCGCAGGGCCTCGTGCTCGGCATGTCCGTGATGCACAACCTGTCGCTGCCGACGCTGCACCGCCGCGGCCGCTTCGTCGACGCCGCCTACGAACGTGGGCTCAGCGAACGTTCGATCGCCGAGCTGTCGATCGCCGCCTCGGGCGGCAACCAGGTCGCGTCCACGCTGTCGGGCGGCAACCAGCAGAAGGTCGTGCTCGGCAAGTGGCTGGCCGCCGAGCCCAGCGTGCTGCTGCTCGACGAACCGACGCGCGGCGTCGATGTCGGCGCCCGCGCCGAGATCTACACGCGCCTGCACGAACTGGCCGCGCGCGGTCTCGCGGTGCTGTTCGTGAGCTCGGACCTCGACGAGGTGCTGGCCCTGGCCGATCGCGCGGTGGTCCTGCACCAGGGTGCCGTGGCCGGCGAACTGGCGCGCGAGCAACTGAGCGAGGAGAGTGTGATGATGCTGGCCACGAGCGTGGAGGTGCCGTGAAGAAGGTGTTCGGCATCGCCGCGCTGTTGTTCGTCGTCGCCGTCGCCGCTTGGTGGATGACGCGCGATCCGGCCAGCGGCGATTCGACGTTCCTGTCGCCCTACAACCTCGAGAACCTGCTGCAGCGGCTCGGTCTGTTCGGCATCCTCAGCATCGCGGCGGCGTTCGTCATCGTCACGGGCGGCATCGACCTGTCGATCGGTTCGGTCGTCTGCGTGGCCGGCTGCGTGCTGCCGTGGTTGCTGCGCGACCTGGCGCTGTCGCCGGCCGTCGCCATGGCGCTCGTGCTGGCGCTCTCGGCCGCCATCGGCCTGTGGCACGGCGTGCTCATCGTCGGCCTCGGTCTGCAGCCGTTCATCGTCACGCTGTGCGGCCTGCTGCTCTATCGCGGCATCATGCGCGCCTTCACCAACGACCAGACCATGGGCCTCGGCGACGCGGCCGAAGGGCTGCGCTGGCTCGCCACGGGCCGCCTGCCGATCGTCGAGGGCTTCGGCCTGCCCGTGCCCGTGCTCGTGCTCGCCGTGGTCGCGGTCGGCACGTCCGTGCTCTGGACGCGCACGGTGTGGGGGCGGCACCTGTTCGCGCTCGGTCGCAACGAGGAGGCGGCGCGCTTCGCGGGTGTGGCGACGGGGCGCCTCACCGTGCTCGCCTACGTGCTGTGTTCGCTGCTGGCAGGGCTCGGCGGCAGCCTGTTCGTGCTCGACGTGAACTCGGCGCAGGCCTCGAGCTTCGGCAACTTCTACGAGCTGTACGCGATCGCGGGCGCCGTGCTTGGCGGCGTCGCGCTGCGCGGCGGCGAGGGCATCGTGCTCGGCATCGTGCTCGGCACGGCGCTCATGCAGACGCTGCAGAACACGATCAACCTGGTCGGCGACAGCAACCGGCTCGAGTTCGCGGTCGTCGGTGGCGTGATCCTCGCGGGCGCGGCCGTCGACGAGGGGCTGCGGCGTTTGTGGCGGCGGCGCTGACCGCGCCCGGCCTCACTCGCGACCGAGTTCCTGCCAGCGCATGTTGATCGCCGCCGGGTACGCCTCGCACTCGGCCGCGAACACGCGCGCCGCGAGCGTCGCCGGCGTGTCGTCGGCCAGCACCGGAACGCGCGCCTGCACGAGGATACGGCCTTCGTCGTAGCGATCGTTGCACAGGTGCACGGTGCAGCCCGACTCCTGCTCGCCCGCGTCGAGCACGGCCCGGTGCACCCGTTCGCCGTACATGCCCTTGCCGCCGAATCGGGGCAGCAAGGCCGGATGGATGTTGAGCACGCGTCCGGCGAACTCGGGTTCGATCGGCAGCAGCCGCATGTAGCCGGCGAGCACGACGAGGTCGACCTCGAGCTCGAGCAACCACGCCCAGATCTGCGATGGCTCGCGCATGTGCCGCGTGTCGAGCCCGTGTTCGAGCGCGCGCTGCAGGCCCATGGCGTCGGCGCGGTCGCTGACGACACCCTCGATCGACGCACGCAACCTCCCGTCGGCGATGCGATCGATGAGGTTCTGCAGCGTGCGGCCGGTGCTGCTCAGCATCACGGCGATGCGCGGTCGCACGTTGTGGCGGGGCGTCATCGCGGGCACCTCATTGGTCGCGCGTCGCCGCGACGACACCGACGAGCAGGCTGGCCATGCGCGGCGCGGCGAGGTCCGCCGCATCGATCATGGCCTCGATGGAGACCTGCGCCGACCGGCCTGCGACGATCTGCTGCGTGATGCCGGCCAGCGCGAGCACCTGGAAGCCGGCGTGAACGGCGGCGATCACCTCGGGCACGAGCGACATGCCGACCAGGTCGGCGCCTGCCTGCCGCAGGAACCGGTACTCGGCGCGCGTCGGCATGCTCGGGCCGGCGACCGCGGCGAAGACGCCGGGCAGGCACGGAATGCCGGCCCGCACGGCGACGTCGCGCGCGACCTCGAGCCACTCGCGCGAGTAGGGTTCGCTCATGTCGGGAAAGCGCGGGCCGCTCGCGTCGTCCTGCGCACCCATCAGCGGTTGCACGCCGCTCAGGTTGAGGTGGTCCTCGATCACGGCGATCGTGCCCGGTTCGATCTGCTGGCTCAGGCTCGCCGCACCAGCGGTCAGGATGAGCAGGTCGCAACCGAGCGCACGCAGCACGCGCACGGGCAATGCGAGTTCGGTCGCCGAGTACCCTTCGTAGGTGGCCAGTGGCGCATCGGCGACGGCGACCGGCACGCGCTCGAGCAGACCGACGAGCAGCGGCGACCGCAGCTGGCCACCGGGCAGGTCGTCGCCCTGGAGCACGACCTTCTCCTTGAGCTGGTTGGCGATCGACGCGTGGCCCGTGCCCAGCAACATCGCGACGCGCGGCCGCAGCGGGGTGCGATCGTGCACGAATTGCGCAACGTCGCGGGCGACGGTGGAATGGGGCGGATGCGCGGACGCGGCCATGGCCAGAAGGTAGCCTCCGGTGCGGCCAAGCGGATCGCAAACTGGCGGATTCGCCGCGGCCCCGTCGCCCCGAGCGGACCGCGATCGGGAATCAGGCGTCGTCGCCGTGCGGCCTGGCCACGCGCGACGCGGCGCGCAGCACGAGCCGTGCTCGCGTCGACACCGAGGGTTCGGAGAACACTCGTTCGACGACCGACTGTGGGGCGCCCAGCGTCTGCAGCAGCAGATCCGCGAGCAGGCTCGTCGGGGCCGAGTCGGGCAACGGCAATGGCTCCTTGAGGCGGGCAGCCGTGGCGCGATGCAGCCGGCGCGCGAGCACGCTCTCCTCGGCCACCGCGGTCTCGATCTCCACGAACGGTTTGCAGAGCACCTGCCGGTACGGTCGGTCGCTGGGCTGCTCTTCGATGCGCACGCGCGTCAGCCCCAGCACCCAGATGTGGAATCGCCGGTCGGGCAAGCTCTCGTGGCGCAGGATCTCGCCGAGTCCGGCGACCGGCAGCACCGCGGGCGGATGTTCCGCCGTCTCGCGTTCGCCTTCGAGCTGCGTGCCGATCACGAGCCGGCCCGGGCTGTCGAGCAGGTCCTCGACCATCTCGCGGTAGCGCGGCTCGAACACGTGCAGAGGCATCACCTGGTGCGGAAACAGGAATGCCCC
>DASUFY010000082.1:0-15924 GCA_036274315.1 Planctomycetota bacterium | reverse complement strand
ACGGCTGGTCGCGCTCGTCGCGCGGTCCGTCTTCGGGATCGAAGCGGACCTCGTGCCGCCGAACGGCAGCGGGGACACGACCTGGAGCTACATCTCGACGCTGAACGGCTTCGTGCTCGCGGTGCTGGTCGCCGCGATCTGGTCGGCGGTGGGCCGCGTCACGACGCGCCGCCTCGACCACGTCGTGCTGCTCGACCTGCTGCGCAGCTACCTGCGCTACGTGCTCGCCTTCGCGATGCTCGGCTACGGGCTCGCCAAGGTCAGCATGGGGCAGAATCAGTTCTCGGTGATCGGCGACTGGCAGCTGAAGCAGACCTGGGGCGACTGTTCGCCGATGGGGGTGGTCTGGAAGTTCATGGGTGCGTCGCGTCCCTACACGATCTTCGCCGGGCTCGGCGAGGTGCTCGCGGCGCTGCTGCTGATCTGGCGGCGAACGTGCTCGCTCGGCGCGCTCGTCGCGATCGCGGTCATGAGCAACGTCGTGATGCTGAACTTCTGCTACGACGTGCCCGTCAAGCTGTATTCGAGTCACCTGCTGCTGATGGCGATCCTGATCGTGATGCCGGACGCCGCGCGCCTCTGCGGCGTGCTGGTCCTGAATCGTGCGACGACCGTGCCCGCGAAGCGGGACCTGTGGATGGGCCCGGCCCTGCGCTGGGTGCGTCGCGTCGTCAAGGCGATCGTGATCCTCTACGGCTTCGCCTGGCCGGTCGGCAACCGGGTCGTCGAACTGGCCAGCCACTTCGCGCAGGCACCCGAGCAGGCCAGCGACGACGGCACCGCCGAGGCCGGGTCGCGCCTGACCCGCCGCGGATTCCGTTGGATCAACGAGGTGCCGTTCAACCGATGACCGACCGCGCGGCCGCGGGGAGCGAACCGGCGACCTTCTACCGCGCGCGCCGGCTGTTCGTCGGCGGCGTCGCGTTCGTGTTCGCGCTCGCGTTCGGCGAGCTGTTCGTGCAGCTGCCGGGGCTGTTCGGCGCGCGCGGCATCGCGCCGCTCGCACCGGCACTCGACCGCCTCGCCGGGTACTACCGAGGCTGGTCGCGGCTCCAGCTGCCGACGCTGCTCTGGTTCGGTGCCAGCGACGTCGTGATGCAGGTGCTCGCTGGCGTCGGGCTCGGCAGCGCGGTGGCGGCGGTGTTCGGCGTGCTGCCGCGCTGGCTGCTGCTGCTGAGCTGGCTCCTGTACTTGTCGTTCGTGTGCGTCGGCGAACCGTTCCTGAGCTTCCAGTGGGATGCGCTGCTGCTCGAGGCGGGCCTGCTCGCGGTGCTCTGGGCGCCCGGCGGTCTCGTGCCGTTCCGCGGCAGCGAGGCGGAGCCATCGCGGGTCGGCCGCTGGCTCGTCCACTGGCTGCTGTTCCGGCTGCTGCTGCTCTCCGGCCTGCTCAAGCTCGCGAGCGGCGACGTCAGCTGGCGCGACGGCACGGCGCTCGACTTCCACTTCTGGACGCAGCCGCTGCCGAACCGGCTGAGCCACTGGGCGCATTGGCTGCCGCCGTGGTGCCACGCGCTCGCGGTGTGGACGATGTTCGCGATCGAACTCGGCGTGCCGCTGCTGCTGCTCGTGCCGAGGGTGCACCGGCGCTGCCGTCAGGTCGCCGCGGCGGCCACCGTGCTGCTGATGGCGGGCATCTTCGCGACCGGCAACTACGGCTTCTTCAACCTGCTGACCGCGGTGCTCTGCGTGCCGCTGCTCGACGACCGCGCGTTCGCTGCGCTGCTGCGGCGGCCGCCGCGCGAGCGCGAGCCGCGCGCAGCGCCGCGCTGGCACCGAGTGCCGCTCGCGGTGTTCGCCGCGATCGTGCTCGCGGCGACCACACACCGCGCGCTTCAGAGCTTCCGCGCGTTGCCGGCGTCGCTCGCGATGCTCGCGGCCGTGCTCGCACCGGCGGCCGACCTCACGTCGCCGTTCCAGTGCTGCAACGGCTACGGTCTGTTCCGCGTCATGACGCGCGAGCGCCCCGAACTGCTGCTCGAAGGCAGCGACGACGGCGAACATTGGCGCAGCTACGGCTTCCGCTACAAGCCGCTCGAGCTCGACCGCGCGCCCGTGTTCGCGGGCCTGTACATGCCGCGCCTCGATTGGCAGCTGTGGTTCGCGGCGCTCGGCGGCCGGCTCGATCGGTACTCGGCCTGGACGCTCGGCCTGTTGCGCGGCGTGCTCGAAGGTTCGCCCGACGTGCTCGGCCTGCTCGGCCACGATCCGTTCGCCGGGCGACCCCCGGCGCTCGTGCGGCTGCGCGTCGCGCAGTACCGCTTCAGCACAACCGCGCAGCGCGCCGCGGGGATCTGGTGGCAGCGCGACGAACCCGAGCCGTACTCGGGCGTGTGGAAGCTCGAGCACGGCGAACTCGTGCGCGCGCGCTGACGTCGAGCGCGGTCAGCGGGGTCGCCACGCGGACTGCACGACCAGATCCTCGACGGGACCGTCGTTCAAGACCACCTCGACGCCGCCGACCCGGTACCGCATCGGCATCGGCAGCACGGGAATGCGGAAGCTGCCACCGTCGCCGGTGGGCCACGGCTGCTCATGGCCGAACCAGCGCTCGAAGAAGAAGGACTGCAACCACTGCGCGTCGGCGATCGGCAGCAGCCCCGAGCCCGCCCACGTGTCGCTCGCGGCAGCACCTGGAGAATTGTTCGGGCTGGGCTTCCACCCCACGGCGCCACCACCCTTCAAGCAGCCAGCGATCCACCAGCCGCGCAACAACCGCAGCGTGCAGAGGTCGACGTCGCGAGCGGGCACGCTGAGCTGCCCCAGCAGCAGGTCGCTGCCGCGCGTCGCGAACACCGCCACGTCGTCGCCCGGCGGCAGCAGCACGCGCACCTCGCCCGTGTGGTTCGTGTGCCACGTGGTGGCCCGGCGCTCGACCGAGTCCTGGCGTCGTCCGCCGAACGCGTAGAACTCGACGCTGGCGTGGTTGGCCGGCAGCCCTTCGCTGTCGAGCAGCTGCAGGCACAGCGGATGCAGATCGGTCAACAGCGTGTCGCCGTGGTCGGCGCCCTGGCCGCGCGGCGCGAGCAGCGGCACGAACGGCAGCAGCCCGCGGCGCCAGGTCTTCGGCAACCGCGCCATGTGCTCGTCGCCGAGCACCGCGCGCACGATCGGCGGGCTGTCCGCGAAGGTGCCCGGGATCTCGTAGCGACCGTCGTCGTCGGTCCAGACGACGCGGTCGTAGGTCGAAAGGTACCTGGCGCCTGCGCCCTGGAAGTGCATGCCCGAGCCCTGCACCAGCAGCGCCAGTCGCCGCGCGGGTTCTCCGTCACGCAGCAGCACGCGGCCCCGGTCCGTGGTGCCGCGGTCGAGCCGCGCGAACAGCTGCAGCGGCACCCCGGGCCGCAGCTCGGGCACCTTGGCGTTGCCGCCGCCGAGCACACCACCGCCGCCGCGAGTTGCGACGTTCATGAACGTGGCGATGCCGTGCCCCTCGACCTCGGCCAGGAAGCCGTGGTTGGGCGGCCAGTTCCGACCGCCGGTGATGGCGAGGTCGACCTGCACGCAGCCGTCGGCTTCGGTGGTCGCGATCGGCACGAGCCGGTCGCGCAGCTGCTGGCTGATGCGGACCCCCGCGAGGCCCATGCCGGTGCCGAGGTCGGCCACACCGAACAGGGTCGGCGTCGGCGCCGGCACCTCGAGCGCGAGCGCTTCACCGGCCGCTGGACGCGGGCTGGTCTGTTGCAGCAGCGGAAAGTCGTCGCAGCTGCGCAGCTCGACCGTGATGCCGGCGCCGGGCAGCGCCGGCACGGTGCCGGTGCCCTTGGCGTCGATCGCCACCTCGACCAGCTCGACGTTCTGCGTCGTCGTGACGATGCGGCAGCGGAACGGCGCTTTGGCGCGCCAGCGTTCCAGGCCCTGCAAGCGCAGCTCGAACGCGGTGCCCGCCGGGTCGAGGTCGAGCACGACCGGCACGTTGGGGAACACGTCTTCGACCGGCGCGCTGACGGCGCCGCCACTCTCGGCCCAGGCGGTGTAGACCCTGCCGGTCAGGATCTGGGCGCGGAACCGCCCCTGCTCGTCGCTCGGCACGCGCAGCCGGTCGGCGAGGCCGATGCGTTCGTCGCGCGGGATCGGTCGCGCCAGCAGGTGCACGGTGGCACCGGCGATCGGCTTGCGGGCCGCGTCGCGGACCATGCCGGAGACCTTGGCGCGTTCGCCGCTGGGGTCCTGCGCCGCAAGCGCCGCGAGCAGCGATACCGGGAGCAGCCACCTCAGCAGAGCCACCATTGCGGCAGGATACTGCTGCGCGCGCAGGTCGTCGCGTCGCGACCACCGCCAGGCAAGACGTTCCTGCGCGGTCGCCGTCACGCGGAACGTCGCTCGGGGATGGACCTGACAGCGTTGCCCTCTCCACCGGAGCCTCCACCATGCGCCCATTCCCCATCGTGCTTCTCTGCTCGCTGTCGGCCGGACCTCTCGTCGCGCAGGACGCCTCGGCGACGGTGGCCGGCGACGCGGTGCGGATCACGCACCATTCGGGCCTGCAACGCGACGACACCGGCCAGGGTCTGTGCGGCGTCGGCGAGGCCTACGGCGCGCACTTCTCGACGGCGGGCATGCGCTTCGAACCGGCGCTCGGCGTCGCCGTGCACGACACGCAGTACCTGGCGCTGCGGCCGCTGTCGGTGCGCCGCGGCGCGTTGATGGTCGTCGAACTGCCGGCGCAGGTGCCGCCCGAACACGTCGACCGCACGGCCGTGTATGCACGTTCCCCCAGGGTCACCGAGCGCTACGACGTGCGACCCGACCGCGTCGAGTTGAGCTGGGTCTTCGAGCAGCCGCCGGCGGGGCAAGGCGACCTCGTCGTGCGCTACGCCGTCGACACCAGCCTGCCGGCGCCGGTCGCGAAGAACGGCGGGCTCGCGTTCGAACTGCCGGGCATCGGTGGCGTGCAGGTCGGCGGCGTCACCGGAGTCGATGCGCGCGGCACCCGCGTCGCGGGCGCACTGCATTGCGTCGATGGTGTGCTCGAGCTGTCGCTGCCGGCGGCGTTCGTCGCCACGGCCGCGTATCCGATCGTGCTCGACCCGGCGATCGGCGCGCTGCTCTACCTGAGTTCGACGCTGAATCCGCAGGACGAGCCCGATGTCGCCTACGACCGTACGACCGGCTGCTACCTCGTGGCCTGGCGGCGAACGTATTCGGCCTCGCAGTCGCAGATCATCGGCCAGCTCGTCGGCAGCAACGGCGCGCTGTTCGGCCCCGAGATCGTCATGCTCGGCGCGGGCCTGCAGTCGCGGCCGCGCGTGGCCAACCTCGGCACGAGGAACCGCTTCGGCGTCGTGTGGACCCAGACGTTCAACAGCGTGCACTCGGTCGAGTTCAAGACGGTGGAGATCGCCACGGGCCAGATCAGCCACGGCCTCACGGTCGCCTCCTCGACGACCGGCGACTTCGACCATGCGGATGTCGGTTGCGAGAGCGACGCGTCGGTGGGCGCCGCGCGCGCGTTCGTGGTCGCCTACGAGGACAACGTGAACGGCGCGATCCGCGTCCGGCGCATCTGGTTCAACCTCAGCGACTCGCTGCTGAGCTCCGCCGCGGTCTCCGTCTACACGAACGGCGGCCTGCTCGGCTCGAGCTACTCGCAGCCGCAGATCTCGCGCCGGGCCGCGGCCGACGGCAGGCTGCTGCTCGTGGCGCGCCGCTCGTCGCTGTCGCTCGCGAGCTCGATCGTCTGCGCGGTCGTGCCGACCGACGGGTCGGCGCTCGGCCCGTTCGGCACCGTCTACAGCAACTCGGCCTTCAGCGTCACGGTGCCCGACGTGGATGGTGTCGCCGGCAGATGGGTCGTGGCGTGGCAGCGCAGCGTCTCCGCGGGCACGCCGCAGCCGCTCGGCGTGGCGCCGGTGTCGCTCGACGGCGCGGGCACGCTGTCGGCGGGCGCTGACCACACGGTGGCCGGTGGCCTGACCGGCGCCTCGGCACCCTCGGTCGGCTACACGCCCGGCCGCTCGTGGATCGGCTACCGTGCCGTCAACAACCCGACGGGGAACGCGTCGCTGGCAGTCGAGAGCATCGACAGCGGCACGTGCATCTCCGGCCTCGAGGTGTTCGCGTTCCCGGTGGCGACCAGCGAGTCGCGCATCGTCGTGACGACCTTGGCGTCGAGCGGTGACACGACCGGCGAAACCGGCCTCGCGGCCTGGAGCATCGGCGGCGGCGTCTATGGCCAGCTCGTACGCAACTACAACAACGCCGGCGCCATCACCAACCTCGGCGGCGGCTGTGGCGGCGGCGGCACCCAGAGCTTCTCGCACGCCCCGGCGATCGGCAGCAGCGGGTTCGTCTGCGCGGTGAGCGGCCTCTTGCCCACCGCGCTGCTGACGATCTTCAACTTCAGCCCGCCCGGCGCGGCGATCCCGTGCGGCACGTGCGTGTGGACGCCGTTCTCGGTGACGCTGACGCCGCCGATCGCCGCCGGCTACGCCAGCGTCGCGTTCCCGATCCCGGACCTGCTCTCGTTGGTGGGTGCGCAGTTCGAGACGCAGTGGACGACCTTCGATCCGACCCAGGTGCCCTGCTCGCTGTTGCCCGGCTTCGCGCTGTCGCCGCGGACGCGGCTCACGATCGGCAACTGAGTGTGCTCGGTGGGCGTCGGCGCGGGAGCACCGCCGCGTCCTGCGCCGTCACGGTACCCCCGCGTGTGCTGCCAGCTCAGCGGCGCGCGGCCTTCGTCGCCTCGAGCCGGCGCTGCAGCTGCAGGAGCTGGCCCAGATGCCACGCGTTGTGGTCCGCGACGAGCAACAGCTCGCGCAGCCAGGTCACGCCGCAATGCGGGACCGCGGCGAGCAGGTCGATGCGCGGGTTGCGGGCGGCGCGCACGCACGCGCGCAGGTCGGAAAGGAACGCGGCGGCACTGCGATCCCACGCGCCGGCGCCAGGCGGCTTCGGCGACTTCGGCCAGTAGCCGTCGGGCCACGGCGGCGAGGCGTGATCGGGGTCGCGCACGTAGTCGAGGATGTCGCGCTGCGCGATGCGCAGGTGCTCGAGCAGCTGCCAGCCGCTGTGCTGCGCCCCGCGCGGACGTTCGCCGCACCGGCGCTTCGGGAACGCGGCCAGCACGTCCTTGGCGCGCGCATGGGCGCGGCCGCCGTCGAGCACCGCGATCACGTGTTGGCGCAGTGAGTCGTTCGCCATCTGCCCGATCCTATGGCGACGACCGAGGCGATCCAGCGAGATCGGGCAGCGTGACCATGCGGGCGACCGGGTCGATCCCGACGTGTACCTCGATTCCCATTCTCCCGGATCGGGCTACGCAGTGTGGCAGGGTGGTGGAAGGGTGAGGATCGCGCGAACATCCGGGATGTGAGGGGTGACATGCCACTGCGACCACGGCGTGGCCTGGCGCCCCCGCATCCGGCGAGGACAGCCACCATGAACCCACTGTGTGCCATCGGTCCGATCTCGTTCGCTGGTCTGTGCGCATTGGCAACGGGTCAGAACGTCGTGTCGTTCGACTTCGACAACGCACCGGTCTACGCCGCTCTGCCGATCGACGTAGTCGCCGGTGGGATCACCGCGCACCTCTCGGCGACCGGACAGGGCTACTCGATCCAGAGCACGAGTACCGCCCCGGTGGTTCCCATCGGCTTCAGCGGGCACTTCGTCTATCCGAGCAGCGTCTACCCGGCCGACCTGATCGTCGCGTTCTCCCGGACCCTGACCGGCTTCTCGATCCTGTACTCACCGCAAGAACTGGGCTGCGACGATTCGGCGAGGATGCGGGTCACGGCCTACATGAACAACGTGCTCGTGGGGACCAACACCATGACGGCGACGATGCCTGGCACCTGGCCAGTGGAGACGCTCAGCTGCGCCTTCGCCCAGGGGTTCAACCGCGTCGTGGTCCACTACGATGCACCGCCGCCGACCTGCCAGGATCATGGCCCGATCTTCCTGGCCGACAACATGACGGCGACCGTCGCGCCCTTCGGCGCCTACGTGCCCTTCGGCACCGGCTGCACCGGCAGCGGTGGCATGCCCGCCCTCACGCCGGCTGGACCGCCGGCGATCGGACAGGTCTCGGTGCTCACCGTGCAGAACCCTCCCGTGAACTTCGTCGTCGGACTCGGAGTGCTCGGCTTCTCGAACACGACGTGGCAGGGCTCCCCGTTGCCAGCGGAACTGACATCCCTCGGCATGCCGAGCTGCTGGCTGGGCATCGCCCCCGAGTCGCTGTGGTTGTTCACGCAGCAGGCGGGCCTGGCGCAGTGGTCGTATCTGCTTCCAGCCGACCCAGGCCTCGTCGGTCTGCACTTCTACGTGCAGGCCCTGCTCGTCGATCCGCTCGTGCCCGATCCTGCCAACACGCTGATGGCCGTCATGACGAACTCCCTGGCCGGCGTCATCGGCTACTGAGGTGTTGTGGCCGCCGCGACGACGCCGGCCGGCAGTCGGGCGCATGCACGCGTGCTCCGTGAACCTGCAGGCAGTGGCCGCGCCGCCCACCGACACCGCGCACCGAGCGGAGGCGGCGTCCGGCGCGCACGACGTCGAGGTGCAGATGGCCGCACTGCGCCGAAGTGCCATGCAAGGGTCGCGCACCCTCCGCATGCGCGACGATCAGCCTCGGTTGCGTGGTGTTGTCCACGCTGGGCACGTAGGCGTCGTCGAGTCCGGATGGCACGTTGGCGGGCTGGATCGTCTCTTCGGCCGGTTGCGTGTCTCGCCGTAGACGAAACGCCGCGTCGCGGCGTCCGGAGGCTCAGAGACCGACGATCGCGTGGCCCGCGTTGCTGAACAGCAGGCCGCCCGGATTGGCGCCGACCGCGAGCACCGCACCCTGCGCGAAGAACTCGAAGCCCATCAGCGTGAGGTCGAACGGGATCAACACGTTCCAGGGCGCCGTGCCGGCGTTGTTGGCGAGCGCCACCGCGAGTTCCGGGGCGATCCAGGCCTGGCAGCCCGTGAACCCGAGGATGTCGAGCGGCACGGGCAACGGCACGCCGTTCCAATTCGTCGCGTCGAAGCCCGCGAAGCCGAGCGGCACGTTGAACACCGTCGCCGGGATGTTCGTCATCTGCATCTGGAACGTCGCGCCGAGCCGCGGCAGCGAGGCGGGCGCCGCGCCGAGGGCGGGGGAGCCCAGGGTTCCGCCGCTGCAGCCGGTGCCGAACTGCGCGAACGACGCGATCTGGTTGCTCGCACCCTGGTAGCTCCAGGTCTGGTTCACGGGGTTGCCGGTCGCGTCGTAGCCGCCGAACAACACGAAGCGGTTGCGCAGCGAGTCGAAGGCCATCGTGGCGCGCGTGAGCGGCGGTGGACTTCCCGTCGTCGAAACGGGTGTCCAGGCGAGGCCGTCCCACTCCCACGTGTCGTTGAGCGCCGTGTTCGGCGCCGGCTCGCCGCCGAACAGCACGACGCGGTTGCGCACGGGATCGCAGCCGAGCGTCGTCGCGCTGCGCGGCGGCGGCGAACTGACACCGAAGTACTCGGTCCATCCGGCGCCCATCCAGGTCCAGCTGTCGTTGTGCGGTCCCTGCGACGTGAGGCCACCGAAGATCAGCGTCTGGCTCCGGCCTTCGTCGAAGACGAGGCTCTCGCCGGTGCGCGGCACGGGGCCGCCCGCCGAGATCTGCGTCCACGAGATGCCGTTCCACTCCCAGGTGTCGCTGCGATTGTTGTTGCCGAGATACCAGACCGCGACGTCGCGGAACGTGTCGTAGACGAAGGTGCCTTCGTCGAGGCGTTGGATCGGTGGCGCCGTGGGGCCGACCGTCGACCAGCCGAGACCATTCCATGAACGCACGGACGCCGAGACCGGAGTCGTGCCGGAGTAGACGACGTGGAGTTGGCGGATCTGCGAAGCGATCGGATCCCACCACATGCGGTGCTGGCCGACGGGGTCGGGGATCGGACCGATCCAGTGCACACCGTCGAACTCCCAGACCGTCGTGCCGCAGAACAGCACCATGCGATCGCGCGCGGCGTCGTAGACCATCTGCGAGCCCGGCGCCGGCGGGCTCGTCGCGGTCGCCACGAACGTCCAGACGCCGGTCGTCTGGGCGGGCAGCAGTTGCAGTGAGCAGAGAGACAGGAAGATCGCGCCTGCGGATCGGGACAGCATGGAGGGACTGGGAGTGCCGGACGGAGTGGTGCGGCGGGGGGGCTGGATTGGCCGCGGCAGCACAGTACCGGCGGCGGTCGGCGTGGGAAGGTGGGGGCGATGAGCGGCGCGCGCGGATTGCTTACGTCGCTCAGCATGCCGATGCTGTGCTCGCCTTGCGCGCGCGTGTGTGGGTGCGAAGCGCGCCGCGGCGCATCGTGCGATGCGATCGGTGTTCGGCCGGCCGCAGCCGCCCGAAGTGCGCCGCGGGAATCAGGGTCCGAAGGTTGCGCGCTGCTTGGGTGGTGGCGATGCGCGAGCGCGCGGTCGGGCGGGGGGCGCCGCGTTCGCGATCGGCGGCGGCGCCTGGGCGGGCCTAGGGATTCGCGGGATCGAAGTCGCTCAAGACGCTGGCGAGCTTCGAATTCGCCTTCCCGGTTCGCTCCTCCGCCGGGCGGTCCTTGGCGGTTTCCTGCCCGGGTGCCTTCGCGTCCGTCTTCGTGGCGTCCTTCTTCTCGGCCCTCGCCTCGTCCCGGGCGTCGTTCTTCGCCGTCGCCGCGGCGGCTTCGGCGAACGTCGCGTCGGCGGTCTGGGCCCACTGCTCGGCCTGCGACTCGTCGACCTCGGATCCGAAGTCGGACTCGCGGGCTGCGGCCGGCGCGAAGCCGGCCGACTGCAGCGATCCCGAGGGCGGCGGTGCGGTCACGTTGCCGAGCATGTCGACGCGGCCCTTGAGTCGCGCGCCCTCTGCGAGCACGACCTTCGGTGCCTGCAGGTCACCCTCGACCGAACCGCCCTTGGCGACCTCGATGCGATCGTCGGCGTGCACATTGCCCACGACCGTGCCGACGATCTTGATGTTCCGCGCCCAGAGCTCCGCGCTGACGTTGCCGTGCTCGCCGATCGTGAGGCAGTGGTCGTGCAGCACGACCCGGCCCTCGACGAAGCCATCGATGATCAGGTCCTCGCTGCCGGTGAGCTCGCCCTGCACGCGAACCGTCTGGCCGATGTGCGTGCGCGACGCGCTCGTCGAGAGCAGCGGCGCCGCCGACGATGGGGCGGGCGACGCCGGCGGCCCGGGCGGCAGCAAAGGCGACGCGGGCTGATCGGCGGGCTTCGGTCGGGCGCGCGCCGCAGCCGGCGCCGTGGTGGTGGGCATGGTCCTCGGCGGCATCGGGCGAGGCTCCGGCGTGTCCTGGTTCTTGTTGCGTCCAAACATGGCTGTGCTCTCGAGCCTCCCCGGCGTTGCGGATCGACGCTCGACCATCGGTCCCCGGCGGGGCATTCTTGAGTCGAGATCCGATGGGGAACGGCTTGCGTCGCCTCGCGAGACCGCGCCTGCCCGCGAGTCTGGGGAAACGAGGTGCCACGCACCATCGAGGCATCGGAGCACGCTGCCCCACGGGCCGTGTCCTCAGCAGCCGCGTGCCATCGGGGACTCAGGCGCCGACGACGAGCATCGACGGTTGGGCCCGGGTCCCACGACCGGGGTGCGCGAACTTGCCGAAGTTCCGCGAACGCCGGCGCCGGGCGGTTCGCTGCTAGCCACGACCGGACCTGCGCGTGCAGGCCGGCGCGCCCCGTCTCCGCATCCCCAGATCGAGGTCCTCCGATGTTCCGCCGACTCTCCGCCGTGGCCGTGACGTTCGCAGTCATGCTTCCCGCCCAAGACGCTCGCGATCTCTCGACGCCCGTCGGGAACGTCCAGCTGGTGGGGGTCTCGGCCGCCACGATCAACAGCACCATCGCCCAGGGCTTCCGCCTGACCAACATCACGTACCGCGGCACCAGCATCCTCGGCACGACGTTCGACGCGGTGTTCGTGCAGAACACCGGCACCTACGCGATCTCGACGTGGTGGTACTACAACCAGACCGCGGCGCAGGTGAGCAGCAACCTGACGAACAACCAGGCGCGGCTGATCGACCTCGATCCCTACACGGACTCGAACGGCAACCAGCGCTTCGCGTGCATCATGGTCGACAACACGGGCTCACACGCGAAGGGGTGGCTCTGGTACTACAACACGAACGTCTCCGTCATTGCGGCGGGTGCGACCGCCAACAACGCGCGCGTCATCGACTTCGACCGCTACACCTTCAACGGAACGACCTACTACTCGGCCGTCCTGATCGGCAACACCGGCGCCGACAACCGGCAATGGTGGTGGTACATCAACATCACGCCGACGCAGATCGGCAACTACCTCAACACCAACAACGCGCGGCTCTACGATCTCGAACCGAACGGCACCGGCACGTTCGATTGCGTGATGATCCGGGACAACACGTTCCCGTACTGGTACTGGTGGTACGACCTGAGCGTCAGCGACATCTCGTACCTGATCGGCCAGTACGGCGTGCGCGCGATCGATCTCGAGACCTACCTCGTCAGCGGCGTGCGCAAGTGGGCGATGCTGACGATCAACAACAGCAACGCGCTGACCACGTCCGTCGGCAACGGCATGCGCAGCGCCACCGATGGCCAGGTCGGTCTCTGGCTGCAGCGCATGAACGGCGGCAACCTGGCCAACCTGAACGGCGACACCGTGTTCGAGCCGGCCAGCACGATGAAGACGCTGCACCACGTGCACGCCATGCGGCGCGTCTACCTCGGGCTGTCCCTGACGACTCCGCTGACCGTCTACAGCAACTACCAGTCGGCAGGGTCGTCCTGCCCGATCGACACCGGCCCGTTCAGCGAGCAGCTGCAGGTCGTGCTCAACTACATGATGGACGCGTCGGACAACGCCCGCACGCAGGCGATCCGCGCCTACTTCGGCGAGAGCAACATCAACAGCACCGCCGCCGCGCTCGGCATGACGAGCACGGGGCTGCACCATCGCATCGGCTGCGGCGCCGAGGCGGTCGCCAACCCGAACCAGATCACGTTGCGCGACCTCAACACGCTGCACGAGCAGGTCGTCAACGGCTATCTGGGCAGCTACCGGCAGATGTTCTACGACATCATGCGCAACGACTTCCCGGAGATCGACACCGTCATCAGCCAGGAAGGCGCGTCGCTGGGTCTGTCGGCCGCGACCGTGACCAGCTTCCGGAACCTGACCCACCTGGCGCACAAGAAGGGCGGCTACGGGCTCCAGAACGGCGGCCCGCTCTGGTACGACCGCAGCGAGTTCGGCTGGATCTCGCTGCCGTTCATCACCAACGACATGCTCACGCCGCGCGAGTACGGCTTCGGCGTCTTCGTCAACAATTCGAGCACCGACACGCAGGCGATCGCCGCGGTCTACCAGCAGGGTGTGCCCGAACTGCTGCGCTCGACGATCCACTCCGCGATGCAGTCGTGGAACAACAGCCTGGCCAGCGTCAGTTCGCTCGGCGCCGGCTGCGGCAGCCCGCTCTTCACGCAGAGCGTGCAGGGCCTGCCGAGGGTCGGCACCACCATCGGCTACTACTCGAACTCGGCCCATGCCAGTTCGATCGTGCTGTTCGCGCTCGGCTTCTCGAACACGAACTTCGGCGGCATCCCGCTGCCCGTGCCGCTCGCGCCGTTCGGCAGCGATCCGGGCTGCATGGCCTACAACGACATCCAGATCAGCGACGCCGCGCTCGCCAACGCGGCCGGCTTCTGCCAGTTCAACGTGCCGCTGCCGAACAACACGAGCAACCTCGGGTTCCAGTGGTGGACCCAGCTCTATTCGTTCGGCCCGACGACCTTCAAGACCAGCAACGCGCAGCACAGCGTGTTCGGGCTGTAGCGTGGGGCTCGCGGGCGGTGCGCACGCACCGCCCGGGCTGGGCCCGGATCGAGCGATGCCGGCTCGCGCGACCCGACCCGGACGGCTGTGGCGCATTGTCGCGGCGGCTCCGGCGCGGGATACTCCGGCACTCGACGCGCCACGCGCCCTTTCGCGGAGACCACGACATGAAGCTCGCGCTCGCCCCCTTCGTACTGGCGCTGACTGCGCTGCCAGCGCAACAGCCGTTCAGGATCAGCGATTACCTGCCGAACGACTACCGCTGCATGATGCGCGTCGACCTGAAAGCGATGCGCGACCAGGGCATCTGGGACGACTTCGAATCCGGGGCCATGAAGATGATGATCGGCTCGCTGGAGCGCGAAGCCGGGTTCCCGCTGGCATCTCTGGACCGCGTCATGCAGATCGCGACGTTCGCGCCCGACGCGGCGCCGCGCCAGGACCCGGACCGGCTCGTCACCCTGGAGGGCAACGCGCCGCTCGAGCGGCGCAACGACCCGAACTACACGAGCGAGAAGATCGGCGGCCACGACGTCCTGGTGCACGCCCAGAGCCAGTGGCTGTGCTTCCAGCCTCGGCCCGAGGTGCGCATCGAAGGCGCGCGCGTGCTGCTGGAGCCCGTGCTCGCCGGCAAGCCCAACGCCGGCGCGCCGTGCGCGGACATCCTGTCGCTGCAGTCGACGCGAAAGCACAACTTGATCGAGTTCGCGTTCGATCTGACCGTGCCGATGCTGCGCGAGGAGTCGCTGGGCAAACTGTTCGCGGGCGTCGAGTGGCCCGACGGTCAGGCGCCGCGGTTCCTGTACGGCTGCGTGCACGCGCTCGGCGAAGCCGACGATCCCCACTTCGGCGTCCAGATCGTCGTGCGCCACCTGACCGCTGGCGACGGCCTGGCCGCGACCGAGAAGGCGCTCGACGGTCTGCTCGCCAAGGTCGCCGCCGAGCCCAAGCTTCGTATGGTCCACGATCTGCTCGCCGGGCTCGAACGCTCGCGCGATCACGGGGACCTGATCCTGAAGGTCGATCTCGGCCGCACGCGCGATGCCGCCGGCAAGCTCGCGATGGCGATGATGGCGATGACGACCACCCGCACCGAAGAGGTGAAGGTGATGGTGGCGCCGCCGCCGCCGGCGCCGCCGGACCCCGCGAAGAAGCAGTGACGGGTCGGTACTGCGCGCGGTGCCGGTCGCGGTAGGGCACGCAGTCGGGGCTAGTTCCCGACGGTCCACATCGCGCCGTTCGAGGTCGCGAGGCCGAGCACGTTCTGCGTCGAGAAGGCCACGACCTGACTCGTCAGCTGCAGGCCGATCAGCGTCGGATCGTTCGGGATCGGCAGCGTGGCGGAGCCCGTGCCGGCGGGCAGCGTCACGGGGAACGTCGCCGAAGCGAGGTTCGCGCTCGTGTGCGCGTTGCAGCCCGGCGCGCCGACGAAGCCGAGGTCGATGCCGGGATCGAACGCCGTGTCGCCGAAGAACAGGAACGCCAGCGGAACCAGGTTCTCGACGTCGCTCGCCGACAGCACGAAGTTCGTGCCGATGCGCGGCAGGCCGACCGTGTGCACGAGCGGCCGGCGGTCCGGGCCGTTGGTCACGAACGGCAGTGCCGCCGACAGGTCGATGCTGCCGGGGTCGATCGACAGCGGACCGCCGGTGTTGCCCTTCGACGCGCCGACGATGACTGCTGCGGTGCTCGGGTTCGGCACGATGTTGCGGTAGCGGAACTCGAAGGCGCCCGACGAGTGCAGCGCGAGCTGCACGTTGACCGACGTCGTGCCCGCCGCCGGGATGCTGCCGCTGCGGTCGGCGACGTCGAGCCACGTCACGTAGACGGTCTGGTTGCCGGGGTCGACGTCGTAGTAGATGCCGCTCTGCGCGTTCGTCGTCAGGTTGGTGGCGGGCTGGAGGTTGCACCACAACGGGCACACGCGTGCGGCCAGCGACAGCAGTTCGGCCGCGGTCGGCGTGGAGTCGCAGGCGTTCGACGTCGTCGCACCGAGGTTCACGTAGCCGTCGGACGCCGCGTGCACGACCGTCGTGCTGCCGCCGGGGAACGGGAACGCGAACGGCATGACCAGCGGCCGCGAGAAGTTGTTGTCACCCATGGCGACCGGCGTCGTGGCGTTGTTGAGCACCTGCGCGCCGGTCGGCGCGAACCA
>DASUFY010000081.1:0-3579 GCA_036274315.1 Planctomycetota bacterium | reverse complement strand
TGCCAGAACTTCAATGGATGCTTCTTGTGGTAGGCCGCGTCGTCCCAGACGTCGCCACTGGCGGCGACGATGGCCTTGGCCATCTCCTCCATGCACACGGGACAGAACCGCGCGCCGAACTCGAACATCATGCAAGTGCGCCAAGGCCGGAACACGCCGCTGTCGCGGAAGTAGCCGCCCTCGACCACCCAGCTCTTCTGTTGCGCGGCGCCCGGCAGCTCCAGCAGGTGGCGCCACTTCAGTGTGGCGCGCAGCGTGGCGAACGAGGTGGGGTCGAACTTGCCGGCCAGCGTGACGTTGGCCGCGGCCAGGTCCTTGCCGTCCGCGGGCAGCGGGAAGAGCTTCGCCGACGCGGGATCGGTGTACTCGTCGGCCAGATCGGCGAAGCTGTGGCCCAGCTCGTGGATCGCGATCATGAACGACGGCGTGTCCTGCGCCGCGAACGTCGGCGCCGGCAGCGCCCGGCCGCGCACCTGCACTTCGGGCAGCACGCTGCCGCCGCCGCCGTACTTCTCCACGTCGACCATGACGAAGGTGATGTCGACGTCGCCCGCCATCTGCACGAGGTCGCGCAGACGGTCGTGATCCTTGAAGATGAGCAGCCGCCCATCGGGGCTGTCGAAGTGGCTCTCGAGCTGGGTGCGCACCTTGTTCGCCTGCGGATCCATGTCGCAACCGCGATCGGCCGACGCCACGAACAGGCCGCGCACGTCGAACTTGTCCTTGTACCAGCTGAACGGCGGCTCGTTGAGCAGACGCGAGCTGTAGCGATCGACGTCGCGCCAGAACTTGGCCTCGCGTTCCTTGGTGTAACCATCGCCGACGAACAGCACGTTGACGCACTTCTCCGGCGGCCCCGCCTTCGCGAGGCTGCGGATGAGCGGCTCCTGCGCTTCTGCTGCGGGCAGGGCGATGGCACCGAGCAACAGCGCGAGCGCACGGGATCGGGTCTCTGACTTGGGCATGGCCAGCTGGCCTCTTCCGCGAAGGGGCGAGCAGACCATGCTGCACTCCTTGCCGCGGGTCAATGGCCGCTGGCTGCGAACACACGCCCGCGCGGCTTTCGACCATCGACGCATGGCACGTGGATGGCGGTGTGGGGCCAACACTGGGCGCGGGATCACCGAGGCGATGCCTGCCGGGCGTACGGTGATCGAGTTCTCGTTCACGGTGGTGCCCGGCGATGTCAGCCGCTTCTGGTTGGTCGCGACCCGCTGTTCGTCGACGCGGAGGCTCGCCGGAAGAGCGGTGGACATGCAGACCACGCCACCCGCGCCGCCGGGTCCCGACAGGTTGGCCGGTCGCAGCGCGTGCGCATCGCTTCGACTGCGCCTGCCCCGCGCGCCCTGCCTACTTCGGTGTCGCGACGGGCTGTTGGTGCAGCACGACCTCGGCGACATGCGACGGGGTGATGTTCGGGCCTAATTCGACCTCGGCGTCGGGTGGCCCGTCTTCGCGGTCGCCGAGCCACAGCGGGTACCTGCCCGGACGCAGCCAGCGGAACTCGAACACGCCCGGTTCGGCCGACAGGCCGCGGGTGTCGCGGCCGATGTGGACGCGGTCCGAGGGCACCCCAGCGGCGCGGCCGCGGCAGACTTGGCCGTCGACGATCGCCTGGCCGTCGGCGGCCAACACCCGACCACGAATGGCGTAGGCCTCGCGCAGCACGACGGTGACGCTCTGCGGCCCGCTGAGCTCCAGGTACGGCGCGTCGTCGCTGCCGTCGAGGAAGGCCAGGTTGCGATGCTCGACACCGCGACCCTCCACGACCAGGCGCAGCGGCTCGTTGGGGATGCCGCGCAGCACGTAGTCACCCTTCGAAAGGGCGAGCCAGCCGGTCTTCGCCCAGCGCTGCTTGCTGCCGTAGGAGATGGCCGTGGCCGCTGCGCCGGCGACGGCGGCGCCGTGTTCGTCGATGACGTGGACCGTCAGCACCCCGGGCGCCGGTTCGAGCGGCACGTCGACCTGCCGATCCTCGCCTGCCGCGAGGGAGAAGTGCAGCGTGTCGCGGAACAGCGCAGGAACGTCGGCCGGGACCTGCACCAACAGTTCGCAGTCGCCAGGTGGCATGGCCAACGTGAGCTCGCCGCCCTGCGTCTGTTTCCCCCAGCAGTCGTTCCAGCTGTAGCGTTCGCTGCGGAACGTCACGAACATGGAGGCCTCGGCCGGCTCGACTCCGCGCAGACGCAGGTGCACCGTGCCGAGCCGGTCGAGGCGGAACTCGACGAGCGCCGTGCCGTCGCGCCCCACGGTGTAGGACTGCGGTCGGCTGGTGATCGCGACGCCGCAGCGCGGGGGCGGGGAACGATCGTCGAGGCGCAGCCCGCTGGTGCCCGGCGGCAACCCCGCGAACGCGGCAATGCCGTCGGCTCCGGTGGCGAGCTGCGTCGGTGTCGAGCCGCCCGTGTTGAGGTCCCGCCGCACGACGATGCCCTCGACGGGTTGGCCGAGGTCGTCGACCACGCGCACCTGCACGAAGCAGCAGAAGCGCTCCATCACCAGGTGCAGGTCCGTCGTCAGGCCGTCGGTGCGCACGACGACGCCGTTGCAATGCAGATCCGGGCGCTCGGGCCTGGCGCCGCAGTCGGCCGAGACGAAGTGTTCACCGGGAGGCAGCCGCAGCACGGCGCGACCTTCGTCGTCGGTGGTGGCCTCGCCGGTCTGTTGGTTGCGGCCGTAGGCGAAGACCGGCACACGGGCCATCGCCGTGTCGTGTTCGTCGGTCACCGACACGTGCAGCCGCGTGCGGCCCGGCTCGGGCAACGCCTCGCGTTCGAGGTCGGTGCGGGCGGAGGTCCCGGGTGCCGCGGTGGGTGCTGCGGCGTTCGCGACCACGAGGTCGGCTGCAACACGGGTCTGCTCGTGGGCGGGAACGGCTTCGGTGGCGATCAGCAACCACGCCGACAGGGCGAGCAGCAACACCGTCGCCGCGAGCAGGAGCTTCGTCTTCATGGCGAGCAGTACGGTCGATATCGGGATCGCCGGCGTGGCCAGAGATGGCGCCTTGGCCAGCACTGCCGACAACGGCGCCGCCCACGCGGCCTGTCCGCCGCAGTCGGAAGACAGCCTCGCGCGAAGCAGCTCGAGACCGCGCTGCACGCGCGAACGGGCGGTGTTGGCCGGGATGCCGAGCCGTTCGCCGAGCTGCCGTGGCTCGAGGCCGTGCCAGAAGCGCAGCACCACGGCCGAACGGTAGGGTTCGTGCAGCTGGGCCACGGCGGCGGCGATGCGGTGCACGACCTCGGCGGCGGCGGCGGTATCGGCGGCCGACGGCGCCACTCCAGGCCGCGCCGCCTCGCGTTCGCGTTGCTGCCGGCGCAAGTCGCCGCGCCGCCGTGCGGCCGCGAGCCGTCGCAGCGTGCCCGTGAGCCAGGCGCGCAGGTGCCGCGGCGGCGGCGACTGCAGGGCCGCGACCCAGCCGTCCTGCAGCAGGTCGTCGGCTGCGTGCGCGAGCAGGCTCTTGCCGAGCGCGCGCAGAGCCGTGCCATGCTGCTGCAGTTCGTCGCTGGTCAGATGGTCGAGGCGCTGCGGCATCTTCGGCAAGTGGTCGCACGTGGTCGAAGCGATGCAGAAACTGTA
>DASUFY010000080.1:0-2230 GCA_036274315.1 Planctomycetota bacterium | reverse complement strand
GTTGGTGACCACGGTGACCATGCCGCCGGCCATCGCCTTGTTCTTCTCGAACACCTTGGCGGTGAAGCGCAGCAGGTCGCCGTTCCCGGCATCGACCTGGAACGCCAGGTAGACCGTGTACTCGGCGCGCGGCGGCGTGCGGCCGCCCATGCGCAGCAGGAACGACGGCACGCCGAAGCCGCCGCTCGGATCCGGCACGACGCCCGCGTCGACGAACTCGAGCGCCTGCTCGGCGTCGAGCTGCAGCGACAAGATGGCGACCGGCCGGCTGCGCGTCTCGCCGGCCTCGACCTGCACGACCGCGGCCGCCGCCGCGGGCAGGTTGCGCACCACCGTGAACAACAGGTCGGGTTCGAGCGTGAACGGCGCGGGCACGCCGTCGCGCAGCCGCGAGCGGCGCAGCTTCCAGGCGTCGCCGTCCCGGGCCAGCATGCGGCCGTTCGCGCGCACGAAGCGGCGCTCGTCGCTCTCGCCCCAGACGAGGTCGCGGTGCCAGCCGCCGGTCACCTCGAGGTCGTCGTTGCCGAACGGCGCGCCCGAGCGCCGCATCATCGCGAGGTCCTGGCCCTCGCTCGTCGAAAACTCGCCGCGACCGTAGGCGAGCATCTTGTCGAGCGCGCGGTCGAGCATCGACTTCGCCTCGGGGCTCTTGGCGGCCGGCAGCGCCGGCGCCGGCTTCGGCGCGGGTTCGGTCTCCTGCGCGCGCAGCGTCGGCAGCAACAGGGTCGGCAGGAACGCTGCGGCGAGCGCAGCGACGATGGGCAGTGGGCGTGGCATGTTTGGCGGTGGCGCGCGTCGACGCGCACGAAGCACCCATGCTCCCCGTTCGGCGGCGCGCGCGCCATGGCCCGGGCACCGGACCCGATCCCTTCGGGGGTTCTTCCCGAGCCGCGGTTCGCGCGCCGGGTGGGCGGTTGGCTCCTGTTACATTCGCGCGGTGAGCCTGCAACGGTCCGTGCCCCGCGTCGCGCAACAGATGGCCCGGTGGCTCTCGGACAAGCTGCCCGGCGGCTACGAACGACGCCTTCTGCGCGAAGAGCGCACCTACGCCGACAACAGCGAGGTGCACGACCTGCCGCCGATCTTCCACTACTGGTCGCACACCTACGTGCGCGCGATGCTCATGGAGGCCGGCGCCGACCATCCCGACACGTTCTTCGCCAACCACCTGCGGCAGAGTGCTGGCCGCACCGGCGCGAAGCAGCCGACGTTCCTCAGCATCGGCGCCGGCAACTGCGACACCGAGGTGCGCCTCGCGACGCGGTTGCTCGAGTCCGGCCTGCGCGACTTCGAGATCGAGTGCCTCGAACTCAACGGCGGGATGCTCGCGCGCGGTCGCGCGATGGCCGCCGCGTCGGGCGTCGAACGCCACCTCGTGTTCACGAAGACGGACTTCAACCGCTGGCGCGCGGGCAGGCGCTACGACGGCGTGATGGCCAACCAGTCGCTGCACCACGTCGTGCAGCTCGAACACCTGTTCGACGAGGTGCGCGGCGCGCTCGCCGACGGCGCGTGGTTCCTGGCCAGCGACATGATCGGCCGCAACGGCCACCAGCGCTGGCCCGAGGCGCTCGAGGAGGTGCGGCGCTTCTGGCGCGAACTGCCCGAGTCGCACCACTTCAACCACCAGCGGCGCCGGCCCGAACCCGAGTACGTGAACCGCGACTGTTCGAGCAAGGGCTTCGAGGGCATCCGCTCGCAGGACGTGCTGCCCGAGCTGCTGCGCCGCTTCGCGATGCCGGTGTTCGTCGGCTTCGGCAACGTGATCGACGTCTTCGTCGACCGGGCGTTCGGGCCCAACTTCTCGGTCGACTCGGCGACGGACCGTGCGTTCGTCGACGGCGTGCACGCGCGCGACGAGGAACTGCTCGCCAGCGGCGCGCTGACGCCGACGCACATGTTCGCCGTCATGTCGCGCGAACCGGGGCCCGTGATCCACCACTCGCGCGGCCTCGCGCCCGGACGCTGCGTGCGGGCGCCGGCAGCCCGCTAGCCGGTCGGCTTGCGCAGCAGCCAGAACTGCCCGTCGACGATCTCGCACTCGAGCTGCTGCTCCTCGACGAACGCCGCGACCGCGCGCACGACGCCAGGGTAGTACTCGGCGCGATGGTCGTCGCCGAACATCACGCCGCCGGGGCGCAGCGTGTGCCAGTAGTAGACGAGGTCCATGTAGACGTCGTTCTCCTCGTGGCTCGCGTCGATGTAGACGAGGTCGGCCTGCACCTGGCGC
>DASUFY010000079.1:0-15369 GCA_036274315.1 Planctomycetota bacterium | reverse complement strand
ATCGTGGGGTCGGGACTCTGGCCGTGTACGCCGGCGATGTTGCGAACGAACGTGTCGAGCACGGGATCGGACTGGCTACAGAGTGGGATCGCGACGCCGAGCGCCGCAGCCAGCAGCGCGGCACGGCGCCCGTCGGCGACGTCGGCCGAACGCGTGGACATGGTCGGGAAACGGATCATGGAGCACCTCGGGTTGGTTCGCAGGCGCACTTCGCGGCCCGCTCCCGGTTGCAGCAGCAGGCGGCCCGCGTTGTCACGCAGGAAGCCGTTCCGGTTCGCGCGCCGCCGCTTTTCCGCCCCACCGGGCGCGGCTACGGTGCGGCGCCGATGCACGCCGCCGCCGATCTGCTCGTCGTCGAGGACCTCTCGTACCACTACGGCGCCCGCGCCGCCGTGCGGTCGGCGAGCCTCGGCTGCCGGCGCGGCGAGATCCTCGGCGTGCTCGGTCCCAACGGCGCCGGCAAGACGACGTTGCTGTCGTGCATCGCGGGGCTGCTCGGCGGCTTCCGCGGCGCGCTGCGATTCGACGGCCGCCCGTTCGTGCCGTCGCGGGACGCGGCGGCGCGCGCGCACCTCGGTCTGGTGCCGCAGGAACTGGCGCTCTACGACGACCTCACCGCGCGCGAGAACCTGCGCTTCTTCGCGCGCATGCAGGGCGTGCCGGCGGCGCAGGTCGACGCGGCGATCGACCGCGCGCTCGCCCTCGCCGGCCTGCAGGACCGCGCCGACGATCGCGTCGCCACCTACTCGGGCGGCATGAAGCGACGGCTCAACCTGGCGATCGGCGACCTGCACGAACCCGAGCTGCTGCTGCTCGACGAACCGACCACGGGTGTCGATCCGCAGTCGCGCAACCACCTGTTCGAGTGCCTGCTGGCGCTGCGCACGCAGGGGCGCACGCTCCTGTACACGTCGCACTACATGGAGGAGGTGCAGCGGCTCTGCGACCGCATCGTCGTGCTCAACGAAGGGGTCGTGGTCGGCGCCGGCACCGCGGCCGAACTCGCGACGCAGGCCGGGCTGCCGGGCGCCGATCTCGAACAAGTCTTCCTGGCCATGACCGGCCGTTCGCTGAGGGACGACGCATGAAGCTCTGGTCGGCCGCCGCGTGCCTCGCCCGCAAGGACCTCGGCCTCTACTTCCGCGACCGCACCGGCATGCTGCTCGGCATCCTGCTGCCGATCGCGCTCGTGACCGTGTTCGGCATGGTCATGAAGTTCGCGTTCGGCGGCGACTCGGGCATGCCAAAGGTCGAGCTGTGGATCACCGACGAGGACGGCAGCGACGGCAGTCGCCGTTTCGTCGACGAACTGCGCGCGGTCCCGATGCTCAGCGTGCTGCCGAAGCCGGGCGAGGACGCGCCGGGCGCCGCCGCGCTGCGCGCCAAGGTCGTCGACGGCGAAGCGCACCACGCGCTGATCGTCGGCGCCGGCTACGGCGCGGCGCTGGCCGCCGGCCGCGAGCCGCCGCTGACACTCGTGCAGGATCCCGGACGCAGCATGGAGTCGCGCCTGATCGGCATCGGTCTCATGCAGGCGACGATGGCGGCCGCCGAGGGCCAGGCCATGCCGTGGCTGCTGGGCAGCATCCTGCGGCGCAACGGCATGAGCGAGCAGGGTGTCGAGCGCGTGCGCGCCGGCATGGACGTGGTCCAGGGGGTCATCGATCGCTACGTCGACGGCTCCGATCCCGCGCTGCGCACCGCGACCTCGGGCGCGGCGCGCGGCGCGTTCGACATGGCCTCGCTGTTCGAGGACATGGTCCCCGTCGCGAAGGAGAACGTGACCCCGCCCGACCGGCCCAAGAACCTCGGCTACCAGCTCGCGCAGAGCGTGGCCGGCATGACGGTCATGATGCTCATGTTCGGCCTGATGGCCTGCAGCAGCACGTTGCTGCAGGAGCGCGACCAGGGCACGCTGCGCCGGCTGCTCGTGAGCCGGGCACCGCGCCAGGCGCTGCTGCTCGGCAAGTTCCTGTTCTGCTTCTGCATCGGCATGCTGCAGCTGCTGATCCTGTTCGGCTACGGCGAACTGCTGTTCGGCGTCGGCACGTTCCGCGACCCGGCGACGCTGCTCGTGCTGTCGGCGACGTGGTCGGCAGCGGCGACGAGCTTCGGCATGCTGATCGCCGTGTGGGCGCGCACGCAGAAGCAGGCCGAAGGGCTGTCGACGATGCTGATCCTCGTCATGGCCGCGCTCGGCGGCTGCTGGTTCCCGCTGCAGATCGCCGACCTGCCCTGGTACGCCGAGGTCGTCACCAAGGCGACGCTGACGCACTGGGCCATGACCGGCTTCCAGGGCATGTTCTGGCACCAGAAGGCGTTCACCGATCCCGTGCTGCTGCGCGCGATCGCCGTGCAGTGGGGCTTCGTGATCGTCGCCGCGCTCGCGGCGTGGCGTCTGTGGCTGCGCCGCTTCGTCGGCGGCTGACGGCCGGCGCACGTGCGGCGTTCGAACGCTGCGCATCGTGGATACGGTGCGGCGCTCGGCGCGACGCGACCCCGGACGCACCCACTGGACGGTCACCGGAGGCACCCGTACGGTGCGCGGCGGGAGTCGCGGACAGAAGGCCGGGGCTCTCGCCATGCTCTCGTTCCCCGAGGCCGAACCATGCTACGCATCGTCTCTTCCCTGTGTTGTCTCGCGGCATTCCAGGTCGCTGCCCACGCGCAGTGTTTCGAAAGCAACTTCGGCGTGCTGTGCCCACGCGGCGCGTTTCCTCCCGGCTACGGCGACGACGTGCTGTTCGACCTGCAGCCCATGAACCTCGTGTTCCCGATGGGTGGCGTCGCGGCGTCGTACACGCACGCACACATCCAGTCGAACGGAGTCGTGTTCTTGACGAACGGCGCGGCGTCGGGTGAGACGACCACGGGCTATTCGGGCAACGCCACGACACAGCTCAACAACCTGCGCGGCACGGCCGGGGCCCCGCCGCGCATCGCGGTGCTGTGGCGCGACCTCGACATGCAGGCCGGCAACGGCGGCGGCGTCTACTTCAACAACACGCTGCCCGGCCGCTTCGTCGTCACCTGGGCCGACGCCGTGCAGTTCAACACGGTGGCGCCGGTGTTCACGATCCAGGCGCAGCTGTTCGCCACGGGCGAGGTGACCTTCTACTACAGCAGCACCGCGGCCTCGAGCGCCGCGGCGATCGTCGGTGTGTCCGAAGGCAACGCGATCGCCGCCGTGCCCGGTGTCGACCTGTCGGTCGGAGGCAACTCGGGCTCGACGAAGCTGCTCTACGAACGCTTCGCCGCCGGCGCGTTCGACCTCGCCAACCACTGCGTCGGGTTCGAACCCAGCGGCGGCGGTTACATGCAGTCCATCGGCCTGCCGGCGGCGCACACGCCGTACGGGCAGGGCTGCTACGAGTTCGCCCTCGAGTCGTTCTATCAGCCCTTCGCCAACGCGGCCGCGGCCGCGGCGGCGCTGACCGGGCAGTCCATGGTGTGGACACCGACCGCGAACGGTTACCTCGCGACCTGGGGTGGTGGCACCTACCAGCCCCCACCGGGCGGCGCCGCGGTGCTCGCGGTCGGTGACGACGACGAGGTGACGGTGACCCCGAGCACGCCGCTGCCATCGCCGTTCGGCGCCGCGAGCGATCTGCGTGTGCACGGCAACGCCATCATCTCGCTCGGTGCCTCGCCGCAGACATTCCCTGGCGCGCCCAACAACTACACGCCGACCCCATCCGCGCTGCTCGGGGCGTCGCAGACGGCGTTCTGGTCCTGGCACGACTACAACACCAACGAAGCCGGCAGCGGCGACGTGACCTACCACGAGGCGGTCGTCAGCGGCGAGACGATCGGCTATGTGACGTGGGACGACGTCGAGAGCTGGTCGCAACCGGGCCAGGCGAACCGGAGCACGCTGCAGTTCCAGTTGAACCTGACGACCGGTGTCGTGACCCTGGTCTGGGTCGACATCGACGACAACGGAACGAGCCCGTATGGCTCGGGCCACCTGATCGGCTTCTCGCCGGGCGGTCCGTCGTTCGACCCGGGCCCGGTCACGCTCGCGACGGCCTTGCCGATCCAGACGATGCCCGACCTGGCGCCGCTCTCGCTGTCGGCCGCCCCCGCACCGGTCTCGACCACGACGAGCGGCACGCTCGTCACGTACACGACGAGCAACATCCCGGAGGCGGCCCCCGGGTCGGGTGTCTACCTCGGCGCCAACATCCTGAGCTTCGCCGGCGTGCCGGAACCCGGCGTCGGGCTGTCGTTCCTCGGTGCCCCCAACTGCTTCGCGCACATCCTCACGATCAACCTGATCCAGGCGATGGTGGGCGCCGTGCCGACGCTGAGCGTGACGCTGTCCGTGCCGGCCGGTGTGCCGGAAGGCACGGAGATCTTCTCGCAGTCGATCGCGCTGGTCGTGCCGTTCAGCCTGCCCAATGGCCAGAACGCGTACGGGCTGACGACGAGCAACGGCCTGCGCACGCGCGTGAGCTCGTTCTGATCGGCGCGCGGGCCGCGGCCCAGGCGCCGCGGCCCGGCGCCCGCTTCTCGCCGAAATCCCTGGTCGATCGGGAAACGCTGCGCGAGGCTCGTGCGCATCGCCGGCGATGACTGCTCCCGAGACCCCCGAACAGCTGTTCCTGCGCTTCCGCGACGGCGGGGACCCCGCCGACCTCGCCGCGGTGTTCGACTGCCTGGCGCCGCGCCTGCTGCTGCTCGCCGCTCACGTCACACCCGATCCGGCCGCCGCCGAGGACCTGCTGCAGGACACGTTCCTGCAGGCCATGGAACGCGCGCAGCAGTGGGATGCCGATCGGCCGCTGCTGCCGTGGCTCGGCGGCATCCTGCGCCACCGCGCCGTCGACCTCGCGCGGCGACTTCGCCTGCGGCGCAGCACAGCACAGCTCGGGCCCGGCGGCGTTGCGAGCTCGCCGACCGGCCCGATCGACGACGCGGCGACCAAGGAACTGCTCGACCGCGTGCAACTGGCGCTCGAGTCGCTGCGGCCGCCGTACCGCGAAGCGTTGGTGCTGCGCATCGTGCACGGCATGGAACCGACCGCGATCGCGCACGCGCTCGGCCGGCCGCCGGCCACCGTGCGCGTGCAGCTCAAGCGCGGCATCGCCGCGCTGCGCAGCGCGCTGCCCGCCTCCCTCGCGAACGCGCTGGCGCTGCTGCTGTCCGGACGTGGCCTCGCCGCGACGCGCACCGCATTGCTCGCGGCGGCCGGCGGCGCCGCGATCGGCACGGCGGCCGGCGCCGCCCCTCGCGTGGCACGCCGGGCCGGTTGGCTCGCGGCGGCCGCCGTCGCGCTCGGCCTCGGCGTCGGCGCGTACCACTGGTCCACCCCACGCGCACCGTCCTCGGCCGGGCCGACCGTGGGCACGCACGGTGCGAACGAAACGGCGGTGGAACCCTCGCCGCCGGTCGGCGACCAGCCGGCCAGGGTCGCGGCACCGTCCGACCCGCCGCGAGCCACGCCCACGCGGCTGCGCGGGCGCCTCGTGCGCGCGAGCGACCGCACGCCGTTGTCGGGCGGCCACGTCGAGGTGACGTTCTCGCCGGGCCGCTTCGTCACCGACGACCCGACGTTCCGCCGCTGGCCCGACCCCGTCGAGGCCGACGCCGGCGCCGACGGCACGTTCACCGTCGCGATCGATCCCGAACCCGAGATGCGCATCGGCATCGAAGTGACGGCACCCGGGCACACGCCGGCGAGCGCGAGCTGGCCGTCGTTGCGGTCGGGCATCGACGTCGACCTCGGCGACATCGCGCTGCTGCGCGGTTGTGCGGTGCAGGCGCGCGTCGTCGACGAACGCGGCGAACCGGTGCCCGGCGTGCTGCTCGAGATCGAGCGCCGTTCGGGCGGCGCGACCGACGAGCACTCGCTGTTCACGATGTGGAGCTCGTTCGAGACCGAGAGCGGCGCCGATGGTGCGCTGCCGCCGGCGATCGTGCCAGCGCCCGGCACGTACGGCATCGGCGTCTCGTTCCGGCGCCCCGGCTGGCGTGTCGTGCGGCCGGCGGAGTTCGTGGCCGACGCGTCGCCGATCGTCGCCGACATCGTCGTCGCGCGGCCGCCGCAGCACGACAGCCTCGTCGGCCGCGTGGTCGACGAACGCAGCAATCCCGTCGCCGGCGTCACGCTGTGCGTCGAACCCGAGATGCTCGAGCTGGGCAGCGCGACCTCGGGGCCGGACGGCGCCTTCTGGCTGCCGCTCGAGGTCGCGCAGCCGGAACTGCCGCTGCATCTGCCGGTCACCGAGCGCGGCTTCGTGCTGCTCGAACCCGACCGCGCCTACCGCCGCGGCGACACCGACGTCGAGGTCCGGGTCGGGCGGCAACCGGGACACGACGTGCCGATCGAGGTGGTCGCCGCGCGCGACGGAGCCGCGGTGACGTCGTACGGCCTGCGCTGGGAACTCGACTACTGGGTCGACGAGATGAAGCTGTCGATCCCGCCGGACCGGATCTACCGCCCCGCAGCCGCGGAGCCGCGGCCCGGCGGCCGCGCGGTCGTGCGGGCGCTGCACCCGGGCCGCTACCGCCTGTGTGTGTTCCCGGCGGCGCACGACCTGGCGACCGCGTACCTCGTGCCGTTCTCGGTGCGCGCCGACGGCGCCGATCCGGTGCGCGTCGAGCTCGCGGGCTTCGCGCCGCTGCGCGCCGTGGTGCGCGACGAGGCCGGCGCGCCGCAGGTCGACGTGCAGGTCACGCTCGTGCACACGATGGCGACCGGCGGCGAGTACTCGGGACTGTTCTCGCAGGAACAGTTCGCGCGCGGCGTCGGCGGCGGCCGCGACACGGCGGTGGCGCTGCAGAGCGCCCGCACCGATGCCGACGGCACCGTCGTCCTGCGCGCCCCGGTCGGCGAACCGAGGCTCGGCTTGCGGCTCGCCGGTCCGTTCGTGCGCCCGCAGGCGCGCAACCTCGCGGCGGTGGCGGCCGCGGGCCGCGACGAACTGCTGACCGTGCCGGTGCTCGCGCGCGTGCGCGGACACGTCGGGCCCGCCGAGCTGCTCGCGCGCATCGGACCACCCGCGGCGGCCCGGCGCGAGGCGGCGATGGTGCGCGCCGAGGACTCGGACCTCGCATCGAGCTGCCCGCGCATCGCGCTCGTCGACGCCGCCGGCGCCGGCGGCGGCAGCGCCGTGCTGCTGCCGGACGGCACGTTCACGATCGATGCGGCCGAACCCGGCGACCACCGGCTCGTGCTGTACCTGGACTGGGCGATGAACCCGGGCTTCTACACCGCCGAGACCCTGACGCTCGGCGAGGTGCACGACCTGCGCGCCGGCGAGGTGCGCGAGGTCGAGATCGACGCGGCGCGCTGGATGCCGTCGCGCCTGCGCGGCACGGTCGCCGTCGACGGCGCCCCGTGGACGCGCGGCGTGTTCGCGCTGCTCGACAGCGAGCCGGGCAGCGACGAGATGTTCCGCATCGAGCTCGGCCCCGACGGCTCGTTCGATCGCGTGCAGCGACCCGGCCGCTACCTGCCCTGCGTCGTCTGGGAGGAACCGGACGGCGAGAAGGTGCTCATGGCCTCGCAGCGCCTCGACCTGCGGCCCGGCGGCGACGACCTCGAGCGCTTCTCGTTCGAGCGCCGCACGCTGCGCATCGGCGTGGTGCGCGCCGACGGCGGCGCCGCGGGCGGGGCCGTGCTGCGCACCGTGCCCGTCGACTTCCCCGAGGCGCAGCGGGTGCTGCCCGATCGTTGCACGGCCGGCGACGACGGCTCGCTCGTCTTCGACCCGGCGCCGCCGGGCCGAGTGCAGTTCTTCGAACTTGGCGAGCGCGGCGCGATGGTCGGCGAGTGTGCGGCGGGCGCCCAGGCCGTGACCGAGGTGCGGCTGCGCCTGCCGAGGTGAACGAGAATCCGCGAGCGGCCGTCACGCTGGACCGATCGCGGGGATGAAGACGCCGGGGCCATGCCCCTCGCCGTCGCCGGGCGCGCCGGCGCATCCACTCGCCACCACGGAAGAACCATGCGACTCGTCCTGCTCCCCCTCCTGGCCGCCAGCGCGGCCCTCCTGCCGGCCCAAGACGACCGCGACCGCTCGACGCCGGTCGGCACCTACTGGAACACCGGCCAATCGACGACGGACCTCACGAACCTCGTCAACTCCGGCTGGCGCATCACCGACATCGAGATCGAGTCGACGTCACCCTGGAGCTTCACGGTCGCCGCCGTGCCGAACAACGGCGCCTACGCGAAGGCCTGGTGGTACACGATCGGCGCCACGGCCGCGCAGCTGAGCTCGACGCTGGCGAGCAACAACGCGCGGCTCATCGACATCGAACCCTACGACGACGCCGGCACGACGCGGTTCGTGGCGCTCATGATCAGCAACACCGGCGCCGACGCCAAGTCGTGGTGGTGGTACTACAACCAGACCAGCACACAGGTGAACAGCAACGTGGCCGCCAACAACGGCCGGCTGACGAACCTCGAGCGCTACACGAGCGGCGGCGTCGATCGCTTCGCGACGGTGATGATCGCCAACACGGGCGCCGACTTCCGCAGCTGGGGCTACCTGTTCGGCGCGTCGCAGGCGACGATCTCGCTCAACATCAACCTCAACGGCAACCGCATCTACGACATCGAACGCGTCGCGACCGACAGCTACGACGTCATCCTGATGCAGAACGCGGGCTACGGCTGGTGGTACTACTACGACCAGACCGCGGCCCAGGTCACCGAGGCGCTGCAGCAGAACATCGGCCGCATCATCGACGTCGAGCGCCGCTCGACGCTGCTCGGCGCGCGCTACGACGTCGTCATGATCGACAACGCCAACACGCTCGAGCGCGCAGCGCGACAGGCGTTCTACGCGGCGGCACCCAACGCGCTCGGCAAGTACGGCTTCTACCTCAAGGAGGTGAACGGCCCCATCCTCGCCGAGATGCGCGCCGACACGACGTTCGAGCCGGCCAGCACGATGAAGACGCTCTACCACGTGCACGCGATGCGGCGCGTGGCCCTGGGCCTCGCGTCGCTGAGCCAGCCCGTCAACAAGCCGACCTCGTGCGGCGTCGCCGGCAGCAACCAGACGCTGTCGCAGACGCTGCGCGAGATGATGCAGTGGTCGGACAACTACTCGACGCTGGCGATCTCGAACACGTTCGGCATCGCCAACATCGACAACACCGCGGCCGCGCTCGGCATGTCGAGCACGCACGTCAACTACACGATCGGCTGCACGGGCCCCTCTCCGGAGAACACGCTGACGCTGCGCGACCTGACGGCGCTGCACGAGCAGGTGGCGAACGGCTACCTCGGCAGCCAGCGCGACACGTTCTACGAGCTCATGGCGAACGGACCAGTGGACGGCCTGGACTTCCCGACCTGGGGCACGCAGACGCTCGACGCGAAGATCGACGCCGAGGCGATCGCGCTCGGCCTGCCCAACGCGGTCCGCGACGCCTTCAAGGCGCAGCTGCGCATCGCCTACAAGCCGGGCGGCATCGGCTGGACCAACCCCGGCCAGTGGACGTTCTACTACGCCGAGGGCGGCTGGATGTCGGTGCCGTTCAAGAACGCCTCGCACGTGCTGGCGCCGCGCGAGTACACGTTCGGCGTGTTCAACTACCTGTTCACGGGCGCCGCCAACGAGGTGTCGGGTCGCGAGGCGATGGGCGACGCCGAGCTCGAGCTGGTCTGGAGCCGGATCCAGCCGGCGATGGCGACGTGGGACAACCACGTCTCCGGCAGCGTGACGCCGCTGCTCGGTCCCGGCTGCCCCGGTGCGAGCGGCAACCCGGTGCACCAGGCCACGGGCACTCCGGACATCAACAACGTCGTCAGCTACAGCCTCAGCAACGCGCCACCGACCGCACTCAGCATCGCCCTGTTCGGCTTCGACAACATCGCGTGGAACGGCGTGCCGCTGCCGATCGACTTCGCGCCGCTCGGTGCCGCCGGCTGCTTCCTGCGCATCGACGCCGTGGTGCTGGAACCGGGGTTCACGAACTCGTTCGGCAACCGCAGCCGGCAGGTGCACTTCGCCAACGATCCATCCCTGATCGGCGCGCGTCTCTACACGCAGTTCCTCGTCAACGAGCCGACCGCGAACGCCTGGGGCTGGACGATCACGAGCGCGATCCGCACGATGCTCGGCGGCTGGCTGTAGGCTGCACGCCACGTCGCGGGCGGGCGCCGGCCGAAGACCTCTTGCAGGCGCCTGGCCGCGATCGGCGCCAGCAATCAGCCGCTCGCGTCACCCAGATGCACCGCGACCTCGCGCGCGAAGTCGTCGAACGCGGCCAGGCCCGCGGGCAGCTCCTGCCAGATCCGCGCGAAGTCGACGCTGGCGTAGCCATGAGCGATCCTGTTCCGCAGGGCTGTCATTGCACCAAGGTGGCGGCTCGTCGCTCGCATCAGCACGCCCCGATCGGCGAGCAGGTCGAAAGCCCCGGAGTAGGTCGCAGGGATGCCGTAGCCCTCGTCGGACGCGATGTGCAGCGCGACGTCGAGCGCAGACTGCACGCAGACGACCAGGCTCATGGCCAACGCGTCCTGCAGATCGATGTCGTCCCGCAGGGTTTCGACCTGCGCGGGTCGTCGCCTTCGGAGTCGAGCCGCGTGCTCCGCGAGTGCGGACAGCTTGCGCATCACGATCGCACGATCGGTCATGGTCGGAGCGGACCGCCTCCGGCAGCCAGGCGACGTCGAAACCGCTCGGACGCCGCACGCAGCGCCGGCTCGTAGTCCAGATACTCGGCGATCGCCTCGACGCGGAACCGCGAGAAGGCACCGGGCGAACCAGCGAGCAGCGCTCCATCGCGCGCGACTTCGAAGCGCAGCAGAGTGGATGCGCGATCGAGGCGCACGAGGTCGACCTCACGCCCAGCAACGCGAGTCAGCTCCGCCTGCAAGGCCAGTTCGTCCGCCAACGGCAGTTCCGGATCGGCCGGCAGCCACGCCAGGTCGATGTCGCTGTCGGCGCTGGCTGTTCCGGTGGCCTCCGATCCGAACACCGCGACGAAGTGACTCTTCGGGCCGTCGGCCAGCGCGGTTCTCAGGCATCGTCCGACGCGATCGTGCACGGCGAGAGCGTAGTCGAACCCGGCGGCACGGTCGATGCTCGGGGCGCGTCGCGCACGTCGCCCGGTGCTCTTGGGGTGATCGCGCGCGGCGGCACCCGGTCCCGCGCAGCGGAACATGCCGTTCGCGTCGGTCGAGAGCACGCGTGCACACCACGTCTCGCGCGTGCGCCCCGCCCGCATCTGCCCGCCCATGCCGCGACCGAGCACGAGCAGCGCACCGGCGATACCCTGACCGTTCTCGTCGACGACGCGGCCGACGACGCTGGCACCAGGCTGCAGCACCTGCAGCTGCACGTGCACGCTCGCGGCATCCGCGGACCGTTCGACGGCCTCGAGGTCGACGAGTTCGCATGGTGCGTAGCCGGCAGCGAGCGCACCGAGCGACCACGTCGGCTCGACCGCGCGCACGGCGAACGTGCCATCGGCCCCCGTGCGGGCGACGACGCGCCCGCCGAGCCAGCCACCGCGCGGTGACACGAGCACGATGTCGGCGCCGGCGACCGGCAGACGCCGCTCGTCGACGACTTCCCCCGTCACATCGAGACCCGGCGGCAGCGGGAACGCCACTTCGCGCACCGCCCCAGCCGCGACTTCGGCCGCGAGCGAGCCGCCGCGGTGCAGATCTTGGGCGGAGAACGCGGTCATGGGTGCCGACGAGAACGTCACCGCGCCGCTGCGGGACCTCGGGATTCTCGACGATCCGTTCGCCAGGGCCCAGGCCCGCGTTCCGTCGCGGCCTTCGCAGGATCCCGCCGGGTTCGAGTGATCCGCGGCGCCCGCCCGTGCGTTCGTGAGATCTCCCGACGCGCCGCACCCCGCGCGGCCCCGTTCCCGGAGGATCCATGTACCGCATCGAGCCACCGGTCCGTACTCACTTCGAGTCGGAATCCTTCCACGACATGATGGCCCAGCAGCTGCGCCACGCCCCGTGGCTGCTGCTCTCGGCCGTCGTGCATGCCGTCGCGTTGCTGCTGCTGTGGGCGCTGATGCCCGTGCACGATCACAAGGCAGTCGAGCACGAGGTCGAGATCGTCGACGTCAGCCATCCGGAGGTCGACGAGCCGCCGCCCCCGAAGCCGCCCGAGGTCGAGCCCGAACAGACGCCCGAGGACGTCGTCGTCACCGAGCCCGTGATCGAGACCCAGGACACCGTCGCCGACGAGGTGACCGAGTTGCCCGCTGCGGTGGAATCGGCGTTCGATGCCAACCAGTGGAACACGGCCGTCGGCCTCGGCGGCGGCGCCGGCGGCCCATACCACCTGCGCGGCGGCGGCCGCGGCGGCCGGCGCGGCGGCAGGTCCACGGCCGCGGCGATCGACGCCGGCCTGACCTGGCTCGAGAAGCACCAGGACGAGGACGGCAAGTGGGATTGCGACGCGTTCATGAAACACGACACCGAGGGCGAGGTCTGCGACGGACCGGGCGACGCGACGCACGACATCGGCGTCACGGGCCTGGCGCTGCTGGCCTTCCTCGGCGACGGCAGCTCGATGCGCTCGGGCCCCCACCGCGAGGCGGTCCGGAAGGGCGTGCTGTGGCTGCGCAGCCAGCAGCAGCAGAACGGCCTGTTCGGCACCAGCGCCTCGCACGACTTCATCTACGACCACGCCATCGCCGCCTACGCGATGTGCGAAGCCTACGGCCTCTCGCGCTACCACCTGCTCGAGGACAACGCGCAGCGCGGCATCGACTACCTCGAGCGCCACCGCAATCCGTACTCGGTCTGGCGCTATCTGCCGCGCGACAACGACAACGACACGTCGGTCACGGGCTGGTGCATCATGGCCTACGAATCGGCCGCCTTCTTCGGGCTCACGGTCAACAAGCAGGCACTCGGGCTCGCCGCCGTGTGGTTCGACCAGGTCTCCGACCCGACGGGACGACACGGCTACACGAGGCGCGGCGAGAGGAGTTCGCGCAAGGCCGGCGACCACGGCACGAGGTTTCCCGTCGAGAAGGGCGAGGCGCTCACCGCCGTCGGCCTGTTCTGCCGCTTCTTCATGGGTCAGGACCCCAAGGAGAAGCCGGTCATGACCGCCGCCGCGAACCTGATCGCTCAGAAGCCACCCGTGTGGAACCCGAACGACGGCTCGATCGACATGTACTACTGGTACTACGGGACCTACGCGCTCTTCCAGATGGGCGGCCATGTCTGGAACGAGTGGCAGAAGAAGCTCGGGCCCGCCGTCGTCGACACGCAACACCGCGACGCCACGCAGAAGAACCTCTTCGGCTCGTGGGACCCGATCGGCGTCTGGGGCGAGGACGGCGGTCGCGTGTACAGCACTGCGATCCTCGCGCTGACCCTGGAGGCGTACTACCGCTACAGCCGGCTGCTGCACTGAGACTGCGCGCTCCCGGACCATCTGCCGAGGTGGGTCGAGACGGCGCTCGGCGTGCGCGATGCATGAGTGCGAGGCCGCGCCGGCCCCGGCCGCGGAGCGAAGTCGACGCATCGGCGCCGGCGCACCTGCCGCGCACGGATTCGTGCGCGGGCGTTCCGTGGCGACGTTCGTCGGCCCCCACTGCGCACGTGCAACCCGCCGCGGGCGCGAAGCTGCACGCGATCTTCGCACGCATCGCCTGGTGAACCGGCGATGTCCCGCCGGATCACGGCGCCTGGCCAGCCCCGGGCACGGACCGCACGGTGCGAGCCAACATGGCGAACGACACGAGACCGGAACCGATCAGCACCGATCCCGCGATGAAGCCGGCCGTGCCAACCGTGATGTCCGAGGCATTCACCGACGCCATGAACAGCAAGCTGACGGTCATTCCGAAGGCTCCGAAGGACACCGCCAGTCCGGACAGGATCCGGCACACGGTCTCATGGGGGTTCGAGTCGCGCACGTTGCACCTTGGTTGCGAGTGGACAGTGACCACGGATGTCGCCGCGATCGGACGTGGCGGGCGCGCGACGTATTCCCGTTCCCGGCACGACGATCCGCGCGCGATCGTCGACTGCCGGAAGATGCTGGCCTTCCACCTGCCGGCACCGCTACGTTGGCGCCCGTTCGTCAGCGAGAGCGAAGTCGCGCGACACGTGAAGGATGGCCGCGCGAAGTGCAGCCAAACACCAGAAACATGAACCGTCGATCCATGCGCGGCCTGTTCCTCCTCCTGCCACTGCTCGCCGGTGCCTGTGCGGTCGGCACCGACCGCGTCACGTCGATCGCGGTGGGCCTGCCGCGCCGCTCGGCGCCGCCCGTCGAAGACGCGGCCCCCGAGCCGCTCGCGAGCCCGGCGCAACCGCCCAGGTTGCTCGACATCGGCAAGTCGTACACGATCGTCAAGGCCGGCACGTTCCTGCCCGAAGGCGATCTCAAGGACCTCGACGATGGCTTCTCCGGCGAGTTGATCTTCGGTCGGTCCCTGCTGTCGTTCCTCGCCCTCGAGGGATCGCTCGGCTACTTCGGCGCCGACGGACAGTACGGCGCGGCCCGCTTCGAGTTGGACGCGATCCCGCTCTTCATCAACGCGCGCGCCGGCGTGCCGATCCTGTTCTTCGAGCCCTACGTCGGCGTCGGCGTCGGCGGCATCTTCGCCGACTACAAGGCCTCGAACGTGCTCTCGGGGAACGACTTCGTGCTCGCCTACGCCGGCTTCATCGGCCTCGAGTTCGGCCTCGGCCGGCTCGCGGTCGGCGCCGAGTACAAGTACATCCAGAGCGAGGACACCAAGGACGACTTCTCGATCGAGGGTGCTACCGCTTCGGTGTTCGTCTCGGTCCCATTCTGACCGAGGCTCGGCGGCGAGACCCGGTCAGGACCGTCAGGACCTCCTGCCGCTCGCGCGGCGATCGCGCACGGTGTTACCCTGTGCGAATGGGCGGCACCCGAACCCTGGTCTGCGTGCTGGCACTGGCCGGCGGCAACGAGGCGCAGCAGCTCCACCTGTTGCGGTGCGGTGATGCGTTCGTCGGGCCGGCGGCTGCGGCATCCGACGCGGGCGGCGAGGCGCGCACCATCGCGCGGTTCGCCGAGATCTGCGAGCGACTCACGGTTGCCGAAGGCAGGCAGCGCATGGACGGGACGATGCTGCGGCTGCAGAAGACGAACGCCGGCAAGCTGCTGCTGGTCAGGGACACGGCGGACAACATCGAACTGGTGACCAAGGCCGTCGAGCAGCTGATGGCCGAGGATGCGGCGAACCCGACGCGGTGGCGTTTGCAGTGCTCGCTGGTCACGCTGCCGGCCAAGGTCGCCGCCGAGCGCGGCATCGTCGCGGGCAAGGTCGTGCCCGTGGACGAGGCCGCAGCGAGCCGGCTCGTGCGCGACGCGGTGGCCGCCAAGGGATCGCTGCAGAACCTGCCCGAGGTGGTCGTCAACCCGCTCGTGCCCTTCGTCGTCGAGCGGCGCG
>DASUFY010000078.1:0-2517 GCA_036274315.1 Planctomycetota bacterium | reverse complement strand
AGAGCGCCGCCGGCCGGGCCCGCCGCGCGAACTACCGCACGGCGCGGAAAATCGCGTGCGTGCGCGGCGGTTGCACCGCAGTGAAGATGGTGTCGCGAGTAGCGGTGGTCGACGGCGAGGCGTGCGCGCGCCGCAGCATGCCTCGGACCATCGAGCGAAAGGGCGTGTTCGAGGCCGCCAGCGTCGAACGGGCCATCGAGTCCATTGCGCGCGCGACACCTGACCTGATATTGCTCGGCCGCCGGGTGTGCGATCGCTCCGGTGTCGAGGTGCTCGAAGCACTGCGGCGTGCCGACATCCCGGTTCCGTCATGATCACACCGCACGCGAACATCGCCGACACGGTCGAGGCGTCTCGGCTCGCCTGTGACGAACGCGCTCCGCCGGGAGCCGGGCCGCGGGCGGCGCCGTGCTGTGGGCACGGTGCGCACGAACTCGTCGCCGAGAGCCCGAAGATGCAGGAGGTCGTGCGGCTCGTGCGCAGGGTCGCTTCGAGCGAAGCGGCCACGATCCTGTTGCTCGGCGAGAGTGGGGTCGGCAAGGGGCTCGTCGCGCGGGCGATGCACGCGGCGAGCCGTGCGGCCGAGGAGCCGTTCCTGCACGTGATGTGCACCGCGTTGCCCGAGAGCCTGCTCGAGTCGGAGCTGTTCGGTCACGAGAAGGGTGCGTTCACCGACGCCAAGGCCCAGCGCAAGGGCCTGCTGCAGCTCGCCGAGGGCGGCACGTTGTTCCTCGACGAGATCGGCGACATGTCGGCGGCGATGCAGGGCAAGCTGCTGCGTTTCCTCGAGGACAAGAAGTTCCGGCGCGTCGGCGGCACGTGCGACATCGCCGTCGACGCGCGCATCGTCGCGGCGACCAACAAGGACCTCGCGCGCGAGGTGCAGGAAGGGCGCTTCCGGCGCGACCTCTACTTCCGGCTCAACGTGATCCCGCTGCGCATCCCGCCGCTGCGCGAGCGCACGGCGGACATCCTGCCGCTCGCGACCTGCTTCGTGCGTCACTTCAACACCGAACTGCGCGCGAACGTGCGCGGCATCGCGGCGGACGCGCAGGCGGCGCTGCTCGGCTACGACTGGCCCGGCAACGTGCGCGAGCTGCGCAACGCGGTCGAGCGCGCGGTGCTGTTGACGGACGGCGATCTCGTCACGCGGCGCGACCTGCCCGTGGAGATCGCCGGTGCGGTGGGCGCGGCACCGCTGCGTGCCGCCGCCGAGCCCGGTGTGACGTTCCACCTGCCGGAAGGCGGTGTCGTGCTCGAGCACGTGGAGCGGGACCTGTTGCGGCAGGCGCTCGCTCGTTGCCACGGCAACCGGACCCGGGCGGCTCGTCTGCTCGGCATCAACCGCGATCGACTCCGATACCGCATCCAGAAGTTCCACATGGAGGACCGCCCGGCGGAGCAATGACGATGCATTCCCCGAGACTCGAATGTCCGTCCACGCGGTGGGCCGTCGCGCTGCTCGTGGTGACGGCGTCGATGCCGTGCCGGCTGCCCTCTGCCGAACGGCTGTCGTGGCAGGATCCACCGGCGCAGGGCGAGCCACCGCCCACACCGGCGGCAGCGGCTGCACCGGACGCACCGGCGGCGGACTCACCGGCAGCGGCTGCGTCGAAGCCCATACAGGTCCGCGGCATGCTGCGGGCGCGCTACTACTCGCGTTGGACCGGCGCGGACTCCGACAACGATCTCGTCACGACGCTGTCGGTCGACGTCGGCGACGCCGACCACGACGACGTCACGGGGCACCTGATGGGCCGCGCGGCCTACGACTTCGACGGCCGCGACGACACGTTCACGGGGCTCTCCGACTCGTACGGCGGGCGTTTCGACGCGCTGCTCTACGACGCCTACGTCGATCTGCACCACGTCACCGGCTTCTCGCTCGTGCGGTTCGGGCGGCAACCGGTCTACGAGACGCCGGAGGTCGCCTACCTCGACGGCGTGCACGTCACGTCGCAGGAGATGGGTGATCTGGCGTTCCAGCTGGGCGCCTACGTCGGATCGTCGACGCACCTCTACGAGTCGTCCAAGACCGGCGACCTCACGGCCGGCGGCTACGCCCAGGCGCGGCCGTGGTCCCAGGCCCGGCTCCGCTTCGACTACATGTATCTCGAAGACGACGCGCGGCTCGGCAACCACGAGAACGACCTGGTCGGTGTCGGCTTCTGGCAGAACATCGGCGAGAGCCTGCAGCTCGACGCCCAGTACTCGCGCATCGAGAACCGCGACCGCGACGTGCTCGGGCGCGCCGTCTATCACCTCGTCGACTGGGGCCTGCTCGTGCAGGCCACCTACTTCAAACTGCTGACGACCCAGGGCGACCTCGTGCTCGAGGCCGACCCGTACTTCCACGCGCTGAACGAGCTGCACCCGTACGACCAGTGGTCGTTCCTGGCCAGCAAGCAGGTCGCCAAGATGCTGCAGCTGCAGGCCGCCGCGGACCTGCGGCGCGTCAGCGATCGCACGGACATCGGCTTCTACAACCGCGACTACGACCACTACTACGGCACGGTC
>DASUFY010000077.1:0-4867 GCA_036274315.1 Planctomycetota bacterium | reverse complement strand
CGCGCTGCCGGCGTCGAGGAACGGTTCGACGTGCAGCCCGACGGCGTCGAACTGACGTGGACGTTCGCGGCCCGGCCCGCCGGCGACGGAGATCTCGTCGTGCGCTACGCGGTGCACACGAGCCTTGGCGAGCCGACGGCGGCCGACGGCAGGCTGACGTTCGTGGGTGAGTACGGTGGCGTGCACATTGACAAGGTCTCGGGCGTCGACGCTTCGGGTCGACGCGTCGACGGCAGCATGCAGTGGGACGGCTCTGGTGTGCGGTTCTCGCTGCCGGCCGGGTTCGTCGATGGTGCCGCCTATCCGATCGTGCTCGATCCGCTGATCGGCGCTTCGATCGCCCTCGGTACGAACGGTGGCTCCAACACGCAGCCGGATGCCGCCTATGACGCGACTACGGATCGTTGGTTGGTGGTCTGGCAGCGCAACTTCAGCGCCACGAGCCACGACCCCATTGCCCAACTCGTCACGAATGCCGGCGTGTTGTCCGGTCCTGCCTTCGACCTCGATCCGGGCACCCTGTCGTCGCTGCCCAGGGTTGCGAATCTCGGTGTGCGCCACCGCTTCGGCATCGTCTACACGAAGTCCGTCACTGCGCCGAGCACGCTGCACTCCGTCGAGTTCCGCACCCTCGATCCGGTTGTGTTCGCGATCGGCTCCGGTGCGGCGGTCGCAACCACCACGACACAGCCGTTCGCCAGCGCCGACATCGGCGCCGAGTGCCAGGCTCCGATCGGCACCCAACGTGGATTCGTGGTCGCCTACGAGGATGGCGGTACGAACGCGATCCGCGCGCGGCGTCTGTTCTTCGACGCCGCCGATTCGCTGGCTCTGCTCGGCACGTTTTCGGTGTGGACGGGCAGCGCCGCCACGACGTTCACGCAACCGGAGATCTCGCGGGCGGCTGCCGCCGACGGCAAGTTCCTGGTCGTCGCCAAGCAAGCCTCGGGCGGCGGCAGCTCGATCGTCGCTGCGACACTGGACTCCGGCAGCAACGTCGTCGGTGCCACCGCAACGGTGGCGACGAGCGCCGCGAACGACCTCGGCATGCCCGATGTCGATGGGTTCGCGGGCAGGTTCGTCGTCGCTTACGAAGCGCCCGGTGGGAACCTGGTTTCTGGCCCGGGCATCCGCGTGCGGCCGGTGGCTCTCGACGGCACATCCAACACGTTGGCCGTCGGCAGCGTCGGGCTGTCGTTCGGAGGACTGCCCACGAACCAGGCCTTCCAGCCGAGCGTCGCCTACGCGGCCGGTCGCTCGTGGCTCGGCTACCGTTCGGTCGGGGCATTGGTCGGCGGGGGTACACAGACGACGCTGCGGGTTGCGGTCGTCGACAGCGGGAGTTGCGCCTATTGCAACGAGAGCTTCGTGGCCGCCACGACCCTCGGTGGGATTGCCGTGTCCACGATGACGTCCGGCGGACTCGCGAACGGTGAGAGTGCCATCTCGGTGGCCTCGGTCTTCCCGAGCGTCCGTCTGCAACGCCTGCGCGACTTCGGCACCGCCGGCACGACGCAGAGCCTCGGCGGCGCCTGCGGTGCGACGGGCACGGTCGCGTTCAACCACGCGCCGGGCATCGGCAGCAGCGGCTTCCGCTGTACGTTGAGCGGGCTGCCGCCGACGGCCCTGCTGCCGATCTTCAACTTCAGCCCGACGACGGCGCCGTTCCCGTGCGGCGCGTGCGTGTGGACACCGTTCACGGTGACGCTGACCCCGCCGATCGTCGCCGGCACGACGTTCGTCGAGTTCCCGATCCCGTGCCTGACGACGCTGGCCGGCCAACGGTTCGAGACGCAGTGGACGGTCGTCGATTTCACGCAGGCGCCGTGCCCAGTGCTCGCGGGGCTGGCGCCGTCGGATCGCACGCTGCTGACGATCGGCAACTGACGCGGAACAGCGCCCTAGGCGCTAGCGCCGGCATGGTGCGCGGCATCAAGCCCTGGTCGTGGTTGCTCGGCATGCTACTTCCCCATGGCCCTGGCTGCTTGGATCCTGGTGGTCCAGGTAGGAGCTTCCGGTGGTTCTCCCCACTCCGGCACAGGTTCTCCACCCGCTCGAGCGCTTCGGCTCGCGGTGGGCCGCTTCGACTGGCACATCTTCCGCGAGCGTCTCGACCTCGCTCCGGGTGCGAAGAACCTCGCTTCCTTGCTCGTTCATCGTGGGGATCTCGCAGTTGCAATGAAGCTGGCTCAGCGAGGCCGCGGTCGCGGTGCTACTTGGGCAATCGTTCGCGACATGTCGCCAGCGTCGCTCGGCATTGGGCGACCATGGGATCCCCTTCCGGAAGCAGCCTCGTCGCCATCGCCTCGGCTTGTTCGAGCTCGGGCAAGGCGGTCTCGGCATCGCCATCTTCGAGGTGCGCGCTGCCGGAGTTGCAGAGTGCCTGAGCCAGGAGGGTGGTGCCTTCGGGAGCGAGACGGCGCAGCATGGCGATGCCCTCGTCATATCCCGCCCGCGCATCGGCAGGGCGGCCGAGCAACTGGTGGACGCGGGCGAGGTTGCACAACCCGAGCGCTACGTCGGGGTGGTCCATGCCAGGGTGGAGCCGCTGGTTCATCGCCAGCGACTCCGCCAGCTGAGGCTCGGCGTCCGCCACGCGACCCTGGTAGATCTTGACCATGGCGAGGCCGAGCAGGCTGCCAGCCACCGCCGAGTGATCGTATGGGTAGAGGCTCTGGTGAATGCTCAGGGCCCGCTCGTACAGCGGTTCGGCGTCGGCAGGGCTGCGCTTCTGCACCACCATCGCGAGATTGTTGAGGCTCCGTGCGACGTCGGGGTGGTCCTCTCCCCCATGCAGCCGCTCGTTCATCTCCAACGCTTGCGTGAGCAAGCGCTCGGCATCGGCGAGACGGCCCAGGTTGTCCAGCACGCAGCCGAGGTTGCCCAGGTTGCTCGCCACTCGCGGATGGTCACCCTGGTACATGTTCTGATTCATCTCGAGTGCTTTCCTGTACAGGGGTTCGGCCGCGGCGGGCCCGCGCAGTGCCAGCCGCACCTCTGCCAGACCACCCAGGGCGTCGGCCACGTCAGGGTTGTCTTCGTCGGGGTGGAGTCGCTGGTTCATCGCCAGTGCTCGCACGAGCGGATCCTCCGCGTCGGCGAGGTGGCCGCGAGCAGCCCGCGCGAGACCGAGCCCGAGCAGGATGCTGGCCACGGCCTCGTGGTCCCCCTCGTGGAGCCGCTCGTTCATCTCCAGTGCGCTTTGGAACAGCGGCTCGGCTTCGTCAGCGCGGTCGAGGGCCTGCACCACGATCCCGAGGTGCTCGAGGTTGATCGCGACGTCGTCGTGATCGCCCGGGTGGAATCGCTTGTTCATGGCCAGTGCGCGCCGCAGCAGAGACTCGGCATCCAGCGTGTGGCCCCGTTGGTGGAGAGTCATGCCGAGCGCGACCAGTGTGTTCGCCACATCCGGGTGACCCCCCGGGTGGAGCCGCTCCCTCGCCTTCAGCGCCCGCGACAACAGCAGCTCGGCATCGTCTGCCTTGCCGTTGCCGAGCAGGATCAGCCCGATGGTGGACAGCAGCGAAGCCTCGGTCGCCGGATGACCGGCGAAGCGACCCGAATCGATGTCCTCGACCGCCTTCTGCATCGCGTCGAGAACCGTCATCTCCTGGCGGCCGCCGGCCACCCTGGGGTCGCTCGACTTGAGTATCTCCGCGACGAAGTCGAGTACGACGTTGGCGCGATCCGCCTGCTCGGACGCCTGGGTCGCCTGGTCCCGCGCCCGCACGATGCCGTCGATCGTGCCGGCGAGGCCCAGCACCAGAGCGGCGAGTACCGAGCCACCGGCGATCACGACCACGCGGTTGCGGCGCACGAACTTGCGCAACCGGTAGCCAGCACCAGGCGGTCCGGCCTGCACGGGCAGATCCCGCAGGTGCCTGCCGATGTCGACGGCAAGGTCGTTCGCCGTGGGGTAGCGACGGAAGCGGTCCTTCTCGATCGCCTTCATGACGATCCAGTCGAGGTCGCCATGGATCACCTGATGCAGCGCGCGAGGAGTCGCGTGTCGGTTCCGGGCAACGGCGGCAAGCTGTTGGCCCATCGTACTGATGCGCGTCGACGGCTTCGGCGGCTGGTCCTCGCGGATCACGCGCAGCATCTCCAGGTAGCCCTTCTCGAGCAGCTCCTTGACGTCGAACGGCTTGGTGCCCGTCAGCATCTCGTAGAGCACGACACCGAGCGAGTACACATCGGCGCGCGTGTCGACGTCGAACCCCGACAGTTCGGCCTGCTCGGGCGCCATGTACTCCGGGGTACCGATCATCTGTCGGAAGTCGGTGAACATCGTCTTCTGCGTCAGCTCGGCCGACGTCGCCTTGGCGATGCCGAAGTCGATCACCTTCGGCACCGGTGCGCCGTCGTGCAGCGTGACCAGGATGTTGCTCGGCTTGAGGTCGCGGTGGATCACGCCCTTCTGGTGTGCGTGCTGCACGGCGTAGCAGACCTGTTGGAACAGCTCGAGGCGCCGCTGCGTGCTGAGTTCTGCCTGGTCGCAGTACTCGGTGATCGGCACGCCCTTGATCAACTCCATCACGAAGTAGGGCCGGCCGCCCGGAGTGACCCCGCCGTCGAACACCTTGGCGATGTTGGGATGCTCCATCAGCGCCAGCGCCTGCCGCTCGGCCTCGAAGCGAGCGACGACCTGGCGGGTGTCCATGCCCAGCTTGATCACCTTCAGGGCGACGTTGCGGCGCACGGGCTCCTGCTGCTCGGCCATCCAGACCGTGCCGAAGCCGCCCTCGCCGATCCGCTGCAGCAGCCGGTAGCGGTCGATCACGCCGCCGGGCTTCTCGTTGCTGCCGCCGGCGGCCGGCGCCGGGTCGGCGAGGAAGTCCGAGGCGGCAGCGAGCGACGCCAACAGAGC
>DASUFY010000076.1:0-8309 GCA_036274315.1 Planctomycetota bacterium | reverse complement strand
ACGTCTGATGATGCGAAGCGGTCGACCGCGAACGTGGAGACACCGGGCGACTGCCTCGCTTGTTCCTGACTTCGTGTGACCGGAGGAAGACATGTACGATGCGATCGTCGTAGGCGCACGGTGCGCGGGCTCGCCGACCGCCATGCTGCTTGCCCGCAAGGGACACCGGGTCCTGCTGCTCGACAAGGCCGGCTTCCCCAGCGACACACTGTCCGCGCACTACATCCACCAGCCCGGCGTGGCCAAGCTGCACCGCTGGGGCCTCCTGGACAGGGTCGTCGCAACGGGCTGCCCGCCCGTGGAGCGGCAGGTGTTCGACGTCGGGCCCTTCGCCCTGGCCGGGTCCCCACCGCCGGCCGACGGCATCAAGGTGGGCTATGCGCCGCGTCGCACGATCCTCGACAAGATCCTGCTCGATGCCGCGGCGGATGCCGGCGTCGAGGTCCGCGAGCACTTCTCCGTCGAGGACATCGTCACCGATGGGGAGCGCGTGACGGGCATCCGCGGCCGTTCGCCGGGCGGCGGCAGCCCCGTGCAGGAGCAAGCTCGCATCGTGGTGGGAGCCGACGGCATGCGCTCGGGCATCGCGCGTTTGGTCGGTGCACCCACGTACAACGAACAGCCAGCTGCCAGCTGCGCCTACTACTCGTACTGGCGCGATGTGCCGATGCAGGGCGCGGAGCTGTACCCGCGACCGGAGCGCATGCTGATCGCCGCTCCCACCAACGACGGGTTGACGATGATCATCGGCTACTGGCCCGAGACCGCGTTCCAAGAGGTTCGCGCCGACATCGAAGGACAGTTCCTGAAGGCGCTGGACATGGTTCCGGCCCTCGCCGAACGCGTCCGAGCCGGATCTCGCGCCGAGAAGATCCGGGGCAGCGCCGGTCTGCGCGGGTTCTTCCGGAAGCCGTACGGGCCCGGCTGGGCGCTCGTCGGCGACGCGGGCTACCACAAGAACCCGATCACGGCCGAGGGCATGACCGATGCGTTCCGCGACGCGGAGTTGCTCGCCGATGCGATCGACGACGCCTTCGCGGGGCGCCTCTCGACGGAGGGTGCGCTCGCCGGCTACGAACGGCAGCGCAACGAGGCGGTGATGCCCCTGTACCAGATGACCTGTGACCTGGCGAAGCTCGAGCCACCACCCCAGGAGATGCAGAGCCTCTTCGCCGCGTTGCGCGACAACGAGGAACAGTCCGGCCGGTTCTTCGGAACGATCGCCGGAACCGTGCCGATCCCCGAGTTCTTCTCACCGGAGAACATGCGGCGGATCACCGGCGACCGAGCGCAGTAGCATGGTGTGCCTTCGAGGCCACAGGTCCTCCATGCGTCGAACCACCGCAGCTCGGCTCGCAACCTGGTTCGTCATCGCCCTTCCGGCCATGCTGGCTTCGTGCGGCGACACCCCGCCACCGGCACCCGCGACCGCTCTCGACGCGGCGACCGCGCGGCAGTTGTTGGACCGCCTCGATCGACTCATCACCGTGCTCGAAGCGCCGCAGCACGCCTCGGCGGCTCCCGGCCCGGCGGCTCCCGCCGCTGCCGAACGCACGCTGATCGCCGACCCGACACCGGATCTCGTCGCGCGCATCGACGCGCTCGAACGTGAGCTCGCGGTGACCCGCTCGCTGGGTCCCGCCGGGTTCGCGGGCATTCCGGGGTCGATCCCACCGTTGCGCGCAGCCGCGGTGCAGCAGTTCGCGGCGCAGCTGAACGGCCAGGACGAGGTGGTGCAGAAAGAGGCCCTCCGTTCGGCGTTCCTGCTCACGCAGCAGCAGGTCATCGATCGCTTCGGCATGCCCAGCCATGTGTCCCTGAACAACGGAGTCATGGCATGGGAGTACGTCAGCGGCGAGTCGAGCATCTACATCCGCTTCGTCAACGGTCTCGCGGTCAAGTTCGATTGACGGCGAGACCGCATCGGTCCACCGCGGCGTGTCAACCTGCGCGTCGTGCCGCAGCCGCGGCGCCGGTGAAGCGCGATGAACGGACAGAACAAGATCCTGATGATGGGCATGGCGGTGCTGGTTCTCGCGGCGGTCGCCTTCTGGCTGCTGCGCGGCGACGCACCAGCGCCGATCGAGCCATCGCCAATGGTGCCGGTGCCGCATCCCGAGCCGGTTGCAGCGGCGGCGGCAGCCGATCCTGCCACCGAGCCGGAACGCGCCGAAGTGACGGCCACTGCGCCGTCGGCGGCGGTCCCGGACCTGCATCTCGCGCACGTGCGTGGCCGGTGCGTCGACGAGCACGGCCAGCCACTCGCCGACTGCACGGCGAAGCTCGGCGGGTGGGGCGCGAACTCCACCCGCGTGGCGATGCAGGGCGGGGTCGACTGGCACGACCCCGAGCCGATCGTCACCAACACGGACGGCCGCTTCGACCTGGCGTTCGCGTCCGCCGTCGGGTCTGCAGTTCTCGTTCGATGCCTCGGCCGACGGCCGCGTGCCGCGCACCGGCACGATCGAACTGCAGTCAGCAGGTGGCAGCCCGTTCGAGCCGATCGAGTTCCCCGCCGGCAGGTCCGAGCACGCGGTGACGCGCACGCTGCCTGCCGAGAGGTCGAAGTGAGGTTCCGCGAACGCCGATCTCGAGCCGCACGCACGATTCCATGCAACCGCTGAGCATTCCGCGCCACACAACACGGGGCACCGTCGGCCATGACGGCCGGCGCAGCCCCGAAGGAGCGGTCATGCTGCGATGCTCGATGGGCACGATCCCGACCATGACGACCACGGCGCGGCGGCGACAGCGGCGCTGGACCTACGCGGACTATTGCCGCATCCCGCCCGATCGCAACCGGCACGAGCTGATCGACGGGAGGCACTTCGTGAGTCCCGCGCCTGGCCCGTACCACCAGACGGTCTCACGGCGCCTGCAGTACGAACTGATGCGCCTGATCGAGAAGCCCGGTCTCGGCGAAGTGTTCGACGCCCCCATCGATGTGCACCTCGGCCGCGGCACGCTCGTGCAGCCGGCAGCGACCGCGTGCACGTGCGCACGTTCCGCGGCATCGAGATCGACCTGCAGGAAGTGTGGTGACGCGGCGCCGGGGCGCGCCCGATCGCGTCGGGTCCACCAATTCCGGGGCAGCGGGTTCTGCCCATCGCCCGCGTGAGTACTCTGCATGTTCCCCTCTCCGACCAAGTCCGCATGCACCACCATCGACCCAGTCCGCTCCGACTCGTGCCAGGCCTGCTCTGCGTCGTGTCCTCGGTGCTCGCGCAGACGCCGGCCGGTGCCGATCCGAGCGCCGACCTGCGCAGCCGCTCGATCGACACGCGGCTGGCCGCGATCGATGCCATCGGCGCGTCGAAGCGGGCCGACGCCGACCGCCTGCTGCTGCCGCTGCTCAACGACAAGGACTGGGAGATCCAGGAACGCACGGCGACGGCGCTCGGCAAGGCCGCGGCGAAGTCGGCGCAGAAGCAGCTCATCGACCTGTCGCTCGACGGCGACGTCGTGCGCGTCCGTCAGGCCGCCGCGCAGGCACTCGCGGCGATCGATGCCGTCGAGGCGGGCGCCAACATCCTCAAGCGGGCCAAGGGCAAGAACCAGGTCGCCGCGCTCGAGGCGCTCGCGCTGACCAACCGCCACCAGCCTGCGCTGCCCGGCGCCGACAAGCTCGAGAAGCTGCTGCGCGACAAGGACGCCGCCGTGCGCGAGGCCGCGGCCGTGGCCTGGCTCGAGTGCCACACCGACCGGGCCGGTGCACTCAAGACGCTGCTGTCCGAGCCGTTCCTCGTCGTGCGCTGCCGCGCGCTCGATGCCGTCGCCGCCGCCCCGCGCGCGGACGATCTCGAACCGCTGCGCCAGGTGCTCGGCGGCGGTGGGCAGAACGAGGTCGTCGAACGCCGGCTGCTGCGGGCGCTCGCGGCCGTGCTCGACGCCGCGACCGACGATCGACCGGGACTGGCCAAGGCGGTGCTCGAAGGTGCTGGCACGGAGACCCTCGCGATGACGCGCCGTGCGCGGCTGTGTGTGCTGTTGTGCCGCGGTGACAAGCCGGTGTTCGACAAGAAGACCGCTGTGGCCGCCGTGCAGGCATCGCTCGTGGCTCGCGACGGCACCGCGCGCGCGGCGGCCGCCAAGGCGCTGCGCGAGATCGGCGGCGACGAGGCCCTCGCGGCGGCGCTCGCCCACTTCCCGCGCGAGACCGATCGCCGCGCCCAGCTGCAGCTCGTCGACACGGTCGTCGCGCTGCGCCCGCTGACGACGCCCGCCGCCGTCGACTGGCTGCTGAACGTCGTCGGCAAGGATCTCGACGAGGGCGTGCGCGAACGCGCGATCGTGCTGCTCGGCAGGTCCGGCATCCAAGGCGCGGCCGACGTGCTGATCGGCGCGCTCGCCGACCGCAGCTGGACGATCGCCTGCTGCGCCGCCGTGTCGCTGGGCAAGACGGACGACGACAAGGCCTTCGCGCCGCTGCAGAAGCTGCTGGGCGACAAGGACTGGACGCTGCGCGGCGCCGCGGTCGTCGGCCTCATGCACTGGAATCGCGAGGCCGTCGTCGAGCCGTTGATCGGCATGCTGACCGACACGCACCCCGTCGTCGCACGCGCCGCGCACGCCGCACTGAGCACGATCGCCGACAAGTACGATGTCGCCGCCGAGCCCAAGGCGTGGCGCGCCTGGTGGACGCAGAACCAGGGCAAACACGTCTTCACCGACCACGCCGCGTCGATCGACAAGCTCAAGAAGTACGGCTACGCCGTGCCCGACACCGAGATCTATCAGGGACTCGACGTCATCGTCTTCAAGAGCCGCGGCGACCACATCGAACAGCTGCTCGAGCACCTCGAGATCGCGCACCGCGAGACCGAGCAGAAGCTCGTGCCCGAGTCCGGCGTGTATCCCGAAGCGATCTTCGTCGCCAACTGCACGGGCGAACTCGCACCGGGCGACGTGCAGCCGATCGAGTGGTTCGTGCGAACGGGCGGTTCGCTGTTCGGCTCGTGCTGGGCGCTGACGGAGACGATCGCGCGCATCCATCCCGGCGTCGTGCAGAAGGCCCCCACGAGCGAGCGCGACGTGATCGACGACGTGCGCGCCATGCCCTGTTCGCAGAGCCCGCTGCTCACCGGCGTCTTCCCGCCCGGCGTCGTGCCGATCTACCACCTCGAGGGTGCGCACCTGATCCAGGTCCTCGACCCGGAGGCCTGCGAAGTGCTCATCGACAGCCCCGACGCGGCCGAACGGCACGGCACGGGCAACCTCGCCGCCTGGTTCTTCTCGGGCCACGGCGTGATCCTCGACTCCGTCAACCACTTCGACATGCAGGGTCTGCCGCAGGATCTCAAGACGGCCCCGGACCGCCAGGCGTACGCCGTCGACCACCTCGGCATGTCGTTCGAGAAGTGGCGCGCGAGCCGGACCGAGGCCTACTGGAAGCTCGCGCCGAAGGCGAGCAAGAGCGTGCCCGACCTGTCGGCCTTCCGACTGATCACGAACTTCGTGCGCAGCAAACGACTCGGCGAGTACTGAGCCGCGCCGCCCAGGGCGGCCCGGCTCAGGACTCCTGGCAAACGCGCTCACCTCGCACCGGGCCGCGCCGCCGCTTCGTCCCGCAACCACTGCGCCGCGACCTTCGGCCGATCGGTGCCGATGCGATCGACGCCGAGTTCGAGGAACAGGCTCCACGCCTCGGGCCGATCGGGCGCACCCCAGAAGCGCAGCTCGCGACCCTGCGCGTGAGCGCGCGCGACGAGGTCCGCCACGCGCTGCCGTTCGCCGGCCGTCGGTTCGTCCTTGCCGTCCCAATCGCTGACGCGCGACCACGAATCGCTGACCCACGGCACGAGGTCGGGTGGCGGCGGCGGCGTGGCGTCGAGGTCGCCGAGACGGCCGTCGAGTGCACAGAGGCGATCGCGGTCCGCGGCGACCAATGCCCGCGGGCGATCGCCGGACAGCACGACGGTGATCGCCCCCGGCTCGATGCGACCGTCGACGAAGCGCGTCAACAGGTCGCGGTACGCCGGCAGTTCCTCGCGCAGCACCGCGTAGACCGACGCTCCCGAAGCCTTGATGTCGACCAGCAGCACGAACGGCGCATCGGCGCGCACGCGCCCGCCGTGTCGGCGCGCGAAGGCCCGCAGCGGCTCGAGGTACATCGACACCAGTGTGCGCCCGGGCCGCAGCTGCCACTGCTCGTGTCCCACACGCAACTCGCCGTCGACAAGGAAGATGTCCGCTTCGACGCTGCCGAGGCCCAGCGCGAGTGCCGCCTGCAGCGGCACCGGCTGCAGGTAATCGTTGTGGCCGTGCAGGCGCACGGCCGGATCGGGCGCGGCCCCGGCCGCCGCCTCCGGGACGGCGCGGCAACCTGCCACCAGGGCCGCGGCCAGCAGGCATCGTCTGCACGCCATGGCCGAAACCTACCCGCCCCCCGGCCGGCGGCGGGAAGAACCTGCGCACGCCATCGTCTGACCCGGCCACCCGGAGGAATCCATGAAGCTCGCGACCACCCTGTTCTCCCTCTCTGCCATGTTGCCCGTCTGCACCGGCCAGGAGCCGGCGGCGAAACTCACCGCCCACAGCGGGACCTTCGTGATGGAGGCCGGCGAGACGAAGCTCACCGACCTCATCGACCGCTGCGCCGTGCAGCTCGGATGGAACATCCTGACCAATCCCCAGGAGATGGCGGGCGCCGGCGGGCCGGCGGTCGTGCAGCTGCAGAACAAGATCACGACGGACGGACCAGGCTGCGAGGAACTGCTGACCAGCATGCTCTATCGCAGCGGCTTCGCCCTGACGACGCTCGATGCGAGCAAGAACCTCTACGAGGTCATCAACCTGGCGGGCCCGCGCGCGCGCGAGATCACCATGCGCGCCACGCAGCGCACGCCCGAACAGGTCCTGTCGCGACCGAATCTGAAGGTTGCCGTGACCGTGGCCATGCCGCTCGAGCACATCAACGCCATGGTCGCGACGAACGCGCTGCGACCGTTCTTCGCCAGCACGGGCGCCGGCTCGAGTTCGCTGACGATCGGCAACGTCGGCAACGTCTCCTCGATCCTCATCTCCGGTTTCCAGGACCAGGTCGCCGCCGCCATCCGGCTCGTCGAGACCTGCGACGTCGCGCCGCCCGAGGAACACACGACGCCCCCGCTCGAGGAACGCATCGAGGCGATCGAACGCCGTCTCGACGCGCTCGAGAGGAAGCTCGCCGGCAAGGCCCAGGATCGGTGAGCCTGTGGCTCGCCGCACGCTGGCCATGGCCGTGCTGCTCGCGCTGCCGGCCGTGGCCCAACAGGTGGTGGTTCCCGGCACCGCGACACGCGGGGCCTTCATCGCCGACAAGGACGGCCTGACGCTGCCGGCCGGCGACCTCACGGTGGCCGAGCTCATCGACTCGGTCGCGGGCTATCTGTGCCGCAACTACCTGTTCGACCCCGAGGTCGTCGAGAAGGCCAGGGGCTTCACGCTGCAGCGCCCGATCTCGCTCGACGCGGTCGGCAGCGAGGAGATGCTCTACGCGCTGCTCGCCGCCCGCAGCCTCGCCGCGATCCCGATCGACGAACTGCGCGGCGTCTACCAGATCGTCGCGCTCGGTGACGACGCGCGCAGCAACCGACCGTCGCTGCCGATCGCCGCGATCCCGTGGCGCACGCCCGAGGAGATCCTGCGGCGCCCCCGCCTGCGCGAACTCGTGATGACGGCCGTCGACGTGCGCCATGCCGACGCACAGCAGCTCGCCCAGGCCCTGCGCGCCCACTTCTCGATGCACGGCGCCTGGCAGCCCGGCATGCCGACCGCGTGCGCATCCGAACAACACACACTGCTGCTGCACGGCTACCGCGACCAGATCGCGCAGACGATCGTCATGGTGCAGCAGATCGATCGGCTCTCGGCACCCATCCCGGCGGCGCCGGACCTGCTGCAGCGCCTCGAGGCACTCGAACGGGAGGTGGCGGAGCTGCGCCAGCAGCAGGCGCAACGTCAGGACGCGGGCCGCTAGCCCGCGCCCGCCCGAGGGCGAGGATCCACAAGAACCCACTTGACGAGCAGAGCCCGGCCCCATAATTAGTGCTCTATCAACATGCACCCGCGGAGAGCCAAACAGCGAACCGGCACCTCGAGGGAGGCGATGCTGCCGTTCCCGCCCCGACGCCAGCACGGCGGCCGCCGCGCCGGCGCGGGGCGGAAACCCAAGGGCGAGAGAGCGGGAGTGCATCACCGCGAGCGCACAGCACTCGCGTCGAGGTTCCCCGTGCACGTGACGATCAAGCTGCTGCGGGGACTGCCGCGCCTGCGCAGCAGGCGTGAGTACGCGGCGCTGCGCGCCGCGTTCGCCGCTGGTTGCACCGGCT
>DASUFY010000075.1:0-8018 GCA_036274315.1 Planctomycetota bacterium | reverse complement strand
CGCGTTGCTGCGCCGGTGGGTGGCCGAACGCTTCCACGTCGAGCTCGGCAACTGGAACCGCGAGCCGCGAGGCCCGCACGTCACGCCGTCGTTCTACTTCGGCTTCACCAACGACCTGCTGCCGGTCATCGTGCCGTGGCTCCAGCTCAACAGCCTCGGCCTGACGATCCTGCTGCATCCCAACACCGAAGACCCGCGCGCCGACCACCTCTACTACGCACTGTGGGTCAACCGTTCGCAGCCCGTGAACGCCTTCGGCATGAAGAAGCCCGGCCCGGGCGCGGCGGCCGTCGAGCAGATCTATCCCAACACGAAACCGACCGTGCAGGTGGAGACCTGATCGCGCCGTCCTGAACCGATTGCTGGGGTCGCGGGTACCTTGCCCCCGTGACCCACGCCCCGCGCTTCGACCCCGACGAGCTGTTGCAGCACGAGTCGTTCGTGCGCGAACTCGCGGCGCTGCTCGTCTACGCCGGGCAGGCCGCCGACGACGTCGTGCAGGACACCTGGGTCGCGGCGCTGCAGGCGCCGGCGCGGCCGCTGCACTCGCTGCGCGCGTGGCTCGCGACGATCGTGCGGCGCACGGCCGGCAGGCACGCGCGTTCGGACCGACGGCGGCGGCAGCGCGAGCAACGTGCGGGGCACGACGGGCCGGAGCCGGTCGCCGACTTCGCCGAGCGCGAACAGGCGCGTGCCGCGATCGTGCGCGCGGTGCTCGCGCTGCCGGCGGGCTACCGCGACGTCGTGCTGCTGCGCTGGTTCGAAGGCCTGCCGCCGCGCGAGGTGGCGCGTCGCCTCGAACTGCCGGTCGAGACCGTGCGCACACGCAACCGGCGCGCGCTCGCACAACTGCGCACGGCGCTCGACGAACACAGCGATGGCGATCGCGCGGCGTGGACCGCGCTGCTGCTGCCGCTCGTCGATGCCGGGCGGCCCGCGAATCCGCCCGCCAACGTCGCGACGGCGACCCTGCTCGGAGGAACCCTGCTGATGTCGACGAAGCTGCAACTCACCGTGGCCGCCGCCGTCGCGCTCGCGCTCGCGTGCTGGGCCACGTTCCCGCCCGCGCCGCCGCTTGCGCCCGCGAAGGCGAACGACGCGTCGCGCGCCGGCGTTGCCAGCTCCGGACTGCCGGCCGCGGTCGATGGGCGCATCGCCGCGACCGACTCGCTGCGCGAAGTGGTCGCGACGCCCGTGGCGACTGCGGCGGTGGCGACGACGGGCAGTGCGGTGGTGTCGGTGCTGTGGTCCGACCGCACGCCCGCGCAGGGGGTCCAGGTGATGCTGCGTGGCGGGGATGTGCGGCGCACGATCGCGTGCGATGCCGCCGGCGTCGCTCGGTTCGACGACCTGCCGCCCGCGCTGTATCTGGCCAACATCGAACGCGGTTCGTACCGCGACGTGGAGCAACCCAGGATGACGGTCGAGGCCGGCGCGGAGGCGACCGCCGAGATCGTCGTTGCCGAAGCGCTTGACGTCACCGGCGTCGTCGTCGACGGCAATGCACAACCCATCGCCGCGGCAGAGATCGTCGTCTCGTTCAGTGGCATGCCCAACGTCGTCGTCGGCAGGACCGGCGCGGACGGACGCTTCGCCGCGCGCGACGTCGGCGTCGATGGCTACGTCGGTGCGCGGGCTGCGGGTCTCGCCCCGTCGATGCGGCGGCGCATGACCGGCAGCGTCGGCGGATCGGCCGAGCTGCGCTTCGTGCTCGACCAACCAGCGGCGGCTCTGACCGGCACCGTCTTCGGGCCCGACGGCAAGGCCGTGCCCGGCGCTCGCGTGCTGGTCGGATCCAGCGACCGGTTCGGCGTGCGCCTGGCCGATGGTTCCAACGGCGAGTCACCTGCCGTCGAGATCCGGGATACCGACGCGAGCGGCCAGTTCTCCTGCGCACCGCTGCAACCCGGTCCCCAGCTCGTGCGCGTCCTCGCCGATGGCCTCGCTCCCTGGTGGCAGGACATCACGTTGACTGCTGGCTCGACGACGAACCTCACGGTGCACCTGCAGGCCGGCGTCACGATCCGCGGTGTCGTGCGCACTGCCGATGGGCGTGCCGTGCCGATGGTGTGGATCAGCGCGGGTGTCGCTGGCGATGAGGGCAGGTCGGCCCGGTCGACTGCCGACGGCTCCTACGAACTGACCGGTGTGACGCCCGGCGTGATCACGCTGCGAGTGCGCGGTCCGGACGACACGGAGCTCCAGCAGACCGTGCATGCCATCGCGGGCCAAGTGGTGCGCTGGGATCCGGTACTGCTCGGCACCACGGAACGGCGCGAACAGCGCGGCCGTGTTGTCGATCAGGAAGGGCGTGCCGTGGGTGACGCCCGCGTCTCCGCCCACCAGTACCCGGACGACAACGGCTACTGGAGGGCGCAGGCACGCACAGATGCCGAAGGCCGCTTCCGCCTGACCAACTGCGAAGCCGGCGTGCCGTTCTACCTGTCGGTGTCGACGGGTGGGCCCATCAAGGACATCGAACTCGCCGTCGTGCGCCCTGATGACGAGGAGTTGCTCGTCACGTTGCCAACCCCGGGCAAGGTGCGGGTGCGCGGCACCGTGCTCGACGACCGCGGCGCGCCGCTGCCCAACGTCGAGATGTACGTGATACACCGCGACCTCGGTACGCTGCGCGATTCCAACCGCCCCGATGGCACGTTCGACTTCGGTCCGTTCCCGGCCGGCGAGTACCGGCTGATGCTCCTGAGCAACGGCTTCGCGCGGCTCTGGCTGCCGTTCCGCACGCTCGCTGACGGCGAGACCTGGGACGCGGGCGAGCTGCACATGCAGCGCGGCGGCAACGTGCGCGCGACGTTCGTCGGCGCTGCGCTCTCCGACCGCACCGTCGAAGTCCTGTTCCCCGACGGCAGCGACGCCGGCGCGGAGCGGACCGAGAACGCACACGTCGTCATCGGTCCGTTCGCCGCGGGCGACTACGTGTTGCAGCTCACCGGCGACGACGTCGTCTGCCAGACCGTGCCGATCCGCATCCGCGACGGCATCGACACGACGCTCGACGTGCCGGTCGTGGTCGGCACGCCCGCGACGTTCGCTTTCACCTGGCCCGCGTCCGCGCGGCCGCCGCTGGCGGTGCACGTGACGATCGCCGACGGCGCCGGGACGCGGCTGCGCAGACCGGTGTGGAACCGGGATGGCACCATGCAGCTGCGCACGATGCTGCTGCCGGGGCGCTATCGCATCGAGGTGCAGGCGGACACCGGCCTCTGCCCGAAGCTCGGCCGCATCGTCGAGATCGACGTCGGCGCCGCGGCGGCGAAGCACACCATCGAGCTGCGGCCGGAGAACTGACCCGCGAAGGACCAGCGTCGCGCCGGGCGCGGCGCACCAAGCGCACCACGGCACGGCGTTGTCCAACGGCCCGACCACCGGTAGCCTTGCGCGCCCTTCCCCGGGAGTGTGCATGTTCCGAGTCCGGTTCCGTCTGCTGCTGCCTCTGTTGCTCGCCTTCGCCGCCGGCTGCCACGGCATCGAGGTCGATTCCACTTTCGACCACGAGGTCGACTTCTCGCAGCTGCACACCTACGACTGGTTGTCGCTGCCGCCGACGTCGCCGACTGCGGTCAACGACGCAACGGTGGTGACCACGCTCGCTGCCACGCTCGAGAAGAAGGGCCTGCGGCGCAGCCAGGAGCAACCCGACCTGCTCGTCGCCGTGCACCGCATGATCGAGGGCTCGCTGAACACGAAGAGCTCGGGCTACGAGTTCCGCGACGGGCGGCTGCACACCTACACGCTGCAGAAGGGCTCGTTGGTGATCGACCTGGTCGAGGCCAAGAACAAGGAGAGCGTCTGGCGTGGCACCGCGAACGGTGCGTTCCGTTCCGACCAGACGCCCGACGAACGGCGCGCGATGCTGAACGACATCATGGACCGCATGTTCGCGGGCTTCCCGCCGCACCGGTGACCTGATGGCGACGGCGGCGACTCGACTGCTCGCCGCGTGCGGCATCGCCGCGTTGGCGGGCTGCGAGGTGGCGACCGGTGTGCAGACGCCGGCGGCAGGCGGGCAGCCCCGACCGTTCGGTCCACCCGTCGCGCTCCCGGTGACCTCGACGCCGGGGAGCCTGGCGCCCGCGCGAACGGGGACTTCCACGTCGCGCGAGCTGGGCCCGCGCGTCGCAGCGGGCGAAGGAGCGGGCGCATCACGTGGCGCATCACGCGGCGCGGCGCCCGAGGCGCTCTTCGGCGAACGGCCGCCGCCGGCCGGCCGCGTCGACTTCTTCGTCGACCCGGCGTTGGTCTGGCAGCAGGAACCGCAGCAACCCGGCGCTCGGCAGGAGCCCGCCGAATCGCGCTGGTCGGACTTCCTGCCGATCGGACGCGACGCCGTGCTCGCCGCCGGCTACCAACTGCCGCGTGCGTTCGGCTTCGGCGTCGCCTACACGCGCCTGAAACGCGACATCGAGGTCACCGAAGTGCGCACCGGGCTCGGCGGCGCACCGCTGCAGACCGTCGACTTCCTCTCGGTCGACAGCGACTCGACCGTCGACAACGTGATGGGGCGGCTCGACGCCTGGATCTTCCCGTTCTGGAACGTGTCGGTGCTCGGTGGCTGGACGTGGAACGAATCGCATTCCGACGTCACCGTCACGATCCCGCTGCCGATCAACCCGCAGAGCGTCACGTTCGGCGTGCCGACGCGCCAGGAGGGGCCGACGTGGGGCGTCGGCACCAACCTGTCGGCCGGCTATCGCGAGTGGTTCCTCAGCGGCGACGGCCAGTGGATCCGCGTCGACATGGAGGACTTCGCGACGCTCGAGGTGTTCCTCGGTTCGATCCGCTCGGGTTGGAACGGCAAGATCGATGGGGTGCCGGTGCGCGTGTGGGGCGGTGCCACCTACTGGGACACGGCCACGACGATCGCCGGCAGCGCGTCGACGCCCGGCGGAACGCTGCGCTTCGAGGTCGAACAGGGACCCGTGACGAAGTACTCGCTGCAGATCGGCGCCAACGTCGACATCGACCCCGGCCACGGCGTGATGTTCGAATACCACTTCCTCGACGACGTGCGCATGGTCGTGCTCGCCGCCGCGCTGCGCTTCTGAGCGCCCGACGCCGCAACGCGGCGTTTCATCGACCAACGAGACACACGACTGGCGCCGCTGCGTCGTCTCGTTGGCAGCGCGCCGCGGTCAGCGCAGGTCGATCGAATACGGCGACGCGGGCGGGGTCTCGCGCACCTCGATCTGCAGGTCCTGCTGCGCTTTGCCGAGGTCCTCGGCGTGCACACGGTAGCTGCCCGGGGCCAGGCCGAGGTGCACACGCACCACGTGCTGCACGGGGTCGTCGAAGTAGCCCCACAGCCGGTGGAACACGACGCGCTCGCCGGCGGCGTTCGTGACCGACAACACGCCATCGGCGAGCGCATCGTTGGGCGGTTCGCGGCGCAGCCGGATCTCGACGCAGATCGGCACTGCGCGCTCGGCGGTGAGGTCGAGTTCGCGGCGTTCGCCGGCAGCGAGCGTGATCGGCACGTTCTGCGGCGCACAATCGGGGCCGAACAGGCGCAGCACGTAGGAACCCGGGTCGAGGCCGGATCTGCGATGGACGCCGTCGACCTCGTCGGGCGCGAGGTCGTCGGTGCCGGGAGTCATGTCCCGCGGGTGGCCGAGCCGCAGCACCGCACCGGCCACCGCGCCGCCGTCGCGGCGACGCAGGCGGATCGCCAGCGAAGCCGTCGCCGGCAGCACGAGGTCGCCGAGGTCGTGCTGCTCGTTGCTGCCGAGCTGCGCGCTCGCGAACGCGTTGCCGAGGCCCGCGGCCGGTGCCCGCGCCGTCACGCCGTAGGCGCCGGGCGGCAGCAGGTCGGTCGTGAACCTGCCCTCGCGGTCGACACGCTGCGGCTGCACGAACATGCTGTTGGCGTGCAGCGTCACCTGGCAGTCGGCGACGGGCTTGCCGCGGCCGTCGACGATGCGCCCGGTCAACCGGCTGCTCGGCACACGCGCCGTGTCGACGCGCACCGTGACCTCGTCTGGGCCGGGCAGGACCGTTCGTTCGACCAGGACGACGGCGAGGTCGGCGGCGAGCACCTGGAACGTCTGCTCGACGGGCGGCAGGTGTTCGAAGCGGCAGCGGCCGTGGTCGTCGGTGAAGCCCTGCAGCTTCATGTTGCGGTCCGCGGACAGCACGTGCACGCGCAGGTGCGCGAGCGGTTCGTCGTCGGGCCCCGACACGCGCAGCACGATCGGCGCGCCCTCGGCGAGCACCGGGTCCCACGCGAGGTGCTGGCGCGCGGCGAGTTCGATGCGTTCGTCGATGCGCATGCCGCCTCGGCTGGCACTGAGCCAATGCTGCCCGGGCGGCAGACCGCGCAGCTCGAAGCGGCCGTCGTTGCCGGTCTCGATGCTGCGCCAGCCGATCGGGTCCATGCCGCTGTCCGTGTAGCTCTGCCAGACGCTGGCGCCCGCGAGCGGTTCGCCGCGTTCGTTGCAGATCCTGCCCGCCACGATGGCGCCGTCGCCGAGGTGCAGCACGACGCTCGCAGGCACGCCGTCTTCGACGACGAGGCGCTGCAGCGACGTGCGCTCGAGGTCGCCGTCGTTCGGCAGCGCGGCCACGAGCACGTGCCCGGGCTTCAGCCACTGCGCGGCAAACTCGCCGTTGCCGTCGGCGCGGCCGTCGTGGCGTTCGAGCTGCAGGAACGACGAACCGACCTCTGTGTCGAGACCCACGAAGACGCGCGCGTGCGCGGCGGGGCGATCCTGTTCGTCGAGCACCCGCACGAACAGGCGCGTGCCGGGCCCGCCGAGCACGAGGCGCACCTGCTCGGTGTCGCGGTAGCCGACGTCGTGGCGCCTGCAGGGCTGCCGGCCGGCGCCGACGGCCCAGATGCGCGACCCGCCGCGCACGGCCGCGGCGCCGAACGTGCCGTCGGCCGCGGTGCGCGCGAGCAGCACCGAACCCCACTGCGCGTCGCCGCGCACTTCGGCGTCGCCGACCGGGCGGCCATCCGGATCGACGACGGTGCCGGCGACGCGCACGCCGGGCTGGAGGGCGCAGCGCACCTGCTGCACCGCGCCCGCCTCGATCGCAAACGGTTCGCTGTCGCCGGACGCGTCGAGGCAGAACTCGTAGTCGCCGGGAACCAGCGCCTCGACGGTCGCCGTGCCGTCGGCGCTCGTGCGCCCCTCGGCCACGATGCGCCGGGTCCCACCCTTCGTCAGCACGGTGTACGCGAGGTCCGGTACGGGCGTCTCGGGATCGCGCGAGACCACGGTGGCGTGCACGGACCCCACCGTGGGTCGCGCTGCGTCGGTGCGGGCCGGTTCGCGCCGCAGGGTGTCTTCGTGTGCCGCGGTCGCGTCGGCGGCGGGCGCGACCGATGCCGTCGTCGCGGGCGGCGCATCGGCGGGGGCGAGCACCGGGGGCCCGCCGGCGAACGCGCCCGAGTACCAGGCACCGCCCGCGAGCAGCGGTAGCAGGACCAACACCACGACGACGTTCTTGCTCATGAGCAGCACTCCGAACCATGCGATGCCGGTCGCGACGGCCGCCGGGCCCGCGGCCGGCGCCTTGGCCAGCACGGCGGCGCGCACGGCGGCAAGCCCCGTTGCGTTCGCCGTTCCGAACGCGAGCGCCCCCGCGACGCTGGCCGGCAGCTTGCGCCGCAGCAGGTCGAGGCCGCGCGCGATCTGGTTGCGCACCGTGCTCTCGGGCCGATCCAGCGACGCCGCGATCTCCGCACCCGACAGGCCGTGCCGCAGGTGCAGCAGCAGCACGTGGCGGTACGGCTCGGCCAGCGCTTCGACGGCCCGGTCGCAGACCTCGGCCAGTTCGCGCGACGCCGCCGCGTCGGCGACGTCTCCACCCGCGCGCGCGCGCGGCGTCGCCGGTGGGATCCGGCGCTCGCGGCGGTGTTGCATGCGCGCGTCGTTGGCGAGGATCGCGAGCAGCCACGGCAGCAGCGGCCGGTGGGGGTCGTACAGGTGCGCCTTCTCGATCGCGGTCAGGAACGTGTTCTGCAACACGTCCTCGGCGCGGTGGCGATCGCGCGT
>DASUFY010000074.1:0-65481 GCA_036274315.1 Planctomycetota bacterium | reverse complement strand
TCGGTAGCCAACCGGCAGGTCGACGTGCGCACCGGGACGATGATGATCGTCGCGCTCTTTCCCAACCCGGGGAACCGCCTGCGCCCCGGCCTCTACGCCAAGGTGCGGGCGACCATGGAGACCAAGATGGGGGCGCTGCTGGTTCCCCAGCGCGCGGTTCAGGAAATCCAGGGGACCTATCAGGTGGCGGTGGTCGGCGCCGGCGACAAGGTGGAGATGCGCAGCGTCACGCCGGGCGTGCGCGTCGACGACCTGTGGGTGATCGACTCCGGTCTGCAGCCCGGCGAACGCGTCGTCGTCGACGGGTTGCAGAAGGTGCGCGACGGCGTCGTCGTCAGCCCCAAACCCGCCGACGCACAGGCCGCCGCGGCCCAGTAGGGCGGGGGAGAACGTGGCCGACTTCTTCATCCGGCGACCCATCGTCGCCATCGTCATCGCGATCATCATGGTCGTGCTCGGCCTCTTCACCCTCAAGGGCTTGAGCATCGAGCAGTATCCCTTCCTGGCACCGCCGACAATCCGCGTCACCGCCACCTATCCGGGCGCCTCCGCCATCGCCGTCGAGCAGTCGGTGGCGACGCCGATCGAACAGGAAGTGAACGGCGTCGAGAGCATGATCTACATGAAGTCGTCGAACACCAGCGACGGCCGCATGCAGCTCGACGTCAACTTCGAGGTCGGCGTCGACCAGGACACCTCGAACGTGCTGACGCAGAACCGCGTCTCCATCGCCCAGGCGCGCCTGCCGGCGGAGGTCACGCAGCAGGGCGTCACGGTCAAGAAGCAGAGCCCCAGCATCCTGATGATCCTGTCGCTGTACTCGCCGGGGGGCGCGTACGACGCGAAGTTCCTCATCAACTACTGCGGCATCAACCTGCGCGACCAGCTGCTGCGCATCCCCGGCATCGCCCAGGTCGATCTGTTCGGCGGCACCGACTACGGCATGCGCATCTGGCTCAAGCCGGACCGCATGGCGCAGCTCGGCGTCACGCCGGCGGACGTCGCGGCCGTGATCAAGGAACAGAACCTGCTGGCGCCGGCCGGCAAGATCGGCGGCGAACCGACGCCGCCCGGGCAGCAGTTCACGTACACCGTCAGCGCGCCGGGCCGCCTGCTCACGCCCGCCGAGTTCGACGACATCATCGTGCGCGAGACCGAGACCGGCGCGCAGATCCGCATCCGCGACATCGGCCGCGCCGAACTCGGCTCGCAGAACTACGACTCGTTCGGCCGACTCGACGGCAAGCCCGCCGGCGCGATGGCCGTCTACCTGCTGCCGGGCGCGAACCAGCTCAAGGCGTCGGAGGCGATCTACACGACGATGGCGCGGGCCAAGGAGCTGTTCCCGCCCGACATGGACTACAAGATCGTCTACGACACGACGCCGGCCGTCGAGGCGTCGATCGAGTCGATCCTGCACACGTTCCTCGAGGCCATCGTCCTCGTGACGCTCGTCGTGTTCTTCTTCCTGCAGAACCTGCGCGCGACGCTGATCCCGCTGCTGACCGTGCCGGTCTCGCTGATCGGCACGTTCCTGTTCTTCCCGATGCTCGGGTTCTCGGTCAACACGCTGTCGATGTTCGGCCTCGTGCTCGCCATCGGCATCGTCGTCGACGACGCGATCGTCGTCGTCGAGGCCGTGATGCACCACATCGAGCACGGCAAGAGCCCGCGGGAGGCGACCGAACAGGCGATGAAGGAGGTGTCGGCGCCGGTCATCGGCATCGCGCTGATCCTGTCCGCGGTGTTCGTGCCCGTCGCGATGCTCGGCGGCCTGACCGGCCAGATGTTCCAGCAGTTCGCGCTGACGATCGCGATCTCGGTGCTGCTGTCGGCGTTCAGCGCGCTGTCGTTGTCGCCCGCGTTGTCGGCGATGCTGCTGAAACCGGCGAAGCCGATGCGCGGCCCGCTGGGCTGGTTCTTCAAGCTGTTCAACAAGACGTTCGACACCACCACCAAGGGCTACGTCGGCGTCACGCGCCTGCTGGCGCGTCGTTCGATCCTGACGCTCGTGATCATCGGCGGCGTCGTCTACGGCGCCGGCGTGTTCGGCGGGCGCCTGTCGCAGGGCTTCATCCCCGACGAGGACCTCGGCGTGTTCGGCGTCAACGTGCAGCTGCCGCCCGGTGCGTCGCTGCAGCGCACGAGCGACGTGCTGGGCAAGGTCGAGGCGCTGCTGGCGCAACTCGACGGCGTCGAGGCGTCGCAGACGATCGGCGGCTTCGGTGCCGTCACGAGCACCTACCAACCCAACTTCGGCACGGTGTTCGCGCGCCTCAGGCCGTGGGCGGAACGCAAGGGGCCCGATCTGCACGTGAAGGGCCTGATGGCGAAGCTGCAGCAGGAGCTGCGGCGCATCCCCGATGCGGTCATCTTCCCGTTCAACATCCCGACCATCTCCGGGTTCGGCGCGTCGGCCGGTTTCAACTTCCTCGTGCAGGACCGCAGCGGTTCGCTGAGCGTGGCCGAACTCGGCACGCACGTCGCCACGTTCCTCGACGCGGCGCGGGCGCGTCCCGAGCTCGGCAACCTGTTCACGTCGTTCGACCCGACCTACCCGCAGGTCAAGGTCGACATCGACCGCGACAAGGCGCGCAAGCTCGGCATCGCGCTCAACGAAGCCTACCAGGCGATGTCCGCGGCGTTGGGCAGCTCCTACGTCAACGACTTCAACCGCTTCGGCCGCCTGTTCCGCGTCTACCTGCAGGCCGAAGGCGAGGACCGGCAGAAGCCCGAGGACATCGGTCGCATCCACGTGCGCAGCAGCAGCGGGGACATGGTGCCGCTGTCGACGATCGCGAACGTCTCCGCGCAGTCGGGCACCGAGATCACCAACCGGTTCAACCTGTTCCGCTCCGCCGAGATCCAGGGCGTGCCGGGCCGCGGCTACTCGTCGGGCCAGGCGCTCGCCGCCCTCGAGGAGGTGTTCAAGGAGAAGATGCCCCCGGAGATGGGGTTCGCGTACTCGTCGCTGTCGTACCAGGAGAAGGTGGCACCGCCGGCCGGGCCGACGCTGCTGATGGCGATCCTGTGCGTGTTCCTGCTGCTGGCCGCGATGTACGAGAGCTGGCGCCTGCCCTGGGCCGTGCTGCTCGGCTCGCCGCTCGTGGCGCTCGGGGCGTTCTTCGGCGTCTGGCTGGCTGGCTTCGACAACAACGTCTACGTGCAGATCGGCCTGATCATGCTGATCGGACTGGCGGCGAAGAACGCGATCCTGATCGTCGAATTCGCCAAGGCCAAGCACGACGAGGGCATGCCGCTCATGGAGGCCGCGCTCGAGTCGGCGCGGCTGCGCTTCCGGCCGATCCTGATGACGGCGTTCGCGTTCATCCTCGGCGTCGTGCCGCTGATGATCGCGTCGGGCGCCGGCGCCGGCGCGCAGAACGTGATGGGCACCGCGGTGTTCTGGGGCATGCTCGTCGCGACCTTCCTCGGCGTCTTCCTGATCCCCGGCAACTACGTGTTCGTCGAGTCGTTGGGCCGTCGCGGCAAGACCAAGGCCCCGCCGGCGCCGCCGAGCGAGCCGGGCGAGCCAGAGGCGCCGGGCGAGCCGGCCACCACCGGAGGACACTGACATGAACCGCCGACTGCTCGTGGTCTGTCTCCTGGGGCTCGCGCCGAACGGCTGCACCGTCGGCCCCGACTACGCGCCGCCCGAGATCGCGATGCCGCAGGGCTGGCGCGAACTCGAGGGCAAGCAGGGTGAGTCGCTGGCCAACGTGCCCTGGTGGGAGCTCTACCCGGATCCGGTGCTGCACGACCTGATCAAGACGGCGCTCGAACACAATCTCGACCTCAGGATCGCCGTCGAACGCATCGAAGAGGCCCGGGCCCGCTACGGCTTCACGCGCGCCGACCTGTGGCCGAAGGTCGACGTCGGCGCCGGCGCCCGGACCGAACGCATCAGCGAAGAGAGCCTGCCGAACGGCCCCACGGGCGCCGACATCCAGCGCAGCGTCTACGGCGCCGGGGCCTCGGCGTCCTGGGAGATCGACCTGTTCGGCCGCATCCGGCGCGCCTCCGAGGCGCAGCAGGCGATCCTGTTCAGCACCGAGCATGCGCGCGCCGCGATCGTGCTGGCCCTCGTCGGGGACGTCGCGCAGGCCTACGTCGAGTTGCGCGACTTCGACCGGCGCCTCGAGATCGCAAACGCGACGGTGCTGTCTCGGCGCCAGTACCTCGAGCTCGTGCGCATCCGCTACGAAGGCGGCCTGACCTCCGAACTCGACTTCCGGCAGGCGGAGGCCGAACTGCACCGCACGGAAGCGCAGATGCACGACTTCGAGCGCCTCGTGACGCAGAAGGAGAACGAGCTCAACCTGCTGCTCGGCCGCAACCCGGGTCCGATCCCGCGCGGCGCCGCCGTCGCCACGATGCCGCTGCCGCCGCAGGTCCCGGCCGGTCTGCCGTCCGAACTGCTGCAGCGGCGGCCCGACCTCGCCGCCGCCGAGCAGGACCTCGTCGCGGCCAACGCGCGCATCGGCGAAGCGAAGGCGCTGCTCTACCCGTCGATCTCGTTGACCGGCTTCTTCGGGTTCGAGAGCACCGAGCTGCAGGATCTCGCGACCGCGCCGGCGCGCACCTGGTCGCTGGGCGCCAACCTGCTGCAACCGATCTTCAACTCGGGCCAGCTGCAGAGTCGCGTCGAGGTCGCCGAGTCGCTCGAGCGCCAGACGCTGGCCGCCTACGAGCAGGCGATCCTGCGCGCGCTGCGCGAGGTCGAGGACTCGCTGGTCGGGTACCGCAAGTTCGGCGAACGGCGCAGTTCGGAGTCGAGCCGCGTCGCGGCCGAGCGCCAGGTCCTGGCCCTCGCCGAGGTCCGCTACCGCGGCGACGTCGCGCCCTACCTCGACGTGCTCGACGCCCAGCGTTCGCTGCTCGATTCGGAGCTCAGCGAGGCCGAGGCGATCCGCGACCAGTACGTCTCGCTGATCCAGCTGTACAAGGCGCTCGGCGGCGGCTGGCCTGCCGAACCCGCAGCGGCCGCACCGCCGACTGGCGAGCCGCCGCCGGCGGGGGGATGATGGCGTGCCCTGCGGCCGCACCGCCCTACGCTTCCAACGTCGCACCATGTTGACCAGGACGAACACGACATGCTGACCCGAACCTCCCACGTCGCCGCACTGCTGCTGTTCGGTGCGGCCGTTCCAGCCCAGGAACCGAAGCCGCCGGCAGCGGCCGCGAAGCCGCCGGCCGCCGCGGCCCAGAATCCCGCCCCCGCGGACGCCAAGCCGCAGGAACCGGCGAAGACCCCGCCGAAGGAAGGCGCACAGGACGCGGCCAAGGCCGCGCCGATCCCCAAGGAGAAGCTCGAGCAGCTCGTCGCGCCGATCGCACTCTACGACGACGGCCTGCTGGCGCAGGTGTTGATGGCTTCCACGTACCCGCTCGAGATCGTCGAGGCCGCGCGCTGGCAGCAGAAGAACCCGTCGCTGCAGGGCGAGGCGCTCGAGAAGGCGCTCAAGGACAAGGACTGGGACCCGAGCGTCAAGTCGATCTGCGGCCTGCAGAGCGTGCTGAAGCGCATGAACGACAACCTCGAGTGGACGCAGGATCTCGGTGACGCCTTCCTCGCCGACCAGTCCGCGCTCATGGACGCCGTCCAGGTCATGCGGCGCAAGGCGTACGAGTCCGGCAACCTGAAGACCTCCAAGGAGCAGAAGGTCGAGCAACGCGAGGACAAGGTGATCGTGATCGAGTCGACGAGCCCCGAGGTCGTCTACGTGCCCACGTACTACCCGACGGCCGTCTACCCCGGCTGGGGCTACCCGTCCTACTACTACCCGGCGATGTACCCGGCCTACCCGCCCGGCTACGCCGCGTTCTCGTTCGCCGTCGGCGTCGCCTGGGGCGCGGCGATCTGGGGCGGTTGCCACTGGGGCCACGGCGGCAACAACAACGTCAACATCGACATCGACCGCCAGAACAACTTCGGCGGCCGCACGGACAACAACTTCGGCGGCAACCGGCCCTCGAACCGCCCGTCGGGCGGCGGCGGCAACAACAAGTGGCAGCACGACCCATCGCACCGCAAGGGCGTCGGCTATCGCGACAACGCGACGGCCAAACAGTTCGGCGGTGCCGGCACGTCGAACCGCGTGAGCCGCGACCAGGCGCGCGGCTACGGACCCTCCGCGGGCACGCAGCCGGCGAACCGCGGCGGCGCCGGGAATGCGGCCCGCCCGAGTGCGGGCACGACGCCCCGCACGACTCCATCGACGCGCCCGAGCACGGGCACCGCGGGTTCGACGTCGCGCACCAACAAGTCGACGGGCCAACGCAGCGGCAGCTTCAGCGGCAGCAAGAGCGCGAGCACCGCGCGCGCCTCGAGCAGCCGGGGCGCCAGTTCGCGCGGCACGCGTTCGAGCGGTTCGCGCAGCGGCGGTTCGCGTGGCGGCGGCGGTCGCGGCGGCGGTCGCGGTCGCTGATGCCCAAGCCCACAGGAGAGACCCCATGACACGGATCCACCTTCCGATCTTGCTGGCGTTGTTCGTGCCCGCGTGCGCGTCCGCGCCCCTCACGTTCGAGTCTCCCGAAGCCGCCGTGCAGGCGCTCGTCGACAGCGCCGAGGACAAGGCGCGCGCCGAGGAGCTGCTCGGCCCCGGCGGCTTCGAGGCGCTGCGTTCCGGCGACGAGGTCGCCGACCACGAGGACATCGACACCGTGCGCGGCCTGATCCGCGAGAAGGTCGCCTTCGCGACCGATGGCGACGTGTGCACGGCGCTGCTCGGCAACGACGGCTGGCCGCTGCCGCTGCCGCTGGTCAAGGTGGGCGATCGCTGGCGCTTCGACGTCGAGGCGGGCCTCGACGAGATCCTGAGCCGCCGGGTCGGTCGCAACGAGCTGTCGACCATCGAGACGCTGCGCGCCTGCGTCGAGGCCGAACGTGAGTACGCCGCGCTGACCTCCGACGCGAAGGGCTCCATGTACGCCGCCAAGGTCCTCAGCAGCCCTGGCAAGAAGGATGGCCTCTACTGGCCGGTCGGCGAAGGCGAGACGCCGAGCCCGCTCGGCCCGCTGGTCGCCGAAGCTGCCACGCAGGGCTACGATCGCACCGAGGCGAGCGAGCCAGCCCCGTACCAGGGCTACTACTACCGCATCCTCACGCGCCAGGGCGCCGACGCGCCCGGTGGCGCGCGCGACTACGAGGACAAGGACGGCGCGCTGCGCTTCGGGTTCGCGTTCCTGGCCTGGCCCGCGACGTACGGCAACTCCGGCGTGATGACGTTCCTCGTCAACCAGCAGGGCATCGTCTTCGAACGCGATCTCGGGGCCGACACGGCGTCGGCCGCGAAGAAGATCGACAGCTACGACCCCGACGAGTCGTGGCGTCCGACCGTCACCGGCGGCTAGCCACGCGCCGAGGGCATGGCGCCGCGTGGGCCGTCGGGCTGACCCCGGCGGCCGCTGACGAACACGCATCGTTCCACGCGAGGCATCACCCTCGATGATCAGCGCGCAAGACAGCCTGCAGCGGTACCTGTTCCAGCTGCCGCCGGCGTTCGACATCGGTGCGGTGTTCTTCTTCGCCGTGACCGGCGCGGTCGTCGCGGTGAAGCGCGGCTACGATCTGGTCGGCCTGTTCGCGATGTCGTTGATCAGCGGCCTCGGTGGTGCCCTGATCCGCGACGGCATCTTCCTGCAGAACGGCCCGCCGGCGCTGACCCGCGACTGGCGCTACCTCGCCGCCGTGCTGGCCGGTGCCGGCGTCGGCTGGATCCTCGGCCTGCGCCTCGAGCGGTTCCAGCGCGTGATCGCGCTGATCGACGCGGTCGGGCTCGGCGCCTACGGGGTCTTCGGCACCTGCCTGTCGCTCGCCGCCGGCCTCTCGTATCCGGCGGCCGTGCTCGTCGGCGTCGTCAATGCCAGCGGCGGCGGCCTGCTGCGCGACCTGATCACGCGCGAGGAGCCGCTGCTGCTGAAGCCGGGCCAGCTCTACGTGCTCGCGTCGATGATGGGCTGCATCGTCTTCATCCTGCTGGTGCTGCACACGCCGCTGAGCACGGCGCACGCTGCATGGGCGGCGATCGGCCTGACCTTCACGTTCCGCGTGCTGGCGATCGCCTACAACTGGCGCACGCGACCGGTCACCGAGTGGCGGCGACGGCGGGCCGCGCCCCCCGGCGCCGAGCCGCCGCCAGGCGACGACAAGAACTGATCTACGTGACAACGACGCCTGGCGTCGACGTCGGTGCAGCGAGTCGAGGCTGTCGGCCGCGGCAGGCCGCGCTGCTTGCTACTTCTTCGCCTGTGTCTCGAAGTCGGCCGGCTCGCCGATCGGATTCTCACCGCCCCAGAACTCGAAGGCGTTGAAGATCAGAGCATCCAGAGTGAACGTGATCGGGTAGACGGGGATGGCCCAGAGGCAGACGTAGAGCACCTCGTTGATCCACTTCGAATCCGAGACACGCGTGTTCCACGAGGCAAGCCCGTTGTACATGTGGTTCGGTCCGACGCAGGAGGTCGAGCTGAGGCAGCAGGCGAGAGCGAGTGCGACGAGGGCGTTCTTCTTCATGGGTGAGACAGCCGGGGAAGGATGGGGGGCGAAGCAGCGCCCACTGTGAACGCCGCCCGGCCAACCATAGACGCCCCGGTCACCCGCCGATCGGGCTTTGTGCACCGCCTGCGTCACGCAGCCCGGTGATCGAGGCTGGCGACGCGGAGCAGGGCGCCGGCTCGGTCTCGCGGCGCACGGCAAGGATCGGGACCTCCTCTCCTGCGCACCATGCGGGACCGGAACTGCCACTCGTTCTGTGGCGAGCGGCCGATGTGCTGGCTAGCATCGCGACCGATTGGACCGGGATGAGCCACCTCTCCCGTGCCTGCAGACGCCCGGCTCGACGTCCCCCCCGCCACGGACAGGAGTCATCATGTGGAACCTGCAACGCATCGCCACGGCCGTCTCCGCACTCGCCCTCTCCCACCTGCCGGCCCAGGGTCCTGGTGCCGGATCGTCGGCGACGCCCCAGGAACCGCCGGCCCCGGCCCAGCAGCCGGCCCCGACCGAGAAGCCGGCGGCTCGCCCCAAGGGCATCGAGACGCAGATCGGTGACTTCAAGGTCAAGTTCGGCGGGCGCGTCAAGGTCGACGTCATCCACGACTTCAACGAGATCGGCTCCACCGACAGCTTCGATCCGCGCACGATCCCCACCAACGACGAGTCCGATCCGGGCGTCAACACGCGCATCCATGCGCGCGAGACGCGATTGAACCTCGACGTGCGCGGTCCGACCACGGCCGGCGACGTCCGCATCTACATCGAGGGTGACTTCTTCGGCGACGGCAACGCGTTCCGGCTGCGCCATGCCTACGGCACGATCGCCGGCGTGCTCGGCGGCCAGACCTGGACCACGTTCATGGACGAGGACTGCATGCCCGAGACCCTCGACTTCGAATCGCCGATCGCCTTCCCGCTGATCCGCCAGGCGCAGGTCCGCTACACGAGCAAGATCGGCGACGGTGGCAGCTACTGGGCCGTGGCCGTCGAGGATCCCGCCTCGAAGCTGATCACACCCGCGGTGCCCGGTGAGATGGAAGAGGCCACGCCCGACCTGACCGGACGGCTGCGCTGGGAACACGGCGATGGCCACGTGCAGCTCAGCCTGTTCGCCGGCAGCGCCCGCTACGACCCGACCACGTCACCTGCCGACACGGTGTTCCTGTGGGGCACCAACCTGTCGGTGAAGCAGGACATCGGCGAGAGCGACAAGGTGTTCCTGCAGGGCACCTACGGACCGGGCGTCGGCCGCTACCGCGGCGGCATCACGGCGGCACCCGACAGCTCGGGCAACCTCGAGGCCATCGACGTGTTCGGCGGCATGATCGGCTTCGAACACCACTGGTCGGCGGAGTGGCGCAGCACCGTGACCTACAGCTGGGGCGATGGGGACCTGCCCAACGGCGTGCCGCCGACGAGCGTCGAGCACCTCGAGTACGGCGCGGCCAACCTGATCTGGCAGTTCTCCGACCGGGCCTGGACCGGCGTCGAATACCTGTTCGGCGCGCGCGAGAACCAGGACGGCACCCGCGGCGAAGCCAACCGCATACAGTTCTCCATCCGCTTCGACATCTGAGCCATCCTCGGCGAAGCGACTCCTCCGACCGCGCCTTCGCCGTCGCGCGGCGGGACGTACTCGCGGCGAGTTCGTCCCGTCGACCCCAATCGCAAGTCCAGACCCCTGAGCAGAACATGTCCCCCACCTCCAGCCCGGCTGCATCCCTCCGCGTCGACTACCTGTTCTCCGCCGTGCTCGCCCGCACCGATCGCTGGGCGGACCTCAACAACCAGAGCCGCGTGTGGGCGGCCAAGGCCTCGGGCAAGGACGTGCGCCAGCTGCAGGCGAAGTGCGCCGCCGCGCTCGAGGACCTGCGGCCGCTCGAGGACTACTACGCCTACCCGGGCCAACGCCTGCTCGGAGCGCTGCAGGACCGCGCGCGCAACGGCGACGCGGTCGGCACGTCGCGGCTCGTGCAGCGCATCGCCACGGCGCTGATGAACCGCAGCTACCGCCGCGACCCCGCGGAGTGGGATCTCGACGAAGAGCCCACCGGCACGGCGCCGTCGATGCCGACCGTCGGCGGTGACGCGGGCGGCCGGCCCTACTTCGAAGTGCTGTTCGTGACGCCGACCCCGTCGAGTCGCTGGGCGACGCACGGCCAACAGGTGCGCAAGGTGCGCCGGCATCAGGACCAGTTCGTCTACGAACCGGTCTTCGTCGGCAGCTTCGAGGATGCCGTGCTCGCGATCCTGCTGAACGCGAGCGTGCAGTCGGTGGTGCTGTACGAAGGATTCGCCTACGCGACGGACAAGCAGGTCCCGCTGCTGCGCGACGTGCTGGCGCAGGCACTCGAGGTGCGGCCCGAGGAGGTGATGCCCGGCGAGCTCGGCCTGACGCTGGCGCGCGTCATCAAGGCGCTGCGGCCGGAGGTCGACATCTTCCTGCTCGCCGACCGGCGTCCCGAGGAACTCGCCGCCAGCGCCACCGAGGTCGGCATCCGCCGCGTGTTCTACGAGGTCGAGGAGCCGCTCGAACTGCACCTGTCGCTGATCGCCGGCATCGCCGATCGCTTCGAGACGCCGTTCTTCGACAACCTGAAGCGCTACGCGCAGAAGCCGGTCGGCACGTTCCACGCGCTGCCCATCGCGCGCGGCAAGTCGGTGTTCCGTTCGGAGTGGATCCGCGACATGGGCGAGTTCTACGGCCCGACGCTGTTCCTGGCCGAGTCGTCGGCGACGACGGGCGGCCTCGACAGCCTGCTCGAGCCCACGGGCAACATCAAGAAGGCCCAGGACCTGGCGGCGCGCGCGTTCGGCGCCGACCACGTGTTCTTCGTCACGAACGGCACGTCGACGTCGAACAAGATGGTCTACCAGGCCCTGTGCGAGCCGGGCGACATCGTGATCGTCGACCGCAACTGCCACAAGTCGCACCACTACGGCTGCGTGCTCGCCGGCGCCCAGCCCTACTACGTCGAAGCGTTCCCGCTGGTCGCCTACTCGATGTACGGCAGCGTGCCGCTGCGCGCAGTCAAGCAGGCGCTGCTCGACCTCAAGGCCGCGGGTCGCCTGCATCGCGTCAAGATGCTCGCGCTGACCAACGTGACCTTCGACGGCCACATGTACGACACGAAGCGCGTGATGGAGGAGTGCCTCGCCATCAAGCCGGACCTGATCTTCCTCTGGGACGAGGCGTGGTTCGGCTTCGCGCGCTGGTCGTGGATGTACCGGCGGCGCACGGCGATGGGCGCGCGCGCCATGCTGCAGCAGGAGTTCGCCGACCCCGCGTGCCTGCAGCGCTACCTGGCCCAGGAGAAGGACCTCGGCAAGGACCTCGATCCGAAGGACAAGCGCGTGCTGCAGCGGCGGCTGGTCCCGGATCCGCGCCAGGTCCGCCTGCGCGTCTACCAGACGAACTCGACGCACAAGTCGATGTCGTCGCTGCGACAGGGCTCGATGGTGCTGGTCGGCGACCAGGACTTCAACAAGCACATCCAGCCGTTCAAGGAGGCCGTGTTCACGCACGCGTCGACGTCGCCCAACCTGCAGATCATCGCCTCGCTCGACGTCGCGCGCCGGCAGATGGAGCTCGAGGGCTACGACCTCGTCACGCGCGCGATCGCGCTCGCGATCGAGCTGCGCCGCGACGTCAACACGCACCCGCTGCTGTCCAAGTACTTCAGGATCCTGACGCCGGCCGAGATGATCCCGGCCGAGTTCCGGGCCTCGGGCTTCACGGACTACCTGACCGAAGGCGTCAGCTGGGCCGACGTGCTCGCGTCGTTCCAGAAGGACGAGTTCGTGCTCGACCCGACGCGCCTGACGCTCGTGTGTGGCACGGCCGGCTTCGACGGCACGCAGTTCAAGGGCCTGCTGGCCGCCGACCACGAGATCCAGCTCAACAAGACCTCGCGCAACTCGGTGCTGTTCCAGACCAACATCAACAACACGCGCAGCGACATCGCCAACCTGCTCGGCGTGCTCGTCGAGATCGCCAACGGCATCGAGGCGAAGCTCGGCAACGGTGGCGAGCCGGCGCAGAAGGCGTTCGCGGCGCGCGTCAAGTCGCTGATGGAGGACGTGCCGAACTTGCCGAACTTCAGCCGCTTCCACGACTGCTTCCGCGAGGACCCCAAGGGCGACACGCTCGAGGGCGACATGCGCACGGCCTTCTACAAGGCCTACCGCGAGGACGAATGCGAGTACGTGAAGCTCGGCAGCCCGGAGGTCGACAAGCGCCTGCGCAGCGGGCCGACCATGGTGGCGGCCAACTTCGTGATCCCCTACCCGCCGGGCTTCCCGATCATGGTGCCGGGCCAGGTCATCGCCGCCGACACGATCGAGTTCATGCGCAAGCTCGACGTGAAGGAGATCCACGGCTACGACAACAACGCCGGCCTCAAGCTGATCTCGCCCGCCGCGCTCGGCGAGAAGGCCGGCAAGGCCCCCACGAGAGCCACCGCCAAGGTCGCCGTCATCAAGGCCGCCGCCAAGGCGAAGACCGCCGCGCGCCGTGCCCCCGTGTCCCGCAAGCGAGGATGAGTCGCCATGCAGCCGCCTGACGCACCGGCCAGCGCGGGCGAGCCCGACCCGCCGCACGAACGGTCGCCGGCGCGCCGGTTCCTGGGCGCAACCGAGTGGCTGCGCGGTTACCAGCCGGCCTGGCTGCGCGCCGACCTCGTCGCCGGCGTCACGCTCACGGCCTACCTGCTGCCCGCCGCGATCGGCGACGCATCGCTGGCCAACCTGCCCGCCGAGGCGGGCATCTACGCCTGCACGTGCGCCGGCTTCCTGTTCTGGCTGTTCTGCAGCTCGCGCCAGACCACGATCACCGTCACCTCCGCCATCTCGCTGCTGCTCGGCTCGTCGTTGGGCCAACTGGCGGGCGGCGACGCCACACGGTTCGGTGCGCTCGCGGCCGGCACCGCGCTGCTGGTCGGACTGCTCGGCGTGATCGCCTGGCTCGTCAGGGCCGGCAGCGTCGTGCACTTCATCTCGGAGACGGTGATGATCGGCTTCAAGGCCGGCATCGCGCTCGTGCTGGCCAGCACGCAGCTGCCGAAGCTGTTCGGCTTCGGCGGCGCCCACGGCGGCAGCTTCTGGGCACGCATGCACCACTTCGCCGCGCACGCGGCGGAGACCAACACCGTGGCGCTCACGATCGGCCTCGCGTCGCTGGCGGTGCTGTTGGCCGGCAAGCGCTGGCTGCCCGGCAAGCCAGTGGCGATCGTCGTCGTGGTCGGCGGCGTGCTCGGCTCCCGGCTGTTCGACCTCGGCCAGAGTGGCGTCAAGACCATCGGCAGCGTGCCGCAGGGCCTGCCGCCGCTGCAGCTGCCGGCGATCGGCTGGCAGGACCTCAACGATCTGCTGCCGTTGGCGTTCGCGTGCTTCCTGCTGGCGGCCGTCGAGACCGCGGCGATCGGCCGCATGTTCGCGAAGAAGCACGGCTACCGGCTCGATTCCGACCGTGAGTTCCTCGCCATCGGCGCCGCCAACCTCGCCGCGGGTCTCGGCGGCGGCCTGCCGGTCAGCGGCGGCATGTCGCAGTCGCTCGTCAACGAGAGCGGCGGTGCACGCACGCCGCTGTCGGGTCTCGTCGCCGCGGTGCTGATGCTGGCGGTGGGGCTCTGGTTCTCGGGCCTGTTGGCCGATCTGCCGCAACCCGTGCTCGCTGCGATCATCCTCATGGCGGTCACGAGCCTCATCAAGGTCGACGCGCTGAAGCGGCTCTGGCGGGCGCATCGCGGCGAGTTCCTGATCGCCTTGGCCGCGGTGCTCGGCGTGCTCGGCTCCGGCATCCTGCGCGGCATCATGATCGGCGCGGTCATCTCGCTCGTGCTGTTGTTGCGCCGCGCGGCGCGGCCGCACGTCGCCTTCCTCGGCCGCATCCCCGGCATGCAGCGCTTCTCCGATCTCGCCTTCCATCCCGACAACGAGGTCGTGCCCGGCATGCTGCTGTTCCGCGTCGAGGCGTCGCTGCTCTACTTCAACGTCGAGTCGGTGCACGAGGCGGTCTCGGCGCGGCTGCACGCCGGCACGGCGCCGCCGCGGCTCGTCGTCTGCGACCTGTCGACGTCGCCGCACGTCGACATGGCGGGCGCCGAGATGCTCGCCGACCTGCACGGCGAACTCGCCGCGAAGAACATCCAGTTCCAGGTCGTCGAGGCGCGCGCGAGGGTGCGCGACATGCTGCGTCGCGAGGGTCTCGAAGCGCGCATGGGGCCGATCAGCCGCCGCGCATCGCTGGCCGAGGCCGTCAGCGCGTTCACCGGCGGCGCCACCGGTCGGTGACCGGCTGCTCCACGCGCCCGACGACACCGGCGCCGACCTTCCTGGCGAGTTCGACGTCGGGCCTGGCTACGATCGGCGGCGCCATGATCAAAGCCGCCTCGCCGAACGATCTGCCGCGCACCGTCCTCGCCGTGCTGTTCCTGGGTGCCTTGATCGCGTCCAGCCTGTGGGTGCTGCGGCCGTTCCTGGCGCCGCTGGTCTGGGCGGCGCTGCTCGTGATCGCGAGCTGGCCGGCGATGCACCGCATCGAAGCGTGGCTCGGCAACCGCCGCCGCACCGCGATCGCCGTGATGATCGGGCTCGTGCTGCTCGTGTTCATCATCCCGTTCGTGCTCATGCTCGGTGTGCTGATCGAACAGGCTCCCGACGCCGTGGCCTGGGTGCGGCAGACGCTGCAGCAGGGGCTGCCCGCGATGCCCGCGTGGGTCGCCGAGATCCCCGGCGTCGGCAAGAGGATCGCGACCAAATGGTCCGAACTCGCGGCCGCGGGTCCGGACGGGCTGACGGCGCACATCACACCCTACGCCGAGATCCTGGCGGCATGGTTCGTGCGACAGGCCGGCGGCGTCGGCCTGCTGGTGCTGCAGTTCCTGCTGACGCTGCTGCTCACCGGCGTGTTCTTCGCGCGGGGCGAAGCATTCGCGGCCCAGGTGCTGCAGTTCGCGCGCCGGCTCGCCGGCGAACGCGGCGAGCGCGCCGCCGTGCTCGCGGCCAAGAGCGTGCGCGCGGTCGCCATCGGCGTCGTCGTCACGGCCCTCGTGCAGTCCATCGCGGGCGGGTTCGGCCTGCTGATCGCCGGGGTGCCGGCAGTCGGCATGCTGACCGCACTGATGTTCGTGGCGTCGATCGCGCAGATCGGTGCGGCGCCCGTGCTCGTGTTGGCAGCCATCTGGCTGTTCTGTACCGACGCCACCGGTTGGGGCATCGCGCTGCTCGTCTGGGCCGTCTTCGTCGGCAGCATCGACAACGTCATCCGGCCGCTGCTGATCCGCAAGGGCGTCGAGCTGCCCCTGATGCTGATCTTCGCCGGCGTGATCGGCGGCCTGGTCGCCTACGGGCCCATCGGTCTGTTCGTCGGGCCGGTCGTGCTGGCGGTCGGCCACGCCCTGCTGCTGACGTGGATCGGCGAGGGCGAACCGACGAACGACGCCGCGCCCGTCGCGGCGGCGCCGTGACCGCGGCGCGGCACACGTTCGCACGATGATCATGGCCCGAGACGCCGACCGACACGCGTGAACGCACTGCCCGCCTGGCTGACGTTGGCTGCCACGGTCACCGTCTTCGTGGTGATGCTGTCGCTCGGGCTGCTGCTCGGCCGCGAGTCGTTCGCGGCTGGCATGCAGCGCCGCCTGTTGCTCGTCGCGATCGCATTCGCGGTGGCCGTGCCGCTGCCCGTGCTCGCGGTGCTGTACGTGTTCGCTCTGGGCCTGCGTGGACCCGCCGCCGCCGGCATCGTGCTCATGGCGATCGCACCCGGTGCGCCGGTGGCGCTGCGGCGCGCGATCGAAGTCGGCGGCACCGCGAAGTTCGCGCCGGCACTCCACCTCGCGATCGTGCTGCTCGCCGTGGTCACGCTGCCGCTCAGCGTCCTGGTGCTCGACGTGATCTTCGACAAGGAGTTCACGGTCACGCCGCTGCAGGTCGCCCGCCAGTTGTTCTTCGCGCAGCTGCTGCCGCTCGCCCTGGGAGCAACCTGTCGCTGCCTGTGGCCCGGCTCGGCGCAGCGCCTGCAGCCCCGTCTGGCTCGCGTCGCCAACGTGCTGCTGCTCGCGCTCGTGGTCGCGTGCCTCGTCGTGTTGTGGCCGCTGCTGCGCGAGAACGGCTGGGTGCCGCCCGCAGCCGGCGTCGTGCTGACCACCGCGGCGCTGGCGACCGGGGCGCTGTTCGCCGGCCGCGATGCCGCGGCGAGACCGACCGCGGCGGTCGCGGTCGCGATGCGCAATCCGGGGCTCGCCCTGCTCATCGCGGCGGTCAACCGCACGCCGGCGAGCGTGACGGCGGCGGTGTTCGGCTACGCACTGGGCGCGACGCTCGTGGTCACCGTGTTCGTCGTGGGCCTCGAACGCCGGCGCCGCACCGGCGTGTAGCCCGCGACTCCAGACGGCGTCGCCCTGCGGTTCGCCCGCGGCGCGCCCGAAGTCAGATGATTCTGCGGCAGGCCCAGGCCAGAATGCCGCGGGACCCCATGAACAAGACGTACACGTGTTCTCTAGCAACCGCTCTCGTGCTGGCAGCCTGCGCCTCGCCGGGCCGAAACGCCGCACCGCTGTCGCCTGGGCTGCCGCGCGCCACCTCGCCCTCTTCGCCAGCGGACGAGGCACCGGCCGTGCCGCCCGTGCCGGCCGCAACCGCGTTCGTCGGCTCGGAGGAATCGGACGTCACGACGCCGCAGGGGCCCCCGGCGGGGCGCCGGCCGACCTGGCGCAATGGCGGCGCGTTGCTGAGCGGCTACTTCGGCGCCACGGTCTACGACAACATCGAGGCCAAACGCGGCCCGGTCACGGTCACCTCGGACGACGTGACGATCCCCTCGCTCGGCGGCGGTGCGCAGCTCAAGCTCGGCGGCGACGGAATCGACCTGGGCCTCGAGGCGTTCCTCGGGTTCAACTGGCGCGCCAGTTCCACGGCGATCGCAGTCGGCGGCGGTGGCGCCGCGGTCGCGGTCGACACCGACCTCTTCCTGTTCGATCTCTATGGCGGCCCGTTTGCGAGCGCGTTCCTCGGTTCGGGCGCACGCGTCTACGTCTCGGCCGGGCCGCTGATGCAGTGGGCCACCTACGACGAGCGCGGCAACGGCGACGGCAGCGGCTTCGGACTGGGCTACTACGCGCGCACCGGACTCGAGTTCGTCGTCGGCCGCGGTTCGTTCGTCGGCCTGGGCGTGCGTTGGTCGCAGGCAGAGATCGACGTGGACAACAACCTCGGCGACCTGCAGGTCGACGGGCTGATGGTCATGCTGACCTTCTCGCACTTCTGAAGCATGTCGGCTCCGCGAGGCCTGCAGGCGCGCTGCGAGGCCCCTCCGCCCGCGCTCGTCGCCAAGGCCCGCCGGGAGGGCGCTGGCAGGACACTGGGGTGAAGCCATGGCCGACCTGCTGCTCGTCCTGAACGCCGGCTCCTCGAGCATCAAGTTCTCGGCCTATGCTGACCGCGCCGCGGAGCCCGAGCTCTTGCTGTGCGGCCAGATCGAAGGGCTCTACACGGCGCCGGTGTTCACGGCCGAGGATGACGCGGGCACGAGCATCGGCGCGCACGAGTGGGGCCAGGGCACGCGCCTCGGCCACGACGGCGCGATCGCGTTCCTGACCGACTTCCTGCGCGGTCACCGCGGCGACCACACGCTGGTCGCGGTCGGCCACCGCGTCGTGCACGGGGGACCGGACTTCTCGGGGCCCACGCGTGTCGACGCACACGTGCTGGAGACGCTGGCCCAGTACGTTCCACTGGCGCCGCTGCACCAACCCCACAACCTGGCGCCGATCCGCATCCTCATGGCACGCCGCCCGCCGGTGCCGCAGGTGGCGTGCTTCGACACGGCGTTCCATCACACGCTGCCGGATCTCGCCAGGGCCTTCGCGCTGCCGCGCTCGATCACCGATCGCGGTGTGCGGCGCTACGGCTTCCACGGCCTGTCCTACGAGTTCCTCACGGGCGCGTTGCCGGCCGTGGATGCGAAGGCGGCGGCCGGCCGCGTCGTGGCTGCACACCTCGGCAACGGCGCCAGCATGTGCGCGATCGCCGCCGGCAGGAGCGTGGCGAGCACCATGGGCTTCTCCGCGGTCGAGGGCCTGCCGATGGGCACGCGTTCGGGCTCGCTCGATCCCGGCGTGATGCTCTACCTCATGGACGAGCTGCAGATGGACGCGCGCGCGATCGAGACGCTGATCTACAAGCAGTCGGGACTGCTCGGCGTGTCGGGGATCTCGAGCGACATGCGCGCGCTGCTCGCGAGCAAGGAGCCCGGTGCGCGCCTGGCCGTCGACCTGTTCGTCTATCGCATCGGGCGCGAACTCGGTTCGCTCGCGGCGGCGCTCGGCGGTCTCGACGCCCTGGTATTCACGGGCGGCATCGGGCAGCACGCGGCGGCGATCCGCGAACGCGTGTGCCGCGACGCCGCGTGGCTCGGTGTCGAACTCGACCCCGCTGCCAACGCGGCGGGCGGGCCGTGCATCACCACGGCGGCGAGCCGCGCCCGCGCCTACGTCATCGCGACGAACGAGGAGCTGATGATCGCCCGCCACACCCGGCGCGTGATCGGGTGCGGGTAGTGCGCTGTGTTGCCGCCGACGTGGGTGGCATGCTCCGGCACGCGATGGTTCCTCCGTCAGATCGCTACCCATCGTCGCTGCGGGCGAGCAGCACCTGCGCGATCGCCAGGTACTCGTCGCGATGCGGACCGCACGCGACCGCCTGACGCGCCAGCCGGTACCAGTAGCCGGCGTTCTCCATGTCCCCCTCTTCGCGGTGCAGCGCCGCGTGCACCCACGCGCACTCCGGCGCATCCGGCTGCACGGCGTCGTGGGCCGCATCCCATTCGCCGCGCAGCGCGTGCCAGACGCCACGCAGCGCCGGGCTCGCACCGGCGGGCGGTGCCGGCTGCGTCAGGCTCGCGACGAACCCGGCGACCGCAGGATCATGCAGCATGGGCAACGCGTGCGGGGTCAGCGGACTTCGGACACGGCGAGATCGAAGACGCGACCGAGCGCGGCCCGCGCCCGATCCACGGCCGCGTCCGTCGACGGCACATGCGTGCGAAAACGCCACGCTCCGGACAGACCAGTCAGTACGACCTCGAGGTCGTCTCCGAGCGCCGCTGGTTCGGCCGTGGGCTGCGCTCCCCGCCGGAACACGCCGCTGCGCTGCAGATCCCGCAGGGGCTCGTAGACGAACCGCTGCGCCGCGGCGGCGTCATGCCAGGACTCCGCTGGCAAGGCCTGGCCCACCGCGGACGGTTCCGACGAGTGCTCGGACCCACCGCTGCACGACAGCGACACGCGCTTGTCCTCGGCCTCGATGCACGCGGTCCGCGTGGCGGGCTCCTTGCCGGCGGGTGCCGAGTGCCGGCGGATCTCGATGCGCACCGTCGCGAGCGACCTCGGGTCGGCGAAGTATCGCGCCGCGACCGGCTCGTCGGCGACCATACACAGCCACTCCGCCAACCCCGACTCGCGGTAGGCCCGGTCCCACGAGTTGTGCGCGGTGTTCTCGTAGAGCGTCAGCAGCGGCGTGCCACCCGCCGCCTCGACCGCGGCGACGAGGTCCTTCGACTGCCGCGCCGGCACCGTCTTGTCGTCGAGACCGTGGAAGGCCCAGATCGGCATGTGCTTCAGGGCCGCCGCCACCTCGGCCGGCTTGCCGTAGCCGCACACGGGCGCGATCGCGGCCCACACGTCCTCGTGCTTCGCACCGAGCGCCCAGGTGCCCGCCCCGCCCTGCGACAGCCCCGTGAGGAAGCGGCGCCTGCCGTCGATCGCGTAGTCCTGCTCGGTCGCCGCCAGCATCGCCATCACCATCTCCTCGTGGTCGATCCACTGCGACAGCGGGTCCGGCTTCTGCGGGAACACGACCACGAACGGCCAGCGCTGCGGGTCCTTGGCCATCGCCGGCCCGAGTCCGACCTCGACGTGCTTGCGGCCATCGGTGCCGCACTCGCCCATGCCGTTCAAGAACACGAGCAGCGGCCAGGGCTTCGTCTTCGTGTAGCCCGGCGGCACGTAGACGACGTAGCGATGTTCTTCGCCGCCGACGGTCAGCGTCTTGTCGAGGAAGCCGGTGGGTTCATCGGTGGTCACGGTCGTCGGAGCCTGCGCGGCCAGGAGCCCGACCGCGCCGAGGGCGGCCAGCAACGAGCGGAGGGGTTGCACAGCGTGCATGGTAGCCGGCCCGCCGATCGGCGAGGCATGCTGCGTGCCGGTGCACGACACCATGCCGCTATGCTCCAGCACCTTCCAGTCACGGACACCGCCCGGCATCGAGGAGCACGAGATGGACGAACCCAGAACGGAGATGATGCAGACCGCCATCGGCTACTGGTTGTCGAAGGCGCTGTTCTGCGCGGCCAAGGTCGGCGCCGCGGATCAGCTGAAGGACGGACCCCGGCACGTCGACCAGATCGCCAGGACCGCCGGCGTGCACGCCGAGAGCCTGCACCGCATCCTGCGCGCGCTCGCCAGCGTCGGCATCTTCGAGGAGACCGAACCGTTCGTCTTCGGCCTCACCGAGAAGGCGCAGTACCTGCGCGCGGACCATGCACAGACCATGAAGCACTTCGCATTGATGGTCGGCGACGACCTGTTCGAAGCCTGGTGCGACATCTACCACGCCGTCGAGACCGGAGGGAGCGCCGTGCACAAGCGCTTCGGCCGCGACTTCTTCGCCAGGATCGCCAAGGACCTGCAGAAGTCCCACCTGTTCGACCGCGCCATGCAGGAGGTCCACGGCGGCGAGACGGCCCTGATGCTCGAGCACTTCGACTTCTCGCGCTTTGCGACCGTGCTCGACGTCGGCGGCGGCAACGGTTCCACGCTGTGCGGGATCCTCGCGGCGCATCCTCGGCTGCGCGGACAGATCTTCGACCTGCCCCACGTGGTCGAGAACGCGCGCGAGCCGATCGAACGGGCCGGCCTCACCGGGCGCGTCGAGATCCACGGCGGCGACTTCTTCGAGCGGGTCGCCGGCGAAGCGGACTGCATCGTCATGCGGCACATCCTGCACGACTGGAACGACGCGGACTGCGCACGCATTCTCGCGAACTGCCGCACGGCGTTGGCCGGCGGCGGCAGTCTGCTGATCGTCGAGAAGGTCATCACGCCCGGCAACGATCCCAGCTTCGCCAAGCTGCTCGACCTCAACATGATGGCCATCGGCGGCAAGGAGCGCACCGAGACGCAATACAGAGAACTGCTGCGCGGCGCGGGCATGCAGCTCCACGCGATCCACACCACGCCGGGACCGATCGACGTGATCGAAGCACGCGCGCGGTGACGTAGCCGTCAGGGTGCTCGCACCGCTGGACGAGCGCCCCGGTCACCGCGGCGGCTTCGCGGCCAGTTCGCGGCACCGCTGGCGCACGAACTCGAGCATCGAGTTGCGCACCGGCTCGTCGCGCAGCTGCGCGAGATGGGTCACGATCGTGATGTGGTTGCGGTGTTCGGCGTCGAGGAACCGCACACCCTGCACGCCGGCGGCCCGCGCGGCCGCGCGCAGCAGCTCCATGTTGGACCGGATCATCCCGATGTCCTCGCTCTCGGTGATCACGAGCATCGGGCAGGTGAGCGTGCCGACGTGGGTGGTCGGCGACGCGTTCCGGCAGACCTCCGGGTCGCTGCCGAAACAGACCGGGAACATCTTCAGGAGCCGATTCGTGTCCGCCGGCAGCGCCGGAATCTCGTACACGCCGCTCATCGGAATCGCGCCCTTGAGCGCGCCATCGGGCAACCCGGCGGCACGCAGGTAGCGGGGATCGCACGCGAGCAGCGCCGCCAGATGACCACCGGCGGACTGGCCGGCGACGAACAGCCGTTCGGGGTCGCCGCCGTGCTCGGCGACGTGCGCGTGCAGCCAGGCGAAGGCGCTCGCGCAATCCTCGACGTGCGCGGGATGCCGGACCTGCGGCGACAGGCGGTAGCTGATCGCCGCGAAGCCGATGCCGGCCTCGGCGAAGCGGCGGCCGACCGACGCATAGAGCCACCGGTCCCCCATCTGCCAGCCGCCGCCGTGGATCCACATCAGCACCGGCACGTTCGTCGCGCCGGTCGGCAGGAACAGATCGAGCCGGTGCTTCTTGGGATCGGCATCGGCGCCGTCGCGATAGGCGAGGTCGCGGAGCTCGGAAACGGCCGACGCGCGTGCCCGGGGCGCCGCGTCGGGGCCGCGCTGTGCCGGGAGCAGCGCGGCGCCTGCTGCGAGCGCAGCGATCACCGGCAGCGAGGTGCCGAGTCGTCGTGAGGTTGGGCCGCGCATGGAACCGCCCTCGATTCTAGGAAGCCGCGCCCGGCAGGCCAGCCGTGGCCGACAGGGGCGCCGGCCGCCGTTCGCTCGCCCGCCACGATCTTCCGCATCCTCGGTAAGGAAACGTCGCACCGGGACCTCTTGCAGGGCATGAACACCCGCTTCCTGTTCGCGGCGCTCTAGGGCATCGCGCCGGCTCCGGCCCAGGATCTGATCGCGCTGTCGTTCAACGGCACCGCCACCGCCATCCACTCCACTTCGGGCATCTCGGGCTTCTCGGCGTCTTCCGGCCTCACCGGCTGCAACGCCATGGCGCGCTTCGGCGGCACGATCTGGACGAGTGAACGGACGGGCACCGTGTTCGCCCCTCTGTTCCACATCGCCACCTTCGACGAACGCACCAACGCCGGCACGCGCGTGTTCTTCAACACCGGCTTCGACGTGCGCGGCATGGCGACGACGGCGAGCGGCGACCTGTTGGCGGTCGTGCCCGGCAGCACCAGCGACGTGCTGATGCGCATCGACACGACGACCGGCGCGTTCACGACCATCGGCAGCCTCGGCTTCACCGGCGTGCAGGCGCTGACGCGGCACGGCGCCACGCTGCTGGCCTGGAACGCCACCAACGGCCTGATCAACGTCAACCCGACGAACGGGGCCGCCAGCGACCTGCATCCGTTCATGGGCAGCGGCGGCGTCGACGTGCAGTTCCTGACGACGATGAGCGACGGCCGCGTGCTCGCCGGGCGCAACGAACTCTACGAGGTCAACACGGTCAACGGCAGCCTGACCCTGATCGGCAGCAGCCCCGGTTGGACCGACCTGCGCGGCTGCGAGGAACGCTTCGGCTCGACCACGCCGTTCGGGACCGGCTGCGCCGGCACCAATGGCACCCCGGCCATCAGCCACACCTTCCTGCCGTACCCGGGCACCGGTTACCAGCTGCTGTCGACGTTCCACCTGCACAACAGCTTCGGCATCCTGTGCTTCGGCGCCTCGCGCACGAGCAGCGGCGGCGCGAGCCTGCCCTTGAACGTCGACCCGATCTTCGGCACCTCGGGCTGCCGCCTGCTGGTCAGCCCGGACGTGATGCTCGGCGGCACCGTCGACAACAGCGGCATCTTCGTCACGCCGATCCCGATCCCGCCCGGCTTCGGCGGCCAGTTCTTCTACGCGCAGCACGTCGTGTTCGAACTGGTGCCAGGCAACCTGTCGTTCTCCAGCGGCGCCGAGATCCGCATCGGGTTCTGACCCCCGGCGGCGGCCGCAGGCAGGGACCGGGCGCAGCGCCGACGAGAGGCCCGGCCTACCGACGTTGCCGGACGCACTGCTCGGGCCGCAGGCCGCGTGCCTGCGCCCGCACGGGTTCGGCGCCGCGCGCCATCACCGCGAACATGTGCGTGGGCGTCAACCTGCCCGCTGTCAGCAACTCCTCGTCGCGTTCGTGCACGCTCGCGATGAAGTCGCGATCCCAAGCACTCTCCGGCGAGAAGTTGGGGCCGAACGCCGTGCCGACGAACACGTCGATCAGGTTGCCGAAGCCGGCGAACAACGGCATCGAGAAGCGCTCGAGCAGTTCGGGCAGCACGTCCTGCGCGCGCACTCCGTCGTCGCCGATGCGCGAGTTGTCCCAGTCGGTGAACGTCTGCTGGCTGCGCCGCAGGTGGTGGTCCCAACGATGGCTCGGCGGCAGGTCCTGCCAGAGTTGATGCACTTCGGCGAGCGCCTCGGGCCAACGCAGGTGGCCGTTCCTGCCGATGCGCGCGCGCACGACGAACCAGGCGCCGTCGGCCATGACCTTCTGCACACCGTCGAGCAGCCGCTCGAGCCGCACGACGCGGTGCAACGAACCGTTCGCCATCACGCCGTCGTAGCGATGCCGCGCCGACCAGGTGTTCAGATCGGCGGCGACGCCGACCACGTGCTGCTCGAGCCCCTGCGCCAGCGCGGACGCCCGCGCCCGCCCGCGCAGCAGGAGGTCGGGTTCGACGCAGTCGATCGTGAACGTGCGCAGGCCGCCCTTCACGAACGCCTTCGCCAGCGTCAGCTCGAGCTGGCAGTCACCGGCGCCGAGGCTCAGGAAGCGCGGTGTCGCGTTGCCGGTGCGCGCAGCACCGTCGCGCAGGTGGTGCCCGAACAGCGTCGCGGCGTCCCAGACACCGAGTTCGTGCAGCAGCGGTTGCACGTGCGTGTGTTCCCAGTGGTGGAAGATGCGCGGCACTTCGTGCGCGATCAGCTGCCCGCCGGGACCGCGCGAGCCGAACCCCTGCCGCGCGCCGAGGCGGTCGACCAGCCACCGCATCACTCCCATCGCTTCCTGCTGCGGCTCGTCATGCGACACCCTACGTCGCCACCGGGCGCCAGCGGTCGGTGGAATCGGCAGCGGCGCCGGCGCACGGCGATCTCACGCCGAGGCGCCCACGATGGCGCTCGGCGGCGGCGCGCCGCGGAAGCGGCCCGCGTAGCGCAGGAGCGGCCGCTCGAGCATCCAGTAGGAGACGATGGCGGCGACGAACGTGAGCACGATCGCGGCGGCCGCGAGCGCCGGTGTCGGCGCGTGGAGCAGCAGCGCCCAGTAGATCGGGAAGTGGTACAGGTAGAGGCCGTAGCTGATGCGGCCGACGCCGCGCAGCGGCGACCAGGTCAGCAGCCGCAGCGGCGAGCGGCCCGTCGCGCGCGTGCCGATGCCGAGCAGCACGATCGCCGTGGCGAGCGACGTGCTGTGCAGGAGCCATGTCGCCTGCTGGAGTTCGAGCGGCAGCCAGAGGCGGCCGCTCCACCACGGACCCAGCACATAGAGCAGCAGCGGGTGCATCGCGAGCGCGACCGCGAGGCAGCCCGCGACGACGAGCGCGCGCGCGCGCGAGCGCTCGAGCAGCGGTCGTTCGTGGAATGCCAGCAGGCAGCCGGCGCCCAGGCTGAAGAAGCGGAACGGCGAGCCGTGCTGCACCGCGTTCATCACGTAGTCGGAGTGCACCGTGCAGCCGACGAGCACCGCGCCCGCGAACGCGAGCGGCAGCACGGCCCACGCGAGCACGCGCGCGGCCGTCGCCGCGGCCGCGAACGCGACGAGCGGCGGCCACATCAGGTAGAAGTGCTCCTCGACGCAGAGCGACCACGTGTGGCCCAGCGGAGTCGCGTGCGGCCGCAGGATCGCATCGAGGTTGTGCAGGTAGATCGCGCACCAGGCGATCTCGTCGAGCGGCCGCGTCGGCAGCAGCAGCAACAGCAGCACGTAGTAGGCCGGGAAGATGCGGAACGCGCGCCGCAGCAGGAACCAGCGCAGCGGCGTGCCGGCGGCGCGCTCGGCGAGCAGGATGCGCGTGATGAGGAAGCCGCTCAGCACGAAGAAGATCTCGACGCCGAGCGAACCGGGTCCGACGAGCATGAGCGCCGCGTTGAGCCAGCTCGGGTAGCCCGGCGTGTGGGCCGGCACGTGACACCACATGACGAGCAGCACGGCGACGCCGCGCAGACCGTCGAGAACGGGGAGGTGTCGCGGCATGTGGGTGGAGGGGACCGCTGCCTGGACCGGGCGCGGCGCCACGATGGGTGCACCGGAGAGCGAGCCGACTCCAACTCGTGTCCCGGTACCCGGCCGCGAGGGCACGTTCCCCAAGCGGCGATTGCGCGTCAAGCGGGCGCTCGAGGCGCGCTCGCCACTCCACCCGACTACCGCTGGACCGCACGTGGCCGGCGGCACCAAGCAGCGCCATCAGCGGGTTCAGCCAGTGGCTCCGGGGCGCCATTCACAGCGTCGCGCCTGTCAGCGATTCATGTTGGCCAGCTCGATGCACTTCCTCAGCGCCGCGTCCATGGCCTCGCCGCCGTGGCTCTTGTGCCGGATCACTCCGTCGTGGTCGATGACGTAGACCATGGGCCAGCCGGTCACGTTCCAGGCCTTGGCGATCGGCCCCTCGGTGCCCTCGGGACCGTTCCTGGAGCTGCGCCACGAGATGCGCTCCTCGGCGAGCCGCGGCTTCAGCGCATCCTTGTCCTCGTCGCTGTTGACGCCGATCAGGACGAACGGCTCGTCGGCGAGATCGTGCACGAGCGACCGCTCGTGCGGGTACATGGCCCGGCAGGGGCCTCACCAATCGCCCCAGAAGGTGAGCATGACCACCTTGCCGCGATGGTCGCTGAGCTTGAACGCCACGCCGTCGAGGTCCTCGCCCTCGATGTCGGGCGCCGCCTTGCCGATGCCGAGGTGCTGCTCCTCCCAGATCGCGCGGTGGATGCGTTCGACGATGGAGTCGTCCTCGGTCATGCCGAGCACCTTCTCGAGGTCGGCGATCGCCTGTTCGCGCTGTGCCGGCGTCGCGTCGACACCCTTCGTGCGAAGATACATGCCGGCGTAGTCGGCGGCGGCGGCCGCGAACCTCGCGAGGAAGTCGGCGAACGTGGGCCCGTGGATCGCCATCCGACCCGCGGTCGAGGGCCGCGTCGCGCGATGCTCGCGCGGTTCGGGATCGACATCGGCGCACGGCCCCGAGTCGATTACCATGGGGCCGCGGCATGGTGAACGACCTCCGATCCCTTCGCCTGGAGTCCCCGCGCCGCGTCGACGTGCCGATCGTCGCGGGTCTCGCGCTTGCGTTGCTCGTATTCGGGGTGACGCGGCCGGCGCTCACTTTCGACAACTTGTTCCTGGTCGGCGACGAGACGTTCTCGGTGGTTTCCGGCATCTGGAGCTTCGCAACCTCGGGCAACATCCTGTTGGCGCTGCTGCTGTTCGGTTTCTCGGTCGCGTTCCCGGCGATCAAGCTCGGCGGCATCCTCGTGCTGTGGTTCGTGCCCACGCGCGAGCCGACGCGAGTCGAGATCGTCGACTGGCTCGAGCTACTGGGCAAATGGTCGCTGCTCGACGCGTTCGTCATCGCCGTGCTCGTCGGCACGGTGCAGCTCGGCCTGCTGAGCCAGGCGGCCGCGCTGCCCGGCGCGTACGTCTACCTCGCGTCGATCCTGCTGTCGCTCGTGGCGATCCTGCTGCTGAGCGCGATCGTGCGCAGCCGACGGCGCCAACCGCGACGCCCGTTCACGCGACGGGGACTCTGGCTGACCGTGCCGGCCGCGGTCCTGTACGGCGCCGGCCTGTCGTTGCCGCTGCTCGACGTCGAAAAGGGCTTCTTCTGGGGGAATCGCTACTCGCTCCTGCGGGGTGTCGGCCAGCTGCTGCAACGCGGCGATTGGGTGCTCGGCAGCACGCTGCTCCTGTTCGTCGTGGTGCTGCCGACACTGCGTCTGCTCGCGCTGTTCGTGCTGCGGCTCGTGCGCCCGCAGCACGCCAAGTGGCGCGAGCGTCTGCTCCTGCTCGACGGCCTGTCGATGCTCGACGTCTTCGTCCTGGCGCTGCTGGTCGTGTTCACGAAACTCGACGCCCTCGCGAGCCCGACGCCGCTCGCCGGCATGTGGCTGCTCGTCGCCGCCGCGGCGGTCTCGGTGCTGGATTCGGTGCTGCTGCACCGCGGGGCGCGCTGGCGCCCGGCCCGCGGCTGACGCCGTGCGGGGCCGCCGCGAAGCAGTCTGTCGGTGGTGCAGCCGCCGAACGAGCCGGCCAACGCCCTGCATCGCGTGGATCCCGGAGTCCTTCGCCGCATCGCCGGTCAGCGCCGCCGCGCCAGCGCCGCGTCGAACGCACGGCGGCGCGTGCGGCTCAGCAGCAGCTCGCCGCAATGCCGCGTGCGCAGGCGGAAGTCGCCGCCGGGCAGGCGGCGGCGGTCGACCACGGCGTCGAGGTTGACGATCGCCGAGCGGTGCACGCGCACGAACGGCGCACGGTCGAGGTCGGCCTCGCACTGCTGCAGCGTCGTGCGCACGAGGCGAGCCTGCGCGCCCGAGGACCTCTACCCATGGCGGCCCGCGCTCGCGCGGCGGCGGGGGCGAACCGTGCGCCGGCGGGACGAGATGTGCGCAGCCCCGCGAGGCCGACCACCACGGCAGCGTCGCGCGCCGGGGCGTGGGCCGCCCGGCATGCACGGTTGTGCAAGGAACGGTCGTAACCTGCCTGCAAGCCGTCGCTTGTCACCGACCTCCAGCCTATTGACAAGAATACTCGTCAAGGCTTCGATGCGCGCATGCTGGAGGTCGAAGTCATCGACGACCCGGGCGTCGCCGCGGCGGCGCTCGATCCCGCGCGCGCGCGACTGCTCGCGGGCCTCACCGAGCCCGCGAGTGCCGCGGTGCTCGCCGAACGCTTCGGCATCGCGCGCCAGAAGGTCAACTACCACCTGCGCACGCTCGAGCAGTGCGGCCTCGTGCGCGAAGCCGGGCGGCGCAAGTGGGGCGGCATCACCGAGCGGCACATGGTGGCGACGGCGGCTTCGTACCTGGTGTCGCCCGCCGCGCTCGGTCCGGCGGCCGCCGATCCGGGCCGCGCGTGCGATCGCCTGTCCGCGAGCTACCTGCTCGCGCTGGCCGCGCGCGTCGTGCGCGAAGTCGGCGCGCTGCTGCGCCGCGCCGCGAGTTCGAACCAACGGCTCGCGACGCTCTCGATCGACACCGAGATCCGCTTCCGCAGCGCCGAGGAACGCGCCGCGTTCAGCGAGGAACTCGCGGCGGGCATCGCGTCGCTCGCGGCCCGCTACCACGATCCTTCGGCGCCCGGTGGCCGATTGCACCGACTCGTCGCCGTCGCCCATCCGATCGGCGATGGCCCGTCTTCCGTTTCCACAACCCCCACCACGCAGTCATGAGCATGCAACGCGATCCCGACGGCCGCCGCAGCGTCCGCGTCGAAGTCGAAGTCCCCGGCACTCCCGAACAGGTCTGGCAGGCGATCGCCACCGGCCCCGGCATCTCGGCGTGGTTCGTGCCGACGAAGGTCGACGGACGCGAAGGCGGCGAAGTGGTCAGCGACTTCGGCGGCGGCATGATCTCGACCGCGAAGATCACGGCCTACGAACCGCCGTTCCGGCTCGCGGCCGAGGCCCCGGGCTGGACGCCCGGCATGCCGACGATGGCCACCGAATGGACGGTCGAGGCGCGGCGCGGCGGCACCTGCGTCGTGCGCGTCGTGCACAGTCTGTTCGCGAGCACCGACGACTGGGACCAACAGCTCGAGGGCACGGAGAGCGGCTGGCCGTCGTTCTTCCGCGTGCTGGTGCGCTACCTGCGCCACTTCGCCGGACAGCCCAGTGCGCTCGTGCAGGCCTCGGCGACGACGCAGGCACCGGTCGGCACGGCGTGGCCGGCGCTTCTCACCGCGATGGGCGGCCAGCCGCGGCCCGGTCAGCGCCTGTCGCTGGCGATCGCGCCGAACACCGTGCTGGCCGGCAAGGTCGACCGCGTCGACGATCTCGGCCACGGCTTCAACGTCGAGGTGCTGCTCGAGCAGCCGACGTCCGGCACGATGCTCGCCGGCGCCTACGCGTGCGGCGGCACGATGGTGCAGGTGTCCGCCTACATGTACGGCAGCGATGCCGAACGCAGTGCTGCGCTCGTCCGCCAGCACCTGGCGCCGTGGCTCACAGCGCGCTTCCCGGCGCCCGCGGCCGGCGGCTGAGGGGCGCGCGATCGGCCGCAACCGCGCGCGATCGGCGCCGATCGGATCTCGTGCAACCTGCCGACCCGATCGGCGGTATGCCTGATGTCCGCATGCCCCACCCGATGACCGCCGACCGCGCCGCCGATCGCACGGCTGACGCCGCGATGAGCCAGATCCTGGCCAGCATGCAGCCGCGCATCCGCGCCTTCCTGCGCAATCTCGCGCGCGCCGAGGTCGACGACCTCGTGCAGGAGACGCTGACCAGGGCCTGGCGCTCGCGGCAGACGTTCGATCCGGCGCGCGGCACCGCCGACGCGTGGCTGCTGCGCGTCGCGTTCCGGGCGTTCCTCGATCGGCCGAAGCACGGCGGCGGCGATGCCGGCGCGCCGGCGAGCGAACCGGTCGACGGTGGCTGCGATCCGCTGCGGCACGCGGCGCTGCGCGAGCACACGGCGGCGCTGCTGGCGCAGCTGTCCATCCGCGAACGCGAGATCCTGCTGCGCTTCCATCGCGACGGCGAGTCGATCGAAGAGATCGCGCGCGCGACGCGGCTGCCGGCCGGCACGGTCAAGTCGCACCTGCACCGGGCGCGCAACCGCATGCTCAGCTGCGAGACGCAACGCGGGGGCACGCCGTGAGCATGCTTCCGCCGTTCGTGCAGGATCTGTTGGACCGAGGCCACGATCCGCTCGCCGACGAGCGCTCGCAGCAGTGGCTGCTGGCGCACCCCGAAGCACTCGAGGCGTTCGCGGCGACGCGGCGCGTGCTCGGCGACCTGCGGACCCTGCCGCCGATCGCACGACCGTGGCGCCGGGCAGTGCCGTGGGTCGGCGTGATCGCCGCTGCCGCGATCGCGGCCGCGGTGCTGCGCGGACGCAGCGACGCGAACGCGGCACCGCGACCGCTGCCGAGGCCCGACTTCGCGGCGATGACGCTCGTGTCGTGCCGCGTGAGCACCAGCGAGATCGGCGGCGGGAGCGCGCGCGAACGCGTGCTGACCGGCAACGTGTTGCAAACCGCCGAACACTACGTCTCTGCCCCGACAGCCACCGCGCGCCACATCGCAGCGCGCGTCGTCGAACAACGAGTCCTGGAACCATGACGAAACACGCTCTCCACCTGCTGTTCGCCGTGTCGCTGCCGTGCACGGTGGCGCTCGCGCAGGCCGCGCCGGCGACCGGCGGCCGCGTCGCCAAGATCTACGAAGTCGGCGATCTCGTCGACAAGAGCCCACCCGGCCCGGACCTGCACTTCACCGGAACGGAGCTGAAGCAGGCCGGCGACCGGGACACCATGCAGTGGACGGAGACCGAGGGCCCTGCGCCACGTCCCGGTGCGATCGTGCGCCTGCTGCAGGCGTTCGTGAAGCCGCCGCTGGCGGCCAACGAAGAGATCCGCGCCCTCGGCGAACGCTGGATCGTCGTACTCGCGCGCCCCGAACAGCACGCCTGGATCGAGCGCTTCCTGCAGGCCACGCGCGGCAGCGACGCGCAGACCTTCCAGCTCGAGTGTTCGTACTATTCGGCGCCCGAACTGGTGTTCCTGCGCGACATCCGCGATGCGCTCGTGCCCAAGGGCGGCACCGGCAACGGCGCCGACGAACCCGAGGCCGCACCGCCGAAGTTCGTCTCGCAGGTGCTGGCCCCTGGCCCGAACACCGACGCGTTCCTGAAGGCGCTGCCAGCACTGAAGGAGGTCACGACCGGGCAGGGCCAAGGGCTCGTGGTCTGGCCGTTGACCACCGGCCACGTCGCCGTCGTCAACCAGACGGCCTATGTGCGCGACTTCGACGTCGAGGTCGCACAGGCGGCGTTCATCGCCAACCCGATCATCGACGTGGTCCAGGACGGCATCACGATCGAGGCCTCGGTCGCCCCGCTGGCCGACAGCAAGCTCGGCCTGTCGATCGAAGTCCGCGTCGCCGATCTGATCAAGCCGATCCCGACGTTCACGACATCGCTCGGCGGATCGACGGTGCCCGTGACGATCCAGCTGCCCAACGTGCAGTCGACGCAGCTCGAAGCCGCGTTCGAGCTGCAGCCGGGTTCGATCGTCGTGCTGGCCCCGCCGCCGCTGGCCGGCAAGCGCCACCTGTTCGTCGTCAAGCTCGAGGCCGGCGCAGGCAAGCGCCCGAAGTAGCGCCCGCTGCGCGCAGTTGGACCTTGCCTGAACGGACCGGGACGCCGCTAACGGCGACGCCGCGGCCGGGGTCTGGACAGCCGAGGTGACGACATGGTGCGGGTCACGTCGAGCATGGACCGGGCGTCGACTGCCAAGACGATCGCGCAGATGCTGGCACGCGTGCGCATGCTGTGGATCCGGACCATGGTCCTGATCGCGGGGCAGGCGGGTACGTGCAACCGCATCGAGAGACGCCGACTGAGCCGGTGGTCCTCCGCGATCGAGATTCTGGGCCAGCGGCTCGAGCGCGCCCGACAGCACGAGCGTGACCTCGAGGACATGCGGACCCGGGAGCGCATGAGAGGATGATGTCGTACGCCAACAGCGCGCATCGCAATGGCGATCCCGAAGGCACGTGGATCGTCATCGAGGGGTTCGGCATCTGCGACCGCGGCCGTCCGACGAACGACGACCACTTCCTGTTGGCGGACATGGAGAAGTCCGTTCTGGTCACGGAATCGAACGTGCCTGCGGACGACATCCCGCCGTTTGTCGACGCGCAGAGCCAGGTGTTCCTCGTCGCGCATGGGGTCGGTGCCGCCCTCGGCGGTCAGCGGGCGAGCCTGCTGGCGGCGGAGGTGATGTTTCGCCACGTCGCGGATTCGGTGCCGGTGTTGCTGTCCACGCACCATGCGCGCGTCCCGGATGTCGAACGCCAGATGCGCGCCGCGATGCAGCATTGCCAGACGGAATCGAGGCGAACGAGCGCGCATGGCCCCGGATCTGCGCCGGCGTGGTCGATGCTGACCGCTGCGCACCTGCTCTGGCCGAATCTGTGCGTGGGGCATGTCGGAACCAGCCGCTGCTACCTGCTGCGCAACGCCGACCTGATGCAACTCACGACCGACCACACGTTCGAGATCGGCGATGGCCGCCGGGCGCTCGGCGGCATGGCGGGCGCGACGCCTGAGGTGTTCACCCTGGGCCTGTGCCCGGGCGACGCGCTGCTCCTGTGCACGCACGGCCTGACGACGAAGGTGCGCAGCGACCAGATGCGCAATGCGATGATGGCCGCGTCTTCCGCGGAGGAGGCTTGCGAGTGGCTCGTGCTGGCAGCCAGGGCAGCAGGTGCCACAGGCGACGTCACGGTCGTGGTGGTGCGATTGCCCTTGGCGGGCCGTGCCATGACCCCGAGCGGGTCCCGGCACGCCTCGGCAACGACCAGCGGCGGGCAACGCAACCTCCGCGACCAAGGGCTCCGTTGAACGCGATCGATCGCACGCAACAGACGGTTGCCGCAGAACGCCCTCGGCGGTCGCGATGATGGCTGGCGCTCCGAACGCGGGGAAGTACCCGGGCGCCGTCGTCGGTCGCGGCGATCAGAACCCGAGCGTCAGGTCCTGCGCGTTCGACAGCGCGAGCGACGGCAGGACGCCGAAGTGCAATGCCTGCGTCGACAGCTGGAAGCCCGCCAGCGTCGGGTCGGACGGCATCACCACCGCGTAGGTCGCGTGCGGGCCCGGCGCGATCGGCAGGAACTCCACCGGCGCACCGCCGAGCAGCACGGTGAAGCCGGGACCGAGCGTCACCTGGCCCGGCAGCAGCGACGCGAAGACGATCGCGAACGAGTGACCCGTGAGCCCGACGTCGACGGTCGCGTTCCACGTCTGGCCGAGCACCGGCAGGCTGCACGTGTACGAGTTCGTGTTGCCGAACGCCTGTCGCGCGGTCGCGTTCGCGGCCGGCTGGAACGTCAGCGTCAGCGAGTTGGAGTACGAGCTGGTGAACGGCGACGACGTGCTCTCGACGCGTCCGAACACACTCACGAAGTACTGGCCCGGCAGCAGCGTGCCGGTCGCCGCGAGCGTGAACGACCCCGGGGCCTGGATCGTCTGCTGGTACGGCAGCGGCGGGGCACCCGGGTCGGGCACGATCGCACCCGCGAACGTGAAGTGCTGCGGCGGCACCGTGGCGTCGGTGCTCGACGCGTTCAGCGACGCGGTCAGCGTGAAGCGCACCGGTGCGGCGAGCGTGAACTCCCAGACGTCGCGGCCGTCGGCGAGCGCGGTGATGAACGTGCCCGCGGGTGCCGTGCGCGTGGCCGTGCCGGCCATCGAGAGCGAGAACGTGGTCGAGGTCGCGATCGCGTCCAACTGCGCCGCGGCGGCGCTCGCGGGCAGGGTCGCGGTGCCGGGATCGCTGACGGCGATCGAGTCGTTGGTGGCGATCGGCGTGCCGAAGGTGTGATGAACGAGCGGTCCGCCGGTGAGCGGGCCGCAGGCGACGATGTTGCCGCCGGTGCGCGTGGTGTAGATCACGGACTGGGCCGCGACGGGCGCCGCGGCGCCGAGCAGTACGACGGCCGCGGCGGCACGTGCGGGCAGCCGTGTCCAGAGCGAGGTCGAGGGAGACCGGTTCATGCGGGTTTCGATCGATGGAGTCCGAGCTGCGCGACGGCGAGCCTTCGCCTTGGTCGCGGCCGCTGCGGCGGGACTCGTCGGCAGCGGCACTGCCTCGATGACCTGGGGCGCACGCTGTGACGCGGAATCCCGTCAGTCCGAAGCGACGCCCCGGGCCCGCAGCTCCTCGGCGAGCCGGCGCAACGCACGCACGAGCAACTGCCGCACGGCCTGCTCGCTGCGGCCCATGAGCTCGGCGATGACCTCGTACGGCAGCTGGGCGATGCGCGCCATCGTGATGACCTCGCGGTGCTCCTCGCTCAGAGCCTGCATCGCGGCGTCGAGCGCCGCCGCGGTCTCACGGCCGATCGCGTCGACACTCGGCGTCAGCAGGCTCGCCGCGGGCAGCAGGTCGTCGACGCCGGCGTCGTTCTCACGCACGGGGCTGCGCATCTCGCGGCCGTGGAAGCGGTGCTTCTCGCGCAGCTTGTTGAGCGCGATCGTGAACAACCAGCCGCGGAAGCGGGCCTCGCCGCGGAACTCGTGCCGGCTCGGGTCGGCGAGCAGCTCGCGGCAGGCCGACTGCACGATGTCCATGCTCGATTCGCGCGCCCGCACGACGCCGCCCAGGCGCACGCGCACGAACGCGTGCAGCTGCGGCAGGTAGCTCTCGACGAGCCGTTCGAGCGCGCCGCTGTCGCCGCGCCGAGCCTGTTCGAACCACTCGTGGTCGCGAGTGTGCACGGGCGCGGATCGTAGCCCGTCGGGCTCGGTCTCGGCAGCCTCTGATCCCGCGGACCGCGGCGACGCCGGCGGTCCGCGTGTGCCGGCCGGCCCGGACTAGTGGCCGATCACGGTCATGCCGGCGTTCGTCATGATGGCGCCGAACGCATTGCCGGCGGCCGGGTCGAGTACCAGGATGCATCCCGACGCACCCGGAACCGCCGGTCGTGCTGACGGCGCGCGGCCACAGAGGCCGGCGCCGCGCACCGTCACTTCACGATCGCCACCCGCAGGCGCTGCGTGCTGACGAGGTCGAGCGGGTTGGCGCCCGGGTCGAAGTGGAACCACTGGAACCACAGCGTCGCGGACGGCAGCGTCTCGGGCAGCTGGATCCCGATCGACGCCGAGCCACTCGCGGAGGTCAGCGTCGCGAACGACGTGATGAAGTTCGGCGCCGTCGAGTCGATCAGCAGCCGGCAGCCGGTCATGCCGATCGACGTCAGGTTGAGGTCCAGCGTCGCGAGCGACACGGCCGCGATCGCCGGCAGGCTGGCCGGCGCGCCAGTCAGCGCGATCGACGAGAACGCGGCGCCGATCTGCTGGGAACCGTTCCACGCGATCGAGCCGCTCGAGCACGCCACGCCCGAGGCGAGCAGCGCCGCCGGCGTGACGTAGGTGAAGCGGCGGCCGTACACGCTGCCGACCGAGCCCGCGTCGCGGCCGTAGGCGACCACGAAGTTGCTGCCGTCCTCGTCGAACGTGATGCCGCCGACCAGGCCCTGCTCGACCGAGGCACCCTGCGCGTAGAGCGTGCGCCGTTCGGTCTGCATGCCCTGGAAGCCGGTGCGCACCACGAACGAGTCGCCCGAGCCGCCGGCCGACGCGTCGCTCTGCCCCATCAGCGCCCAGTGCGACAACGTCGCCGTGTCGTAGGCGATCGCCCCCGTGCGCAGCCAGGCCTGCGCGTTCGGGCCCTCGAGCACCACGGGCGCGTGGTTGACCGGCGACGAACCGGGCGTCCAATCGACGCGTTCGGCGACGAGCGAGTGGCCGCGCTGCGCCGTGGTCTGGAACGGGGCCGCCGAGAACGGTGTCTCGACGTAGGCGACGACGTAGCGGCCGACCTGGCCCGCGACCTGCGGCGTCAGCCGGTGTGCGGTCGGGCCGCTGCCGGTCGATGTCCACAGGCCCGAGTTCAACGCACCCGTGTCGGCGACCGAGCGGCCCAACACGCGCCACGTCGCACCGGTGCCGACGTAGCGTTGGTAGACGACCATCCAGTCGGTGCGCTGCGTCAGCGAGCCGACGCGTTGCGCCTGCTGGTTCACGCTCGGGAACTCGTCGTCCTCGGTGGAGAGGATGCCGAGCGCGATCGGGAACTCGGTGCCGAGCGTGCCATTGGCGTCGAGCGTGACGCCGAAGATCGAGCTGTTGTTCGTGTTCTGGAACACGCCGCCAGCGGGCGCTTCGCGCTGGAACACGATCAGGAACCGCGAACCGGTCGACGTTAACGCGCTCGTCGACAGCGTCTGGCCGCCGATGTCGGGCCGCCAGTCGTGGATACCCGCGGCGCCGCTGCTCACGAACAGCACGCTCGTCGACAACGTCGTGTCGCCGCTCGCGTGCAGATGGGCGCGGATGCGGTGGTCGGGCAGGATGCGTTCGATCGCGATGCAGTAGACCTGCGGGTCGGCCGCGGTGGCGACGCGCGCGTTCGGTGTGCTCCACGACGAAGTGATGTCGCTGAACACCGTCGCGGCGGCGCCAAAGCCGTTGTTCGTCATGATGCCGACCGCGTCGTAGTCGCCCGCCGAGGCGCTGCGCGTGAACACGGTCATCAGCCCGTTGCCGGTGTCGTCGCGCGCGACGTCGATCGATTCGGGCGCGAGCCCCGTGCTGACCGTGACCGCCGTCACCAGCGGGTCGACGACCACCGGGAACCTGGCGGTGGCGAGCCACGCGGCAGGCACCCGCAGCTCGACGACTCCTTCCGCGAACGCCGTGCTCGCTGCGACACGCGCGCCGGTCGCGTCGACGGCGAACGCTTCGCCGTAGCGCACGACGGGCGTGCCGTCGGCCGCTGCGAACACGAGCGCCTGGTGCGCCGGTGCGCACGGCTCGGCGTGCAGCGGTGTGGTCAGGCGGCCGCGCACCACGAGGTCGCCCGCGGCCGCAGGGCGCCCGGCGACGACGAACGACTGCTCGAGGCCGTCGTCGCGCACGTCCCAGGTCTCGACCACGCCGCCGTGGTCGAGTTCGCAGCGCCAGTCGCCGTTCCGGCGGTGCGGCGGCGCGGCGGTGATCAGCTCGACTTCGCCGATGCGCACCGACAGCGAGCGCCAGGCGACCGGCTGGTTCTCGGGCCAGGCGGCGCCGAGGTACGGGACGAACGTGGCGTCGCCGTCGAACGAGACCTTGTAGGCCGCCGTCGCCGCCCACAGACCGTACGGCTTGCCGCCGTCGGGCGCGCCGCCGTGGATCGGCACGCGCAGCGACGCCGCGAGCGCGTGGACCTCGGTGGACGCGGACAGATCGGGGGTGGCGGCCTGGGCGACCGCGAGCACGGCAGTCGTGAGCACTGCCAACGGGACATGAACAGCTTGCATCGGTTACCTCCGTCGGTTGGGTGGATGACGGAGGCAGCCGCGAACGCGGCCGGACGTTTCATGGCTTGGGGCGGTCGGCCGTCGCGATGCGCAGCGCGAGGTCGGCGAGCGCCCGGGTCAGCAGCACGCGCACCGCGCCCTCGCTGCGGCCGAGCCGCGCGCCGATCTCCTGCCGCGACAGGCCGAGCACCTTGGCGAGCAGGATCACTTCGCGGCGTTCCGCGGGCAGCTCGCCGAGCGCGCGTTCGACGCGCGCGAGTTCCTCGCGCGCACCGGCCTGCTGGCTCGGCGTGAAGAAGCCGCGGCAGGCGGCCAGCAGCTCGCCGTCGGCCGGTGCTTCGACCTCACGACCGCCCGCGCGCTTCTGCGCGCTCCAGCGCTCGGCGCGGTCGGCGAGCTTGCGGCGCGCGGTCGTGAACAGCCACGCCTGGAAGCCTTCGACATCGGTGCTGTGCAGGCGGCGCGCGTTCTCGAGCAGATCGCGGCAGATCGACTGCACGAGGTCCGAGCGCGACTCGTGCGTGAGCAGCCCGGCGCCGGTGCGCAGCCGCACGTAGGCGCGGATGCGCGGCAGGTACTCCTGCAGCAGCATGTGCATCGCCGATTCGTCGCCGCCCGCAGCGGCGGCGACGAGCCCCTCGAGCGGCGGCTGGTCGGAGGCGGTCATTTCAGCAGCTCCGCGAACGCCGGCGTCGCCAGCAGCGGTGCGAGACCGGGACGCCGTTGGAGCTGCGAGCGCCCGGCCCGGCGCAGCGCCAGCGACTCGCGCACGAACTCGCGGGCGAGCTCGGCATCGGCGCCGCGCGCGGCGCAGTCGGCCCGGTCGAGCAAGAGCGCGGCGAGGATCTCGGTCGCCGGCGCGACGTTGCTCTCGACCCACGGCCGCGTCGTTGCGATCGCGTCGTCGAGCCACTTCGCCTCGCCCTCGAGGTCCTCGGCGGTGCGCCGCAGGCTCGCCTGGCTCGCGTAGACGACCACGAGCTGGCGCCAGGCCAGCGCGTTGCCCGCGTCCTCGCGCTGCAGGTCCTCGAACAACTGCTGCGCCTCGTCGAGCAGCGGCTGCGCCTCGTGCACGTACGTCGTCAGCAGCGAACGCATGCCGAGCGCCAGGCCCAGCGACTCCCGCAGCTGCACCTTGCGCGGCTCGGCGCGCAGCAGCTCGCGCAACATGCCGATCGAGTCGTCGAGCGCGACGCGGGCGTCCTGTTCGCGCCCGTGGTCCTGGTAGGCGTCGGCGAGCGCGAGGCCGCACTGGGCGAGTTGGTGCGTGAGCCAGGCGACCTGCGGGTGTGCGGCGTGCAGCGTCACCAGCGTCGCATGCGCGGCTTCGCCGTGTTCGAGTCCGCGCGCCGCATCGCCCGAGGCATGGCAGATCTTCGCCAGGTCGGTCTGCGCGTGTGCCTGCAGCGCGCGCAGCTCCCAGTCGCCCGGATCGAGCTCCAGCGCCCGGCCGTAGGCGTCGAATGCGCCGGCCGCCAGGCTCGCGGCGAGCTGATTGTCGTTGCGTTGCACGGCAGGCAGCGCGCCCTGGAGCAGCGCGCGACCCACCGCCTGCAGCGTGTTGCGGTTCTCGGGCAGCGCGCGCAACGTCGCGAGAGCCTCGGCGAGGCCACGTTCGGCATCGGCGACCTTGCCACGCATGCCCTCGACGATCGCCAGGTCGATGCGACGTTCGGCGATCGTGCGCTCGAGCCGCGCGCTGCGGTCCGCCGCGGCCGGCGCCGAGCGTTCGCGCTCGAGCGCCCCGAGCGCCTCGCGCAGGTCGGCCTCGGCCCCCGCCGTGTCGCCGCGCGTGACGTTGCCGCGCGAGTGGATCGCCAGCGCGCGCGCGAGTTCGATCGCCGACATGCCGGGCGTGCCGCGCAGCAGCACCAGCGCCTCGTCGATGCAGCGCGCCGCGGCAGGCTCGTCGCCGAGCCAACCGTGCAACTCGCTGAGCCGTCGCTTGCCGACCGCGACGTCCAACACGACCTGCGCGTCGTCGGGCGACTCCCGCAACATCGCCTCCTGGACCTCGATCGCGTCGAGCAGCAGCCGCCGGCGCGCACCTTCGGCCTCGGGCAGGTCGAACAGCCGTTCTTGCGCGACGCGGGCCAACAGGCGGTCGATCGCCTCGAGCGCCCGGTCGCGGTTCTGTACCGCGCGCTGCAATGCGGCCTGCGTCTGCCGCGACGACTCGTACTGCTGCCACGCGAAGGCGGTCGGCGCCGCGACCACGAGCAGCAGTGCCGTCACGACCGCGGCCGAAGCGATGCGGTGCCGCAGCGCGAGACGCAGCAGCCGTGCGCACCATCCGATCGGTCGCGCTGCGACCGGGCGGCCCGCCAGCACCGCGCGCAGGTCGTCGGCGAACGCGCCCGCGGTCGCGTGCCGGCGCGCCGGCTCCGGGTCGATCGCCACCGCGACGACCGCGGCGAGGTCGCGCGCCAACCCGGGCACGGCGCTGCGCAGCGGCACGTGGTCGCCGGCGAGGATGCGCTCGCGCGTGCGCGGCCCGCCGGTGCCGAACGGCGGGCGCAGGGTCAGCGCCTCGTACAACGTCGCGCCGAGCGAGAACACGTCGCTGCGTGCGTCGGCGCGGCCACCGTGCTCGGTGCACTGTTCGGGCGCGAGGTACGGTTCCGAACCGATCGTCGTCGGCAGGCGCGTCAGCGAGGGGTCGCCGTCGACGCGCGCGAGCCCGAAGTCGACGAGGCGCGCTTCACCCGAAGACGTCACGAGCACGTTCGACGGCTTGACGTCGCGGTGCACGATGCCGAGCTGATGCGCGTGGTGCAGCGTGTCGGCGACCTGCAGCATCACGCCGACGACGGCGCGCCACCACGGCTGCGCCGCGTCGGCTCCGTCGTGCAGGTCGGCGCCGCGCAGGCTGCCCGGAGCCCGTCCGGACAACCCGGCGAGCACCTGGGCGAGCGATCGGCCCGGCACGTACTCCATCACGAAGTACGGCACGCCGGCGTCGTCGCCGAAGTGGAACACGGGCACGGCGCCGCGGTGTCGCAGTCGCGCCAGCGCCCGGATCTCGCGTTCGAAGCGTTCGCGCGCCCGCCCGTACCACAGCAGCTGCGGGTGCACGACCTTTACCGCGACGTCGCGCCCGGCGGCGTCGTCGCGCGCGTGGAACACGGCACCCATGCCGCCGCGGCCGAGCAACGCCAGCACCCGATAGCCACCGATGCGTTCGGGCAGCTCGGGCGCGTCCTCGGCGTCGAGCAGCCCTGCACGCGCGAGCGCGGCGAGGCCGTCGCGCACGGGCGACGCGAGCTCCGGTGCCTGCTCGAGCAACGCTTCGGCAGCGCGCGGCCCCTGCTCGTGCCACGCCGTCACGCACTGCTCGAGCAACGTGCGCACGTCGTCCTGATCGGCAGGGGAGGCGGACATCGGGAGGATGGTATCGGGCTGCGCGGCGCCGCGCCGCGGGCGTACACGGGGCCGGAGCTCCGGCGTGCGCCGGAAGGCGGCAGCCGAAGGCACGGACGCGGTGGTTCGGATTCCGGGTGGACCTGCCGAGCAAGCCGCGCAACGCGTCCGCCGTTACACGAGTTCGGCGATGGGACCGCACGTCGCGCGCACGAAGTTTCCACGCGCCCGGACATCGCTTTCGGCACCGCGGGAACAGAACGGGTACACCGAGACCCGCGCGATCCGCCATGACGTTCGAAGCCGAGTTCACCGCCCACGCCCCGTTCCTGCGCGCCCTGGCCCGCCGCCTCGCCACCGACGAGCACACCGCCGACGACCTCGTCCAGGAGACCTGCGTCGCCGCGCTGACCGGCGCCCCGCGCCCCCACGGCCTCGTCCCGTGGTTGGCTGCCGTGCTGCGCAAGCGCGCCGCGCGCCACATGCGCACCGGCACGCGCCGGCGCGCCCGCGAGCGCACCGCCGCGCGTGCCCCCATCTCCGCCGACACCGCCGACGTCGCCGTCAAACTCGACGTCGCGCGCCGCCTGCTGCAGCACGTCGAGGCGCTCGACGCCCCCGGTCGCGACGCCATCTTCCTGCGTTACTACGAGAACCTGAAGCCGCAGCAGATCGCGGCGCGACTCGACGTCCCGCTCGGCACGGTCAAGACGCGCCTGGCCCGCGCGCTGGCCCGACTCCGCGAACGCCTCGACGCTGACCATCCGGCAGGCCGGCAGAACTGGCTGCCCGCGCTCTGCGCGATCGGCGGACTCGACCCGGGCACGCTCGGCATGCCGCCGGGCGCTGGTGCGGTGACGACACGCGCGCCGGTGTTGCGCCTGCTGCGCAACGCGGCCGGCCTCGTGCTCATCACCACCGTCGCGGTCACGTCGCTGTCCTGGCACGCGAACGACCCGGCCCCGGCGCAGTCGACCACCGCCAGCCGCGGCACCGCGCTCTCACGAACGACGGTCGACCCGCGCGTGCAGCGCGATCCGCTCGCAACCGCATCGCCGGCGACGCTCGTGCACGGCCTCGTCGAAGACGCCGCGATCGGCGCGGCACCGGGCCACGGCCAGCCAGCGGCGAACGTCACCGTGCGCTGCCGGCTGCGGCAACCGGGCGGGTCCGCGAGTTCGCACGGCGCCGCGCGCGCAGCAGACGCGAAGACCCCGGAAGTGCTCACCGTGCCCACCGCGAGCACGGTCGAGGTCGAGGTCACGACGGACGCGCAGGGGCACTTCCAGATCGAACTGCCTGACGACGCCGTGCTCGTCGCGGCCAAGGCGGACGGCACCGAGGTCCTGCGCGCCGCGCGTTGGTCCGCCGCGAAGGGCGTGGACCGACCACCCGAACAGCTCGTGCTGACCCGCTATCCACAGGGTCGACTCGAGGGCATCGTGACCGAACCCTCGGGCACCGCGGTCGCTGGCGCCCGTGTCACGCTCACCCATCGGCAGGACGGAGAGCGCGTCGCGATCGAGACCTCCGCCGACCAGGACGGACACTTCGTGTTCGCGACGGCCGACGCCGGGTCGTGGCTGGCGGCCGAGCGCGAGGGCTTCATCCAGGTCGGGACGTCCGAGCTTCGTGCGCTGCCGCGCGGCGGCTGGCAGCCGGCGCGCATCCTGCTGGCACCGGCCGGCACCCTGACCGTCGAGATCGTCGATGCCTCGGGCCGACCCGCGCTCCACGTCGACGGAGTCGGCGTGGCGGTCGGCAGCACCGAGACCGGTCTGTTCGCGGCCACGGACTGCAGGCCGCGCACGCCGCTGCTCGCGAGGGCGCCGACTGCGCAGGGCGCCGCGACGCTGTGCGTTCCCGCCGGGTTGGACCTCGTGCTGCTGGCCGGTGAGAGCATGTTCGTGCACGAACAGGACGGGCAGGGCGTGGCGCCGGGATCCCCGACCGGGCGACCGATCTCGGTCGGCGCCGGCGAGCGACGGCGTTTGCGCCTCGTGCTCGGCACCGACCTCTCAGTGCACGTGACCGTCGTCGACCCCGACGGGCAGTCGGCGAGCGGCGCCGACCTCTGGTTCGAGATGGTGCACGGCGGGTACCTCGAGTCGATCCGCATGGCGACCACGGATGCGTCTGGCCGATTCGAGCTGCCGCTGTCCGGAGCCTGGAGGGACCAGCTCCTGCTGATCACCGCCCGCAAGTCGGGAGACAGCGAGGGACCCCGCGCGGTGCGGCGGTTGCAGATCGATGGTGCGGAGCCGATGTTCGTCGAGCTCCGGCTCGCGCCGGCACAGAGCCTCGTCGGTCGCGTGCACGATGCGAGCGGGCGTGCCGTCGCGGCGCAGGTCCGTCGCCTGCTCAGGTTCCCGGGGGAAGGCGACTGGATCGAGCACAGCGGAGCGTGGCGGACCGACGAGCACGGCGCGTTCCGTGTGCCGAGCATCGCCGGCGCGGTGCAGAGGCTCGAAGTCGCCGGCGACGGCTTCACCACGGCGGTCCGGGACGACGTTCGCCCCGGCGAGCCGATCGAAGTGGTGCTCGAGCCGGCGAAGCGCACCCGGTTGCGACTCCTCGCGAGTGCTTCGGCGACGGCGATCGGCGAGGTCGAAGTTCGCGTCGGCCACCTCGAAGCCGACGACGGCGTCGACCCGGCGTGGCCCGCGCTCGGCCCGACCACCGCCTGGTCGCACGCGGCACTGCACGCGCTGTGCACGCTGCCCGTGCCCCAGCGCATCCGGCGCCCCGAAGGGATCTGGCGCCTCGAGGTGCACCGCCGATCGCCGCGCACCGACGCCGATGCGCGCGGCGTCGTCGAACTGCTGCTCGACCGCGGCCCCGCCTGGATCTCCGTCAGCGCACGTGGGCCAGACGGCGAGCCGCTCTCGCGCGTCACGACAGGACCGGTGACGGTCGCCGGCGACGAGGTCGAACTGCCGCTCACGCTGTCGAACACAGCGACGTGTCGCGGCCGCATCCGGTTCGGCGAGCACTCCGAGCACTTCGCGGCCTGCGTCGCGCTGGCCGACGACGGCGGTCGACTGCTGATGATCAGCGCGCCGGATCACGACGACGTCTGGGAGACGGTGCTGGCGGCGAGCAGCCCCGGCTACTTCGCCCTGAGCAACGTCCCGATCGGCACGTGGGAACTGCGGGTCGGCACGCGCGAAGAACTCGAACGCGGTGAGGCGCGGCGGCGGCGGCGCGTGGTGTTCGCCGGCGAACTGGCCGAGCCGATCGTGGTCGAGCTTTGACGGGTCGGCCGGGAGCGGCGAGCCGCGAGCATGACAATCGCCTTCGAAACCCATGGCTCGACGGGCACTGCCGGTCAGTGTTCGGCGCGGCGGCCAGTGCTGCGGCGGACGCAGCCGGCGAACGGGACCACCGTTCGAACCCCCGGCTCTCGATCCATTCGCTCAGCACGTCGGTGTGGTCGGTGGGGGCTTGCTGCGCGAGCGCCGCGGCGGCGAGCACGCACGGGACGAGCATCGACCTGGAATCGCGGCGCCGGCCCCCTGCCGCCTACAGCCCGAGCGTGAGCACGAGGCCGTTGGACGCCACGAGGCCCAGCGGGGTCAGCGGTGGATCGTAGACCACCGCCTGGCCGACGAGCGTCAGACCGATCAGCCCGGTGATGTTCGGGATCGACTCGGCCAGCTGATGGCTCGCGCCCGGCGAGACGAACACGGTCGCGATCGGGTCGATGACGTGCGCGAAGCAGCCCGGCATGCCCGCCGCGGTGAGGTCGATCGGCGGCGTCGCCTGCTGCAACGAACGCATCAGGGCGCCCCAAGGAGTCGAGCCCGGGATGCCGCCGAGCTGCCACTGCAGCGTGGTGCCGAGCACCGGCAGCTCGCTGCTGTCGAGCGTCATGCCGTCGAACGGGTTGGCGCACAGACTCAGCGGCGTCGACAGCGTCGCCGACAGGTCGCGGCCGCCGGGATCACCGTGGCCGCCGCCGGGCGACCAACCGACGAGCACCGAGAACAGCGACGAGGCCATGTTGCCCCACACCACGCTGACGGTGCCGTTCGGATAGAACTGGATCTGGAAGCTGCAGCCCGTCGAGCCGCTGACCATGGCGATGTTGTTCCACGTCAGCACCGCGCGGCTCGCGTTGGCGTCGAAGTACACGTTGTTGCCCGATCCCGGCGACGGGTTGTAGAGGCTCCAGGCCGGCGCCCACCGCGGGTTGCCCTGCAGCAGCGCCGACGCCGATCCCACCGCCTGCGCGAGGTTCGGGGCGCCCGGTGAGACGAAACCGCTCGAGTGCACCTGCAGCTGCGTCGTGGTGCCGCCCGGGTACGGGAACGAGAACGGCAGGTTGACCACGGTCTGCGTGTTGAGACCGAAGTTCAGGTTCGTGCCCGCCACGGGCAGGAACGTCACGGGGGTCTCGACGACCGTGTAGGCGCCGCCGCCGAGCGTCGCGGTCATCGAACGGCCCGTGAGGTCGAACGCGCCGCTGCTGGGGAACAGCTCGTAGAACGTGCCCGTGCAGTTGCCGCACGACGAACCGACCGCGTTCTTGTAGGCGAACGCGAGCCCCGACGGCACGTGGCTGCTGACCATCACACTGAGGCCGCCGGGGCCCGGCAGCGCTTCGTCGATCGTCATCGAGCCGGCGCCGGGTTCGACCGAGCAGTCGAACCAGCAGTTGTAGATCGTGTTCCACTGCAGCGAGTTCGTGCCGACCGCCATGAACGCGATCTCGGTGCTCGACTGCGAGAAGGTCCAGTCGTCGAGCGGGTCCGTGTCGAGGTCGCGGAAGCCCGGGTTCTGCACGATCGCGCCGGGCGCGACCGGGATGCGGAACGACGCGCCGCCGCGGTTGTTGTCGAGGTTGTGGATCGCGTACTCGTAGTGCCACATGCCGCCCGTGGGGCCCGTGACCCTGGCCGCGACCAGGAAGCGGCCGTCGTCGTTGCCGTTGCCGCCGACCTCCCACGTCGCGCCCGACCAGCGGGTCAGCACGGAGCCGATCATCGTCGGGCCGACCGTTCCCGCCGACCAAGCGCTGCCGGTGCCCGTGATCGAGAACTCGCGGTTCGCGGTGTTGTTGCCGCGCGCCGAGCCCGGCTCGCCCTGCACCATCGCGTGCACCTGCCCGTAGTAGGTCGCGCCCGCGAGCAGCTCGGGCTCGCGCACGGTCATGCGGTTCTTGACCGCATCGAACGCCGCGATCTGCGCCGACGTCAGCGAGCGCACCGAGTCCATCGCCGCGGGGCCGGTGACCGCCGGATCGCCGCGGTCGAAGTAGCTGCCCTGCGGGTTCCAGGTGCCGAGCCACGGATCGATCTCCTCCGTCGGCCCGAGTGCGTACTGGCTCTGGTTGATGCCGCTGCCGTACGTGTCGGAGCAGCCGACGAAGAAGAACGAGCCGCCGCCGCTCGTGCACGGCGCGCACGGGCCCGACGAGAAGTTGAACGCGGTCGGCGAGTGCTTGCAGAAGCTGCGGCCCGAGATCTGGACCATGCGCCCGCCGCTCTCGCGCGCCAGCAGGAACGCGATGCGCGGGTACATGTCGACCATGACGCCGCCGCTCTGCGAGATCCACGGCAGGTTGACGGTGCCGCCGTTGCACCACGAATGGCCGACCATGAAGCCGGCTTCGCCGTTCGGGTAGGCGGCGCCGCGGCGACCGGTGTAGCCGAGGTCGGTGACTTCGTACATGCGGATGTCGAGGCCCGGCACGGCGTTGGCCTGGGCGAGCACGGGCACCGCGAGAACTGCGAAAACGAGCGAATTCCTGAGCATGGGGTAGTGGGCGTCAGGGGTGATCGGGGGCGAGCCGGAGAGGCTAGCAGGAATCGGCGGCGCACGCGCGCGAACAGCTCGGGCGTTGATCCCGGGTGCGTCGATCCGCCGTTGCCCATCGCCGCCGCCCGTTGCTTCGCGGCCAGCGCGATCGCACAGGCTGACGCCATGTCACCACCGTCTCACCGGCGACCCGGCACCGACATTCTCTGGATCCTGTCCAGCTTGTCCCGTGCGATCACCGGGAACCCGGTCTTCGGCGGCCCGAACGCCTCGAGCACGGCCTTCGGGAAGCCGAACCCGAGCTCGGGGATCTTCGACACGTTGCATTCGACGACCACGAAGCGGTAGCGGAGGATCTCGGCGCGCAGGGCGGCCGGGTCGAAGTCGATCGCACGCTTCTCGCCGACGCGCCCGTCGCGATAGTCGTACGCCGACTTGAAGTAGTAGTAGACCGTGAGCGGCGAAACCACGTCCGGCGACTGCATCGCTTCGGCGAGCCGCCAGGCGAAGCTCGAACTCACGAGCAGGAGGCCTTGCGCGGCGCCGTGATCCCCGGGCCGACGCTGCGTGCGGGCAATAGGCATCGGGTCGCGGAGGCAGCTGTGGTCGACCAGGTTGGCGAGCACCGCCATGTCGTCTTCGCTCGCGGCGGGCCCCTTCCCCATCACCCTCGGCGCCAGGTCCAGGTTGACGAGGTCGATGCCGGACAGTCGTTCGAGTTCGTCGAGCAGGTCGACGGCCACGCGCGCCGCAGCCACGTTGCTCCAATGGGTACCCGACCGCGGGAAGAGCACGAAGTCGGGCTCGCTGTCGCGCCACTGCTCGAACAGCCTCTGCGCGTCGAGATGGTTGCAACACCCGCTGTCGAGGATCGCGCGCAGCAGGTCGATGTGCCGCACGTGGTTGGCTTCGTCGACGAGGCGGTAGGGCAGCGGCAGGTGCTCCGGCAGCGTCTCGGTCTTGCTCGGCGTCACGAGCAACAGCATCGTCACGCCATGTTCGGCGAGCACGAGCTGGGCCTGCGTCAACGCGTAGACGCTGCCGATGATGCTCGTGCCCTGGTTCCCCCGCAGGTGCGTGCGGGACGTCAGATAGCCGTCTTCGACGAGCCAGCCCCCCGGTCCGGCGACGACCGGCCGTTTGGTGACGCCGAGCAACCAGAACTTCCACTGGTTGTCCAACCGGACCATCCAGTCTCGCAGGCCGAGACTCTTCTCGATCTGCGCCTCGATGGATTCCTGCAGAGCGCCACTGTGCCAGGACTCCAACGACACCGGCGCTTCCTCGGCAGCGGGGACGACACCGCTGAGTCGAAACGTCGGCGCGAACCCGAACGCCGTCTGCAACAACGGCAAGGACAGCACGAGCACGAAGGCGATCGATGACACCAACCTGCAAAGACGCGGCAAGAGAGACATCGGGCGATGGTGCAGAACGCGCCTGCTCAGTAGAACACAACGCCCGCGGTACGACCAGTCGCCGCGCGCCTCGCCCTCGTCCGTGGTCTTCACCTCGAGCCTCTTCCTCTTCTACTTCCTGCCGGCGTTCCTGGTCCTGTACCACCTGGCGCCGCGGGTCGCGAAGAACGCGGTCGCCCTGTTCGCCTCGCTCGCGTTCTACGCCTGGGGAGCACCGGAGTTCGTCTACGTGCTGCTCGGCGGCACTCTCGTCGACTACCTGCTGTCGCACGCGGTCGTCCGCAGCCCGCACGGGCGACGACGCAAACTCTGGGTCTGGTTGAGCGTCGTCGGCAACATCGGCGTGCTCAGCTACTTCAAGTACGCGAACTTCTTCGTCGCGCAACTCGACTCGGCGCTCGCATCGATGGGCCATCGCGAGCTGACCTGGACCGCGGTCGCGCTGCCCATCGGCATCAGCTTCTTCACGTTCCAGAAGCTCAGCTACGTCATCGACGTCTACCGCGGAACCGCGCAACCGGCGCGCAGCTTCGCCGACTGCCTGCTGTACGTCGTGTTGTTCCCGCAGCTGATCGCCGGGCCGATCGTGCGCTACCACGACGTCGATCTCCAGATCCGCAGCCGCCAACACACCGCGGACCGGTTCTGGCGCGGCGTCGAACGGTTCGTGCTCGGGCTGTGCAAGAAGGCGCTGCTCGCCAACGGCATGGCGGCCGTCTGCGATCCGGTCTTCAACCGCCCGATCGGGGTCGTTTCCCAGGGCTTCGCGTGGATGGCGGCCTTCGCCTACTACTTCCAGATCTACTTCGACTTCTCCGGCTACTCGGACATGGCGATCGGCCTCGGCCGCATGATGGGGTTCGAGTTCCTCGAGAACTTCGACCGCCCCTACGTCGCACGCACGTTCACCGAGTTCTGGCGTCGCTGGCACATCTCGCTGTCGAACTTCATGCGGGAGTACATCTACATCCCGCTGGGCGGCAACCGCGTCGGCACGCTGCGAGGCTATCTGAACCTCTGGGTCGTGTTCCTGATCTCCGGGTTCTGGCACGGCGCCGCGTGGAACTTCGTCGTCTGGGGCGCCTACCAGGGCGTCTTCCTCACGGTCGACAAGCTGGGTTGGCAACGCATCGCCGCGCGACTGCCCGCTCTGGTGCTGCGCCCGATGATGGTGTTCCTGGTGCTGGTGAGCTGGGTGATCTTCAACACGAGGGACCTCACCCACGCCGGCAGCTTCCTCGCCCGCATGTTCCGCGGCAGCGGACCGGACTGGACCGAACCGAGCCTCAACTCGCTCGTCCCGCTCGACACGTACACGTTGGTCCTGTTCGCGGTCGCCGCGCTCGTCGCGTTCCTGCCCTGGTCGCAGCGCTACCTGGCCCTCGAACAGCGGTTCCTCGCCTGGGCGCGCACACGGCTCGGCGCACCGGTGTTCGCCGTCGTGGTCTGGCTCGGTCTCGTGATCGGCTGCCTCGCCGTCGTGAACTCCTCCTACAATCCGTTCATCTACTTCCGTTTCTGAGCGAGGTTGCCCCGCGCGTTCTCGTGAATGCAGCGTCGCGGTATCGCGGCCGCGGCGATCGCGCACCGTGGCACCGTGGCGGCGCGCCGGACCGACGACCCGAAGAAACCTGACGGACTGGTCGGGTCGTTTGCGTTCTCCCGCGGGAAACAGGCGAGGAAGACGGCCCGCGGTGCGGTAACCGCCGCACCGCGGGTCATTTCCACCATCCGAAACTGCGTCGAGGAGACTCGCTGACTACAATGACCGTTGCCTGCTTGGCCGCCCGGAGACGCCAGCCGATGCCGACGCACGACCCTGATCCGGGTGCCTTCGACCCGCGAGCTGGCGACCCCGACCGTCAGGCGGAGTTGTTCCACGACATCTACCTGGAGCTGCGGACAATCGCCGGCTGTCTCGTTGCCCGCGGACGGCCCGCGACGATGCAGCCGACGGCGCTCGTGCACGAGGCGTGGATCAAGCTGTGCGGCGCCGAGGGCAAGGTCTGGAACAACCACGAGCACTTCCTGCGCGTCGCCGCCCGCGCCATGCGCCAGATCCTCGTCGATCACATCCGGCGCAAGCACTCCGGGAAACGCCGGCCGCCGGGCCGGCGGCTCTATCTCGACGAGGTCGCCGACGCCGTGCAACGTCACACCGACGGCAGCGACTGCGTCGCGCTGCACGAGTCGCTCGAGCGGCTCTACGCGCTGGACCACGAAGGCGCGCAGATCGTCGATCTGCACTTCTTCCTCGGCCTGACGGTCACGCAGTGCGCGCACAACCTCGAACTCAGCGTGAGCACCACCGAACGCCGACTGCGCGCGGCGCGCGCGTGGCTCAAGCGCGAACTGTCGTGAGCGATCCACGCTTCCAACGCATGCAGGAGATCATCGGCCAGGCCCTTGGCCTGCCGGTCGAGCAACGCGCGGCGTTCGTCGCGGACGCTTGCGGCGAGGACGCGGCCATGCGGGCCGAGGCGATGGCGCTGCTCGCGGCCAATCCCAGCGACGACTTCCTGAGGCCCGTGGACCTGCATGCCGCGGCGGCCAAGGCCGAGCCGCCGGGCCTGCAGGACTTCGTGATCGAACGCGAACTGGGGCGCGGCAACCTGCCCGTGTACCTGGCGACGCAGCGGTCGCTCGACCGCAAGGTCGCGCTCAAGGTGCTGACGGAGTCGCTGGCGACTTCCGAGCGCCAGATCGAGCGCTTCCACCGCGAGCCGCGCGCCGCCGCGCAGTTGAACCATCCGCACATCGTGCAGGTCTTCACCGACGGCAGCGAGGGCGCCACGCACTGGTTCGCGATGGAGTACGTGGACGGCCACGACATGGGGCGCGAGATCGACCTGCAGAGAGATCGTTTGCCGAACGATCCCGCGCCGCTGCTGCCGGCCTTCGCGAACTCGGGCTACGTCACGGCCGTCGCCCGCATCTGCGCCGATGCGGCCGACGCACTCGACTGCGCCCATCGGGCCGGCATCGTGCACCGCGACGTCAAGCCGCAGAACCTGCTGCTCGACCGCCACTGTCACGTCAAGGTGGCCGACTTCGGCATCGCCCGGACCGCGCGCTACGGCACGCTCACGCGCACCGGTGAGGCGCCGGGCTCGCTCTACTACATGAGCCCCGAGCAGGCCCGCCTCCGCGGCAAGGATCGCGTCGATCATCGCACGGACGTGTACTCGCTCGGTGTGGTGCTCTACGAGCTGCTGACGCTGACGCGGCCGTTCGAGGGCCTGACGGACCACGAGGTCCTCAGCCAGATCCAGCAGAGTGTGGCACCGCCGGTGCGCAAGCGGAACAAGCGCGTACCGCGCGATCTGGAGACGATCTGCAGCGTGGCGATGGCGAAGGACGTCGCCGATCGATACCCGACCGCGGCGGCGCTGCGCGACGACCTCGAGCGCTTCCTCGCGCACGACGCCATCCACGCGCGACCGACTCCGGTCTGGCGCCGACTCCAGAACTGGAGCCGGCGGCATTGGCGCCCGCTGAGTGCCGCCGCGCTGGTCCTGGTCGCGGCCACCGGCGCGAGCTTCGCCACGAGTTCGGTGACGCGAGCCCAAGGCCGGCGACAGACCGTGGCCGCGCTCGAACGACTGCTGGCGATCGCCGACTGGCAACCGCTGACGGATCGCGAACTGCAGGCCGGGCTCGAGCAACTCGAGCAGGCGATGCGAGACCCCGACTTGCTCGACTCGAGTCCGGTCCATCGGGCGGCCGCGCGCTTCGACTCAATGCGCCGCGACCTGTTGCAGAGCGGGCTTGCGCTGTTGCACTCGGCCACCAACCCCACCGACGAAGTGGCGGACGATCCGGCGCGCTTCCAGACCTTGTTCGAGAGCACCCACCGGCTCGGGCGCGCGCGCCACCTGTTCCCGACCGACCGCGAAGTGCAGACTGCGTTTCCGGACCGGCCCTTCGATGCGCGCGTGTCGCTGACCGCGCGCGGCCCCGACGACGCCGCGCTCGCCGGCACGGCGACCGCCCGCAGGATCGACCCCTTCACCGACGAGCTCGGTCCAACCGTGGAACTCGGCGCGTTGCCGGTCGAGCAGCACGCGTTGCCAGCCGGCTACTGGCGCTTGCAGTTCCACCTGCCAGGCGGCCTGCGAGAGCTGACCCGGATGCTCGACGTCGGCCGCTGGAACCACGTCGTGCAGTGCGTGGTCGCGGGCACGGCGAGCCCGACCGAACCGGGCTCGGACATGGTCCGCATCCAGGGCGGCGACCTGCTGCAGCCCGAACCGCTGGCGCCGCCCGGACCGGGCAGTGGCCGGGTCGCGACGGTGGCCGCGTTCTGGCTCGATCGGTACGAGGTCAGCATCGGCGAGTTCCGCGAGTTCGTGCAGCGCACGCAACGGCCGATGAACGTGGCGTGGTCGCTGCTCGACGCGCACGCCAGCGAGCATCCCGAGGTCGCGGAGTTGCCGGCCGTGTTCGTCAGCTGGGAGGATGCGCGCGCCTATGCGGAATGGCGCGGCAAGCGCTTGCCGACGCGCGCCGAGTGGCTGTGGGCGGCGAGGGGCAAACAGAATCGCTGGCTGCCGTATGCCCCCACCGAGGACGCGGAGGTTCGCGGCGCACTCGAGCGCGAGGATCCGCACGCGGCCGACCTCGGCTGGCCGGCACAGGTCAGCGCCTTCGTCCGGCTCGCGACCCCCGTGCGCTCGATGCCCGACGCCGCGACGCCCGAAGGCGTGCACCACATGCTCGGCAACGTCGAGGAGTGGGTCGAGAGCGTCGGGGTCAGCCGCACCGGCGACAGTCTGCGCTACTGGGCGAACGAACGGTTCATCCAAGGAGGGACCTGGTGGGACACGCGCAAGCGGGGCCTGCCGTTCAACGTGCGCACCGATGGCATCCACGACCACGTGCGCTGCGCCTGCGGCTTCCGCTGCGCGCGCAGCGACCAACCCTGAGGTTCCATGACCACTGTTCAGCCCTATCACGACCGCCGCCGCGAACTCACCAGGAAGGAGAAGGATCCCGTGCGCCGACGGCGCATGCTCGCGCTGGCCCACTTCGACAAGATGACCGATCCCGAGGTGCTCTGGGGAATGGGCGACAAGCCGCTCCCGAGCGGCGCGAAGGCCAGGGACGCCGGCGACGCCATCGACTTCCTGCGCAATCACCTGTCCTTCCGCACGACGCGCCGCGCGGCCGCCGCCCTGCGCGGCCAGCCCTTCTGCCTGCCCGCCGAAGACGAGCGTTGGCTGGAGGCAGCTGCCATCGTTGAAAAGCACGTGCGAGGGCTGCTCGAGCAGGGCTTCCTGCGCCAACGCGACCGCGCACACGTCGAGTTCACCGAGATCCTCGGCGCGTTCACCTGCGGCGAGATGACGCTGACCGGTGCGACCCCGAAGGACGACCTGGCGAGCGCGGGCATTCCCGACGGCGTGCAGTTCTTCTCGTTCGCCGAAGCGGCACTCTACTTCGCCGCCTGGAACGTCAACGGCAAGCGGGCCTTCTGGCTCGGGCTGCTGCCGACCTTCGTCTGCATGGCCGAGATCTTCCCGAGTTGCTACTGGAACGGCAGGAGCCGCCTCGAGAGCGCCTACTCGAACCACTTCTTCCGCGCCGGCAACACGTACTGGCGCGAGCTGTTCGCCACCTACGAGAAGCGCAGACCGATCTTCACGATCGCGACGTTCTCGGTCGGCGTGGCGGCGGCGCTGCGCGACCGCGCGGAGAAGCCTCAATTCGAACCGCCAACTCCACCCACGGGGGCTGCACCCGAGAAGCCCGTACCCCCGAAGCCTGGCATTCCCGAGTCCTTTGTCCTGAGGTAGAGGCCATGCCCAAGATCCCTGTCGTTTACGAAATCTACGAACGCAGAGTCGTCGCCAAGAACAAGACGATGACCTTCGATCTCCTGGATCCGCCGGCTGCGAAGTACACCAGACTCTTCGCACTGGACACCAAGGCCGAGGTCGACGGCGATTCCGATCTCATCCTGCAAACGGAGATCCTGCACGACCACTTCACGACCTTCGCCAAGACCGCTGCATTCAAGCGCTGGGAGGCGGACAACAAGGTCGACATCGACGAGACGCGTCGCTCGACATCCCGCTACAACCAGAACACGGGCAAGTGGGACTACGGGCCGACCGCGGCCCTGAACTACCCCATCATCCCCGAGGGCGATGGCATCGCGGACGTGCTGCTCTACCTGCACGTGCGCGTCGACAGTTGAGACCGCTCGATCGCCACCGCGGTCCTCGCCGCGACCTACGGTGTGCCGACGACGACGTGGCCCGCGTTGCTGAACAGGAAGCCGCCCGGGTTGGCGCCCGGTGCCAGCACCGCACCTTGGAGGTAGAGATCGAGCCCGACCAGGTTGAAGTGGAGCGGGATCGCGATGTCCCACGGGGCGACGCCGGCGTTGTTCGGTAGCGGCTGCGAGACGGCGGGCGCGATCCACACCTCGCAGCCCGTGAAGCCCAACGGATCGAGCGGAATCGGCAGCGGCACCCCGTTCCACGTCGTCGCGTCGAAAGCGGCGAAGCCGATCGGCACGTTGAACACCGACCCGGGAATGTTGGTCAGTTCGGCATGGAACGTCGTGCCAAGCATCGGCAGAGACGTGCCCGCGGCCGCCAGCACCGGCACACCCAGCGTGCCGCCGCAACCGTCGCCGAACGCGGTGAACGTGGAAGGTGCCGGCGGCACGGGCGCGTATTGCCAGGTCCCATTCTGCCACAGCAGCAGCACACTGGCGGTGGTCGGGTCGTACGCCATCGCGCCGATGACGTGACCGGGATTCATGGTCGTCTGCATCTGCGCCCATACCGAGCCGTCCCACTCCCACGTGTCTGTCGGATTGGCCGCGGCGACGCCGCCATAGAGGACCATGCGGCCGCGGTCCTGGTCGAACGTCGACATCGCCCGGGTGCGCGGCGACGGGCCCGGGATGCCGAAGTGCTCGAGCCAGTAGAAACCGTTCCATTCCCAGGTGTCGCCGTAGTTCAGCGTCGACGGTTCGCGATTGCCGCCGAACAGGACGCACACGTGGCGCACGCTGTCGAACTGCATCGCGGGATCGATCCTCCCGGGCGGTCCGCCTGACGACAGCTGCTGCCAGACAGCGCCGTCCCACTCCCAGGTCTCGGACACGACCTGACCAGCGCGGATCCCGCCGAACACGACGAGCCGGTCGCGCATCGCGTCGTACGTGAACCCGAAGCGCGTGCGCAACAGCGGCGGCGCGCCCGGCAGCAGGCTCCAGGTCGAACCGGTCCAGGCGTACAGCTCGAGGAAGCTCTGGCTTCGTTCGACGAGCGCGACGACCTTGCCGAGCCCACCGTGGAACGTCGCGCGCACGCCTTCGACGACCGGCGCGCCGGAGGGCGTGCGGTCCACCCACGTGCCGCCGACGTAGTCCCACAGGGCCAACGGGGACGAGTTGTTGCCGATCGTCTGCCCGCCGACCATGCTGATGACCTGCCGCACCGGATCGAAGACGAGCTGCTGTTCTTGGTGCGGCGGCATCACGGTCGCGGGCGCGGCAGCCCAGATGCCGACCTGGGCCGCGATGGAGTGGGTCAAGAGAGTCGCACAGAGCAGCACGCGCATGGGGCACCTCGATCGCCGGATCATACGGTTGCTCGTCGCCTGGGTAGGGATCGGACCCCACCCTCGGGCCGCGCCCGCGCTCACCAGGTGCCGACCGTCAGCGTCAGCGCGTTGGTGCTGCTGAACTCGGGATCCCAGACCGTCAACGCGCGCACGGTCTGGTCGGTGCCCGGCGTGCCGCCGCCGGGCAGCCACTGTGGCGAGCACTGCGCGCGGGCGGAGGCGGCGAGCAGGCAGACAACGGACAGCGAGCCGAGGCTCGAGCGAACGGAGCGTGAGATGAGAGGACTCGACAGGGTCTTCGGGACAAGATTCACCGTGCAAGCAGCGGGCCGCGCGGAGGAGCGCCGCGCGATCACCGGTCCGCCGCCACGGCGCGGAACCTGTGTGTTCCCCTCGCGCCACGACCATGCCGCGGGCCCCGCGGGCGCGGCGTCAGAACGACACGACGAGGCCGATGATCGGGCCGTGGAACACGACTTCGTAGTCCAGGCCGCTGCCCTGGTAGTCGATCCCGATGGCGCGGTAGCCGAAGTCGAACGCGACGCTCTTCGAGACGGCGACGCCCACGAAGGCCATCGCCTGCCAGCTGAACTCGGTCCCGACGCCGAAGCCGCCGACATCGCCGCGCGCGCGGACGGACCATGTGTCGTCGAGCGCGAAGACCGCGCGGGCCCCGATCCATGGATCGACCCAATCCGCGCCCGCGCTCCCGGCGAGCGCGCCCAGGCTCACGTCGTAGCTGACGTCCACGTACCGCACGCCGACCAAGGCACTGAAGTGCCTTGCCTCGTCGAGCGCGACGGCGACTCCGCTCTCGACCATCGCCGCCTGGGTGGTCGTGCGCAGCGGGCCCTCGTCGTCCTTCAGTCGCACGTAGAAGCCGTCGGCGAGCACCTCGAACCTGCCGTCGGGGGACCTGGCACCGACCGCCAGAGGGAAGGCCGCGTCGAGTTCTCCGACCAGGTCGATCTGCAGCGGTGGCGTCGTGTCGGTCGAACCGGTGCCCGCCGTGCTGGGCAGCCACACGTACGGTTCGACCTCGAATTGCCATCGGGGCGGTTCGGCAGGCGCAGCTCGCCGCGCAACGGGCGGGGCAGACGCCGTGCGCGGCGCGGCGCACGCGGTCCATGCAACGACACCACACAGGAGCACGGCGCCCCGACAGCAGCGGCTCAGCTTCACGTCACCGGCTCCTCGATACGGAGGACATCGAACGAGCCCAGTGTCGACCTGCGTCGTCGGCGTTGCAACCGCGGATCCGCTTTGCGTCGAGGCGCGGGAACATGTCTCCCCGAGCCCCGACGACGCGCGGTCAGTGCGGCTTCGCCGGCGGCAGCTGCAACACCACCTGCGTCGTGGCCCCCTGCTGCACGAGCACCTCGCCGAGGGGCAGCAGCGACGGCGCCAGTGGGTCCTCGCCGTGCTGCCGCGGGCGTTGCGATGCGCGCTGCGGATTCTGCGCCAGCAGCTCCGCCGGCAGCGCGCGGCACGTGAACGTTCCGGCTTCGACGAGCTGCTCGGCCGCGCCGTCGCGGTCGGTTGGCGGCAGCGTCGCGCACCACTCGCCGGTCGCATCGACGAGCTCGACCGCGATGCCGGGCAGCGGTCGTTGCGCGGCATCGCGAACGTGCACGCGCAGCGTGCCGCTGCGGAAGTGCACCGTGCCCTTCGTCGTCTGCCCCGGCACGACCTCCAGGATCTCGTCCGCGCGCAGGCTGCGCGCGTCTGGCCCTTGCACGCCTTTCGGACTCCACAGCAACCGGTAGCGACCCTGCCAGCGCTCGCTGTGCATGTGTCCCTCGGCGTCGATGCGGCTCGTCCACGATGCGCGGCCGGCGAGGCTGACGCTGTCCGGTGCCGCGACCGCCATGGGCATCACGAAGGCGTTGCGCAACGGCTCGCCGTTGTGCAGCACCATGACGTCGAGCGTGCCCTCCTCGCACTGCAGCGGCGCCAGGTCGACCGTCGCGAACGCCGTCTCGCCCTCGCGCAGATCGACGCGACCGACCGGCACTCCGGACGTGAACGTGCCGCCACCGTCGTTGACCGTCGTCAGCCGCAGTTCGATGCGCCACGCGCCGGGCGGTGCTCCCTCGACGTCGAAGCGACCTTCGGCATCGATCGCGATCGGCGGTCGATCCAGATCGGGGAATCTGGCCGCCCCATCGCCGCGCAGCCGCAGCGCCGGCGCGCGCAGCGCCGCCACGCTGGCGGGCGGCGTGCATCGGCCGCGCAGGTGCGCGCCGGCGGCGACGGTGATCACTTGCGGCCCGTCGCCCTCGACTCCGAACGGCACCCCGCACGGCGCGTGTCCCGGGCCCGGCAGCACCAGGGTGTCGCTGCGACCGCAGCTGCCGTGCAGCAGCAGCTCGCCTCGATCGTCCGTGATGCCGGCTTCGAGCCGCAGCGACACGTTGTCCCAGTTGGCCTGGAGCAGCCACGGGTCCAGGGGCATGCACACATCGAGGAAGCGTTCGGGCCGCAGCGGTGGCAGGCAGCGCTGCACGAGTGCGCCGGCGACCGGTGAGCCGTCCCGGTACTGCACGCGGACGCGCCGTTCGAGCCGCGGCGGCAACCGCACGACGGTCGAGGCATCGGCTCCCGCGACGGTGAACGGCAACAGCTCGCTGCAGTCGAGCTGCGCGTCGTCGGGCTCGACGAGCAGCCGGTACTCGCCGCTGCGCAGGTGCAGGACCGCGCGGCCTCGAGCAAAGGGTCCGCGCACGGTCGCGTGGTTCTCGTTGCTGTGGGCGGCGCCCGGTTGCGCGAGCCACAGCGCGTGCAGCGTGCAGTGCTCGACCGGCGCGCCGTCGTCGAGGCGAACGACGTGCACGATCTGCCCGCCGTTGGCGTGCAGCACGACGCGCAGGTCGCGGCTGCCCCAGGCGACCGCTTCGGTCTCTTCGGTCTCGTAGCCGGGCTTCTCGAACGCGAGCCGGACGGGCTCGTCGCCGGCGTCCCGCCCGCGGATCAGCTCGAAGCTGCCGTCGCGCCGCGTCCTGTGCAGCGCCCCATCGCGGGTCGGGACGGTTCGGATCGCCACTCTGGCCAGCGGCGCCCCCGTTTCGTCCGTGGCGACGCCGGCGATCGTGTGCGATGCGCTCACGGTGCGCACGACGAGTCGCAGATCGGCGGCCGGAGCCTGCAGCAGCACAGTGCCATCGGCCACCAGTTCGCGCGCCTGCACGTCGGCTTGCCAGCTTCCGCTCGCCAGGCCGAACCCGCACGCGAACGTGCCGTCGTCGCGGGTCGTCGCCGATTGGTAGGGGCGCGGCCGCGCCGGTCCGTCGTCGCGGTCGCCGCGGCGCAGGTGCACCGACGTGCCCGGCACGGGCGCACCCTGTTCGTCGAAGACCCTGCCGCGCACGGCGACCGCACGCAGCAGCAGCACGTCGCCGAGATCGATGGTGGCATCGGCCGCGATGTGGTTCCACGTGGCCTCCGAGTCCGCCATTTCCTCGGCCTGGAGCTGCAGGCGGAAGGACTGTCCGGTCACGGGAGCGAACGTGAAGGCGAAGCTGCCATCGGCGCCGGTGGCCGCGTGCAGGTCGATCGACTCGTCGGCCGTGCCCTCGGCGCGGGCGCCGTGCAGTTCGACGGCGACGCCGGCCAGCGGCCCATGGTCATCGACGCAACGGCCGCGCAGCACGGCGCCGTTGCCTCGCGCCGGCGCGGGCGGCGCCGCAACGCGCTGCAACGCGGCCGGCACCGGCCCGATCGTGCCCGCGGTCGGCCTCGCCGCTCCCGCTTCGGTGCCGGCCGCGGCAACGGACATCGCGTCGACCGGCTCGCGCACCGCCGGCATCGGTGGTCGCAGCGCCCACCACAGTCCACCCGACGCCGCCAGCAGCACCGCGGCCGCGGCGGCCCACTTGGCCATCGTCGACATGAGCAACACTCCCGAGGTCGTCGCGGCCGCGATCGGCAGCGCGTGTTCGATGCCGAACCCGGCCACCAGCGCCGCGCGCCAGTCGCCGCCGTCTCGCTGCAGCCGTTCGCGCAGCAGTTGCAGGCCGCGCTGCAGCTGGCTCTTGACCGTCGCCAGCGGCACGCCGCTCGCGCGCGCGATCTGCTGCGGCGATCGTTCGCGCAGGTAGCGCTGCAGCAGCACCTGGCCATACGGCTCCGGCAGCGACAACACGGCCTCGCTCAGGCGCCGCAGCGTGTCCCGTTCGGCGACCGAACGGTCGGGTGGCACCTCTTCGGGCCGCGCCTGCGCCAGTTCGCGCGCGCGCCGGCGAAGTTCGCCGCGGCGGTGGTGCATGGCCAGGTGGCGCACGATGCCACGGAGCCAGCCGCCGAGCGGCCCCGGCCGCCGCGGCGTCGTCTGCAGCGCGAGCAGGGCCGTGTCCTGCACCAGGTCGTCGGCGTGCTGGGCCCCGACCAGCTGCCGGGCGAGGCGCCGCAGGGCGGCGGTGTGCAGCAGCAGTTCGTGTTCGACCGAGCGGGACATCGCGGTGCCATTCTCTTCCCGCGATCGCGACGACCGGATGCAGGCGGGAGCACGGTTTCCTCTTGCGTCCCCTGGAAGGCTCCTTCGAAACGGCCGCGGTTGCAACCGACGGCCGGTGCATCGGTCAGGGCAGGTTGATCCACGGCCGCTCGCCGCGCACCTGCGGCGCCGTTCGCGTAGTGTTCCGCTCGCATGGCGGCCCCGCGTCGTCCCGTCCCCGCATCCTCGCACCGCGTCACCCTCGCGCGCGCGCTGAGCAAGCTCGGCGTGTTGTCGAGGAGCCTGGCGCGGGCCGCGATCGCGGCCGGGCGCGTCGCCGTCGACGGACGGATCTGCCGCGATCCGGATCGCTGGGTCGATCCCGACCGCGGCATCGCGCTCGACGGCGAGCCGGCGCGGCGCCGAGCACCGGCCGCGTTCGCGTTCCACAAGCCCGTCGATGTCGTGACGACGCGGGCCGACGAGCGCGGCCGCCGCACGATCTACGACCTGCTGCCCGCCGATCTGCCGTGGTTGTTCCCGGTCGGTCGCCTCGACCGCGACAGCAGCGGCCTGTTGGTGCTGACCAACGACACCGGGCTCGGCGCGGCGCTCACCGGCTCGGCACTGGCGAAGGTCTACGACGTGACCTTCGATCGCGCCGTCAGCGACGCCGAGCTGGCGCCGTTCCGGGCTGGCATGCGCCTGCCCGATCGCACCGAGCTGCGGCCGGTGCGCGCGCGGCCCGTGCCCGGCGCCGGCGGCCGGCGCGTGATCATGGAGCTCCGCGAAGGGCGGAACCGTCAGATCCGCAGGATGGCGGCGGCGATCGGCCGCACGGTCGTGCGCCTGCACCGCATCGCCGTCGGACCGGTCGAGCTCGGCGAACTCGCCGCGGGGCAGCTGCGGCCGCTGACCGCGCACGAGCGCGAAGCGCTGCGCGAGGCCGTGCGGCAGTGGCGCCGCGGCGGCGGCGGCGGCGCCGGCAATGGCCGTCCGCGCCGCAGCAAACGTGCGCGCGCGGCGTGAGATGCGCAGGTCGTCGCCTCACGGCAACTCGAGATACGCTGCAGCCGTGAACTCCGAACGCGACGTCGCGGGTGGCCGACGACCCGCGGTCGGCCAGGGGCGGCCCGTGGTCAGCGCAGCGGCGGTCGTGGTCGCCGTGTTGGCGGTCGTCATGCTCGTCGACGGGCAGATCGAGAGGAGTCGGCTCGCAACGGCGGCGTCCGTGTTGGTGGCGTGCCTCGCGGTGGTCGGACGCGGTGTGCCGCTGCGTCGCTGGCGCTTCCCGCTCGTGGTCGCCGGCGCGTTGTCGAGCGGCGCCTTCGCCGTGGCACTGGTCGGCCACTGCGGGCGCGTACTGTCGCCCGAGCGTCCACAGATCGCGTCACCGGGAGCGGGGTTCGCCTGGGCGCTCGTGGCGTTGTGGGTGGGCGTCGCAGTGGTGCCGATCGCCGCGTTGTTGCTGGCGAAGGTCACGCGGCGGAGTTGAGTTCCCGCCCGCCGCTCCGGAAAACCGGCGCCGCGGTGTCCCGAACGCGCGGCCACGATCCTGGCAACGGCATGAACCGTTCGCTCCTGCCCCTGTTGTTCACCGTTCCTCTCGCCGCGCAGCTGCAGCTGCCGCCGCCCCACGTGCCGGTCACGCCGCTCGCCGGCGATGCCCAAGGCCTCTGGGCCGCTGGCCACGACTACAAGGTGCGCTTCGCCGACGGCGTGACGTTCACGCCGCACGTCGATGCCGACACACCGTCGCTGCCGTTCCGCTGGCGCACGCTCGGCCTGTTCGCGGCCGACGGCCAGGGCCTGGTCGCCGCGCCGCACGGGCCCGAGGCGCACGGTTACGGCTGCGACATCGACCTCGGCTTCGCGACCGAACGCTACGACGTGCGCACCGAAGGGCTCGAGCAGAGCTTCGTGTTCGCGAACCCGCCGCAAGTGCGCGGCGACCTGCGCATCGTCGGCGCCGTCGACGGCGCGCTGCACGCGGAGGCGCGCGGCGCCGCACACGGCCCGCTCGTGCTGCGCGATCCGTCGGGGCAGGTGCGGGCCCGCTACGGCGCCGCGGTCGCGATCGACGCCGACGGCGTGCGCACGCCGCTCATGACCAGCAGCGACGGCGGACGCATCGCGATCGAACTGCCCGCGGCGCTGCTCGCGAACGCGCGCTACCCGCTGACCGTCGATCCGCTGCTCGCACCGACCACCGTGCTCGCCTGGTCGTACACCGACGTGCGCGTCGCCTACACCTCGGCGAACGTGCAGTACCCGGCGTGCATCGTCACGAAGCTGGACTGGTCGACCGCCGAGACCGACCTGATCGTCGACGCCGCCACCGCGGACTTGTCGTCGTTCGAGTTCCTGCACGCCATCGGCGCGGTGAACGACCACATCCTCGACATCGACGTGGTCGCCGCCAACGGCGGCCAGAACTGGGTCGTCGCGTTCACGCGCCAGAGCGCGAACGCGTGCTTCCTGCACACGCGGGCCGTCACCGATCTCGGCTACGACAACAACCTCGTGCAGCTCGGGCAGCCGGCTGGCGCAACCGATCGCAAGCCGCGTCTGGGCGGCAGCCTCTCGGGGGTCGCCGCGGGCGTGCTCGTGGTCTGCGAGCGTACGCTCGGCGGGAGCACGACGGTGGCCGGCCAGATCTACGACCTGCAGACGCACTTCGTGACCACGCAGTTCTCGTTCGGCGCCGGCCTGTTCACCACGGCGAAGGCGCCGAGCGTGTCGCGCGACGCCGGCGGCCTGCAATGGGTCGTCGCCTGGCAGAGCGGCTCGACGCTGGTGCCCGAGTACCGCATCGTCGCCAAGCGCGTCACGACCGGAGGGACCGTGTCGAGCGCGTCGCTGCTCAGCGACCGTTCGTCGTTGCCGGTGCACGAGGTCGCGCCGCTCGTCGACGGGCGCGGCGCCGAGTTCCTGTTGACCTACGGCGAACGAGATCAGAACACGGTGAGCGGCCTGCCCGCCGACGGCATGGCGCAGCGAGTGCGTTCGCGCCGGTTCAGCTGGGGCGTGCTCGCCGCGGCGCCGCAGGCGCTGGCGTCGCAGGAACTCGTCGCCATGAGCCAGCCCGTGCTGCTGGCCAGGGACCTCGCGGTCGATCCGGCGACACGTTCGCACTGGCTCAGCCTGGTGGCGGACACCACTACCGGCGAGCTCCGGTCGCGCATGCTCGGCATGACGGGGCGCGTGCTGCGCACCGAGTCGGTGCAGGGGCCGATCGCGCCGATGACGCCGGGCCCCGCCGCCGTCGCCTACGACCCCGAGCACGGCTGGTTCCAGACCGTCTACGTCATGCTGGAGCCCACCTACGGCGACGTCTGGGGTCGCGTCGTCACGCACCCCAACGACGCCGTCAGCTACTACGGCGCGCCCGCGTGCGGCAGCGCCACGGCGGTCGTCGGCGGCCGCTGGCTGCGCGGCAACGAGTTCGCGTCGTTGCGGCTCGAGAACGCGCCCGGCAACCAGCTCGCGCTGGTCGGTCTGTCGCTGGGCAGCGGCTCCCTGCCGCTCGACTCGCTCGGCTTCACGGGCTGCACGCTGCTCGTCGACCTCGGTGCCGGCTGGATCGAGGCGATCGCGGCGGTCACGGGTGCGGGCGGTTCGGCCGAGATCCAGGTGCCGCTGCCGGAGTCGGTGCCGGCCGCCGACCTGTTCGCGCAGTGGCTCTACTTCGCGCCGGGCAGCAACGCGGGCGGCGCGCTGACGACCTACGGCCTGCACCTGCGCATCCGCTGACGGCGGCGGTCGCGCGGTGCGCGCGCCCGGCCGACGCTCCGGGCAGCATCGGGTCGGCCGGCACGGCGAACGACCAGTCGGCCTGGCCGCCGAGGTTCACGAGCAGGAACGCGAGTTCGACGCTGACCCGCAGGTCGCAACCCCCCCAACCCGATCGCACCGAGGTCGAGCGGCAGCGGCGCGCCCTGCCAGTTCGTGTCGCTGTTGCCGAGGATCAGGATCGGCACCGAGCCGGGTCGCCGACGACATCGGCGCGAACGCGCCGGCGTCAGGCGTGCCGGCTCGAAGGCTGCGCCGCGACCGCACGACGGCGCGACAGGCAGATCCACGCCATCGCCGGCTCGGGCGTGTCGCGGAACTCGGCCGAACGCACCGACACGAGCTCGAGATGCGGTTCGATCGCCGCGACCACGTCGCGCAGCGAACGGCGCGGCGGCCCGATGTCGCGCGCCGGTCCCTCGGTGCTGCCGATCAGGCTCAGCCACATGCCATCGGGCGCCAGCACCGCGGCGACCCGCGCGGCGACCCGCGCGCGCTGCTCGGGCTCGTCGAACACGTGCCAGCAGCCGCGATCGAACACGAGCTGGAACGGTCCACCCGTTGGCTCGGCGGCGAGGAAGTCGAGTGTGGCGAAGCGGCACGGCAGTCCCGCGGGCAGCCGCTGCTGCGCCTTCTCGATCGCCAGCGGCGCCACGTCGACGCCGAGCACCGTGTAGCCGTGCTGCGCCAGCCAGATGGCGTTGCCGCCGGTGCCGCAGCCGACGTCGAGCGCACGCCCGGTCGGCAGCGCGCCCGACTCGACCATCTGCATCAACAGCGGATCGGCGACGCCGGTGTCCCACGGCGTGAAGCCCCCCGCGTAGTGCTCGTTCCAGTCACTCGCCATGGGTGCGCAGGGTATCGCGCGAGGAACCGCAATGGCAGGCGGTCTCGGGCCCGAGCTTGGCGGGGCATGCCGTGGGCCGCGGGTTCTACTGCTTCCGTGCCGTCTTCTTCGGCGCCTTCTTGCCGCCGACGGCCCCGGCGCCGAGCGCCAGCTCGTAGGACTCCTGCAGCCACTTGCGCCAGATCGACGCCGGCAGCGGCTGCTCGGCCGAGAAGCGCGCC
>DASUFY010000073.1:0-3728 GCA_036274315.1 Planctomycetota bacterium | reverse complement strand
CAACGCCCCTGCTCGCGTGACCTTGGCCAGGATGTCGCCGGCCTCGCCTGTCCACGTTCGCGAATCGATCGCAGTCCAGGACGGCAATCGACGGGTGAAACGTCGCAGCGCGCAGCGCCACGCCGCGGCCGACTCACTTGCGCGGATGGAACTGTTCCGAACGGCTGCGCGCCCAGCGCATCTTGACAGAGAGCAGCACGAGTGCTGTCGGCAGCACGCCGAGCAAGGACACGAGCGCCTGCGCGCGATCGCCCGACAGGTAGAGGTCGTAGAGGCCGTGCAGGCCGACCGCGATGGCGACGCCCGAGGCGAGCCAGACGAGCGTGCCGACGCCGAAGCGCCGCAGCTTGCCTTCGGCCCAGGCGAGGCCGAGGCACCCCGTGCAGGCCGCGTGCAGCAGCGTCGACGTGAACGCGCGCTGCAGCGCGAGCATAGCGTCGCCGTCGTCGAAGACGAAGAAGACGTTCTCGCAGCCGGCGAAGCCGAGGCCCACCGCGGCGCCGTAGACGGCGCCGTCGAGCGGCTCGTCCACCTCCGACAGCATCAGCAGCGGCAGCAGCGCGAGCAGCTTCCACATCTCCTCGGCGAAGGCCGTCACCACGAAGGCCTCGACGAACGGGGACGCGGGTGCGAGCGCGTTCTCGAGCGGCGGCCGCAGCCACAGCACACCGAGCGTGCAGGTCGCGCCGAGCCCGAGGCCGAGCACGACGAGCGACCAGGGTTCGCGTTCGTTGTCGTTGTGGCGCAGCACCGCGCCGAGCCAGAACAGACACGGGGCGGTGGCCAGCGTGATCGCGAGCACGGTCGACACGCGCGACACGATCGCCGGTGGCTGCACGCCGCGCGAGCCCCGGCACCGACATCTTGCGCCGGTCGTGGGTCGCGCCGTCAGCGCTTGCCGGCCTCGACGGGCTCCGCGTGGGCCGCGGCCCGTTCCTGCTTCTGCCGCTGCACCATCGCCGCGACGTCGGCGAGCAGCTTCTTCGCGTCGTAGACGATGCCGTCCTTGATCGTGTAGCGCACGCCGCCGACGCGGCGCACCTCGCCCGTCGCGTCGTCGAGCTTCTGCGCGCCCGTGCCGTACAACACCTTGAAGTTCTCGAGCGGGTTGGCCTCGACGAGCACGAGGTCCGCGAGCAGGCCGGGCCGGATCACGCCGAACTCGATCGGCTGGCCCTTGGGCTCGAACAGCGTGCGCGCGCCGTTCATGGTCGCGGCCTGGATCACCTCGAGCGGATGGAAGCCGGCTTCCTGAAGCAGCTCGAGCTCCTCGATGTAGCCGAAGCCGTAGGTCTTGTAGATGAAGCCCGAGTCCGAGCCGCAGGTCACGCGGCCGCCGAGGTTCTTGTAGTCGGACACGAGCTGCATCCAGACGCGGTAGAAGTTGCGCCACGCCACCTCGTCGGCCGTGGTCCAGTAGTACCAGTACGAGCCGTGCCGTTTGCGACTCGGCGCGAAGAAGTCCATCAGCGAGGGCAGCGTGTACCGGTCGTGCCACTCGGCGGTGCGCGCACGCATGATGTCGCGACCGGCCGAGTAGATCGTCATCGTCGGGTCGAACACCGTGCCGAGCTCGAGTTGTTGGCGCAGGTACTGGTCCCACTCGAAGCTGCCCGGTGGGTGGATCTGGTTCCACAGCCGCGCGACCTGGCCGAAGCGCTGCTGCTCGTCGTCGTAGTTCATGTCGACGGGCCAGGGCTGCACGACGTGGTCCTTCAGCAGCGCTTCGAAGTGGCCGTAGAAGTGCGTGACGGTGTCGAGGCCGAGGCGCGCCGCGTCGAGCGCGTTCATCTGGGCGACGCCGCTCTGGGCCAGGTGGGCGACCGTGCCGAGACCGTGCCGGTGCGCTTCGTCGATGAGCGCGGCCATGATCTCGGGCTCGAACGCGCCGAGCTTGACGCCGTCGACGCCGCGCTCCGCCATCGTGCGCACCCATTCGCGCGCCGCATCGACGCTGTGCACGTTCGGTCGCTGGTAGTCGAAGATGCGCGGGGCCACGATCTCGTTGGCGGCGCTGCGCGCCTTCTCGTGCGAAGTCCAGTCCTGCCCGCCGAGCGGAACGCCGCGCACCGTCGTGACGCCGTGCGCGAGCCACAGCTTGTAGACGTACTCGGCTTCGGGCGCCTTCGGCTTGCCGCCGCAGTGCACGTGCATGTCGACGAAGCCCGGCAGCAGGTACATGCCGCGGCCGTCGATGACGCGATCGGGGCGCGCCGGGGGACCGCCGACGGCGATGATGCGGTTCTTGCCGATCATCACGTCGACGGGGCCGTGCGGTGGTGCACCGGTGCCGTCGATGACGATCACGCCGCGCAGGATCAGCCGGTCGTACGGCCCGTCGCCCTCGCCTTCGCGGCGATCGGGCGCGGGGTCCGGATCCTGCGCGCCGAGCAGCGCGGTGAACACGAGCGTGAACAGCAGGCGGGAGAGCGCAGCGGGTGGGTGGGCCATGGTGCGTGAGCCGGGGCGATCCTATCGCGCGATCGCACGCCGGTCCGGCGGCCGATGTCAGGGGATCGCTGCGACTTGCCACGCGGCCGCTGCGTGGCCGATGCGCGGGCGCGGGCCCGCAGGCGGTCGCGAGACCGCCGCGATCGACCCGCGAGGGTTGACGCGACCGCGCCCATCCTCGACAAAGGGCTCGGCCTCCCCCGTCCCGAGCCCGGTTGAACCCCATGCAACGACCTGCAGCCCTGTTCTTCGTCTCGTTCCTTTCGCTCGGTGTGACCGCGCTTGCACAAGAACCCGCCGCGCCGCGCGTCATGCTGCACTACGCCGCGTTCGACCCGCTTTCCGGCGAGCCCACGGTGCCCGAGGCGTTCACCGCCAAGGCGTCGAGCGGGCTGTTCCTCGTGCAGTTCACGAGCGAGCCGACGCAGGCCGACCGCGAGGCGCTGCACGGCCTCGGCGCCGAGGAGAAGTGGTACGCGCCGTACAACGGCTACGTCGTGCGCGCGGACGCCGATCGGCGGCAGGAGATCGCGGCGCTCGAACGCGTGCGCTGGGTCGGTTCCTTCCACCCGGCCTACAAGCTCGAACTGGACCTGCTCGGCGCGCTGATCGCGGGCCCGGTGCAGCCCGATCGCTACGTCGTGGTCATGGTCGATCCCAAGCGCGACGAGGCCGCACTGGTCGCGGCCGTGCAGCGCGTGGGCGGCACGATGTGGCGCTACGCCGCCGGCAACCTGCTCATCGAGGCCGACCTGACCGGCCCGCAGGTCGTGGCGATCGCCGCCGAGAACACCGTGCTCTGGATCCAGCGCGTCACGCCGGTCGGCACCGACGACCCCAACGTGCGCATCCAGGGTGGCTCGAACTACATCGAGGCCATGGCCGGCCACACCGGCAAGGGCGTGCGCGGGCACATCATGGAGGGCATCTACCCCACCCACCCCGAGTACGCCGCGAACGCCTGGCGCACCGTGCCGCCGACGATCTTCAGCGGCTCGCCGACGACGCACGGCAACTCGACCTTCGGCATCATCTTCGCCGCGGGAGTCAACGCGAACGTGCGCGGCGTCTGTCCGGACGGCCAGGGCATGTTCACCGACTACAACTACATCATCAACTCGCCGGTCATGACGACCGCGCAGAACACGCGCTACGGCGTCGTCAGCGCGATCACCGATCCCACGCAGCCGTGGAAGGCGATGTTCGAGACCGCGTCGTGGGGCTACACGCCGATCACCACCTACGACGCGCGCTCGGCCGAGATGGACTGGATCATC
>DASUFY010000072.1:0-4449 GCA_036274315.1 Planctomycetota bacterium | reverse complement strand
CTCGCGCTTGATGATTGCCTTCACTCGAAACGCCCCTCCCAGGGCTCGATGGTTGTTGTGGCAAACGCCATCTTCGCGCGCGGAGGGCGCGTTTCGAGCGCTTTCTTGACCAGCAACCTCAGCGGTCACGCTGGTTCAAGGTCTAGCTTGGCGCAGGAGCCGGCGGGCGCCGCAGCGGCGCTCGCGGCTCAGCGCCACAGACGTTGGCCGGCCAGATGCCCCATGACTAGCACTCGTTGTCGCGCGGAGGACTTTCGCCGGGCGCTGCTCTGGGGGCTCGCAGCAGGCAGCGTTGTCGCAGTCGCGGGCGGTGTTGCCGGGGAGCCGTTTGGCACCATCGTTGCATTCAGCATTCCATCGGCTCTCCTGTTGGGCGTGTGCGGGTACTTTCGAGAGCCTCCCGGCGAGACGACAGATGCAGACCGGATGAGGTGGTTGTTCTCGATCGTGTTCCGGGGCATCGGGCGAGGGGGACGGTAGTTGCCCGGCCTCTGCCTCGGTGTATGACTGCCGGCATCCAGACCATGCAAGTGACGATCGGCGCGTTCAAGCAACGCAGGCAGGAGAGCAACCGAGGTTCACAAGCAACCTTGGAACCCCACGCCCCCGACCACGCCGCTCGCGCCTGAGCGTGACAGGCGTTGGACCGATGAGTGCCGTGTCGAGAGTCGAGGAGATCAACGCGCTCGTGCAGAAGTACGCTGGTCCTCGGACGCCGCTGTCGGCGGAGACCGATCTGTTCGGGGATCTCAAGCTGCTCGTTCCCGATCTCGACGAGCTGCTCCACGAGTTCAAGGATCGATTCCACGTCGACCTGTCGGCGTTTCTCTGGTACTTCCACACAGACGAGGACGTGGTGAGTCCCGGTCGGCTGTTCTTCGACGCGCCGCAGGACCGCGTGACGCGGATCCCACTTCGGCTTGACCTCCTGTACCGAGCCGCCGAGCTTGGTCGCTGGCCTGTCGACTACCCCGAGCACTCCCTGCCTCCGCGTCGTTGGGACTTCGTCTTCAACCTGTGCCTGGCCGCGGTGTTTGCGCTCTGGCTGTTGTGTGGCTTGCCGGGAAGCTGGTCTGACGTGTACGTTCGTCGCGGCTAGCACCAGCCGCAGGAGCCGACGAGCCGCGACCAAGCAACCGCGAGAGCTGAAGCCCTCGCACGCGGCTCGCGGCTCAGCGTCAGAGAAGTTGGGCGCCGCGACGGCCAGCAATCCCATCGAGGACCAATTCAATGGCTACATCCCATCAGTGTCCGAAGTGCAAGAGTGGCATGGAGCAGGGTTTCGTGCTCGACAACACCTACGGCGCAAGAGTGGTCAGCCACTGGGCCGCAGGAGCCCCCCTGAAGTCGTTCTGGTCGGGTACGAAACTGCCCGATGAGAAGCTGGTTCCCATCGGGACCTACCGCTGCTCCTCCTGCGGATACCTCGAGCAATATGCGAGGCCGGAGTTCGCCGCCAAGTAGAGACGGCGCCTAACAGGCGCAGGAGCCGGCGAGCGCCGCAGCGGCGCTCGCGGCTCAAGGTCAAAGACGTTGGGCGTGCAGTCCCCGCGCTCTCACGTCGCGTCCTGCGATGCCCGCATCGTGCCGTCTACTTCGCGCGCCACGTGGCGGCCTGGGCGGCGTGGCCGGCGCCGGGCTCGGCCACGTCCCACTCGCTGTACAGCCTCACGAGCCGTTCCAGTGCCTGCGCGACCACGGCCTTGTGCTCGTCGGGGATCGTCGCCTCCCGTTGCTGCAGCCCTTCGTGGCCCGCGAGCAGCAACGGCTCGGCTTCGGCATGGCCCTTCTGCTCCGCCAGAGCGCCCCCGAGCAGCGACTCGGCGAGGAACGTGGTCCACGAATCCGGCTGCGTCTCCCTGCCGGCCTTCACCCAATCGCGCAGCACCACCAGCGCCTGGGCACCGTCGCCGCGGGCTGCGAGGCCTTCGATCGCCTCGAGGAAGAACGGCAGGGCCTCCTCGGGCTCATCCTGGGCGTGCAGCGCGAGACCGACGTTGGCGACCGTGACCAGCGTCTTCGGATGGTTCGGCGGGTACACGCGCCGCAGGCCCAGCAGCGATTCGCGGAAGGCCGTCTCGGCCTCGGCGAACTGACCCTGCTTCCGCAACAGCGTGCCCATGTTGTTGAGCGCCGACAGCCTCAGCGGGTGGTTCTCGGGCAGCTGGCTCTGCAAGCCCTCGAGCGCCTCGCGCAACAGCGGCTCGGCAAGGGACAGCTTGCCGCGCACCGACAGCAGGCCGCCGAGATTTCCCACCGTGATCAGGGTGTCGATGTTCTCGTTGCCGAGCACGCGGCGCTCGCCAGCCAGCGCCTCCCGGAAGCAGCGTTCGGCTTCGTCGAACTTGCCCTGTTGCTGGAGCAGCACGCCGAGGTTGTCCATCGACATGAACGTCGCCGGACTCTGCTCGCCGAGCAGACGGCGAGTGCCGTCGAGCGCCTCGCGGTAGAGCAGTTCGGCCTCGGCCAGCTTGCCCTGCTGCTCGAGCAGGCCGGCCAGATTGCCCATCGCACGCAGCTTGTACACGTCGTCGCCGGGGTGCAGCCGGCACTGGCTCTCGAGTGCCTGTCGGAAGTACGGCTCGGCCTCGGACAGGCGCCCCTGGGAACGGAGCAACGTGGCCAGGTTGTTGATCGAGGACACCGTGCTCGCATGGTCGTCGCCGAACAGCTCGCGCTGGCCAGCGAGCGCTTCACGCAGCAGCGGCTCCGCCTCGGGGAGGCGGCCCAATTGCAGCAGCAGAACACCGAGGTCGGAGATCGCCAACAGCGTGGTGCTGTGCTCGTTGCCGAGAATGCGGCGGCTGCGCTCGAGTGCCTCGCGTGCGTACGGTTCGGCTTCCGCCCACTTGCCCTGCTCCGTGAGAGCGCAGCTGAGGTTGCGGATCACTGCCACCGTGCCGGGATGATCGTCGCCGCGCACACGGCGGTAGCCCGCGAGCGATTCGCGCAGCAACGACTCGGCTTCGGGCAACCTGCCCTGCGCCTGGCGCAGTATCGCCATGCTGTTGCGTGCTCGCAGCGTGTTGGGATCGTCCGGCCCGGACAAGCGAAGCTGCGCATCGAGCGACTCCTGCAGGTACGGCTCGGCCTCGGCGAGCCGGCCTTGCTCACGCAGCACGGCGCCGAGCACACGAACCGACTCCATCGTGTCGGCGTCGTCGTCACCGAGCACGCGGCGGCGGGTGGCCAGCACCTCGCGGAAGCACGGCTCGGCTTCCGCGAGCTTGCCCTGTTCCCGGAGCAGGTCACCGAGACAGTCGAGCGAGTTCAGCGTGGTGGGGTCGTCCGAGCCCAGCTGGCGACGCAGGCCCTCGAGCGCTTCGCGGATGTCGGGTTCGGCTTCCGCGAGCTTGCCCTGCGCGAACAGGATCACGCCCCGGCCATTGCGCGCGTTCCACGTGTGGGGATCGCCGGCGCCGAACTCCCTGGTCTCGATCTCGAGGGCTCGCGCCTGAGGCGCGGTCGCGAGGTCGAGCAGGCCGACATCGTGCAAGGTCTTCGCCATCGCCTCCAGCAGCTGTGCCTGCACGCGCGGCTGCTTGCCGAATTGCGCGTCGATGGCTTCGAGCGAGGGCCGGAAGATGTCGTGCTCGAGCGTGGCGAGCGCCAGGTTCGTGAAGTTGAGGCCGCGCAGCGCCTCGTCCAGCTCGGTACGCCGTTCCTGTGGCGCCTCGTCGAGCAGCGTGCGGCGCAGCCGTGCGCCCATCGTCATGGGGTCGACGCGGCCGAGCTGCGCGGTCTGGAAGTCGGCCACCCGTTGCAGCTCCGCCGCGCGCTTCGTCTCGGCGGCGCGCGCCGTCGCCTCGTCGGCGGCAGCCTGGGTCGCCCGGATCGTCTCCGTCTTCGCGTGTTCCTTCTCGTCGAGTGCCCACAGCATGCCCCAGGTCGTCCCCGCGGTGCCGAGCACCAGCACCAGCGCGATCGCCGCCGCCGCCAGCACGCCAGCCCGGTTGCGCCGCACGAACTTGCGCAGCCGGTAGGCCGTGCTCGGTGGACCCGCGGTCACCGGTTCGTCGCGAAGGTGGCGCTCGATGTCCGCCGCCAGGCCATTGGCCGTCTCGTAGCGGCGTGCGCGATCCTTCTCGAGGCACTTCATCACGATCCAATCGAGGTCGCTGCGCAGTTCGATGACGAGCCTGGCGCCATCGACGCGTCGCCGCATGGCGGTGTTGGTCGCCGCCGCACCGAGCGTCGAGATGCGCACGCTCGGCTTGTGCGGCGTCTCCTCGCAGATCATGCGCACGATGTCCGCGAGATTGGCTTCATCGAGCCTCTGCGAAGCGAACGGCGTGGTCCCGGTCAACAGTTCGTACAGCAGCACTCCGAGCGAGTAGATGTCGCTGCGCGTGTCGACGTCCTGCGACGCCATGCCCGCCTGTTCGGGGCTCATGTATGCGGGCGTGCCGACCATCTGGAGGTGTCTGGTCAGCTGCGCACCGTTGGCCG
>DASUFY010000071.1:0-4733 GCA_036274315.1 Planctomycetota bacterium | reverse complement strand
CAACCTCACAGCACTACGAACAGTTCGACACCGGCGGCGTCCCGATCAAGGCCTGGGTCCGCGGTGTGCCGGCCGACCCCAACGCGATCCAGCAGCTGCGCAACGTCGCCATGCTGCCGATCGTGCACAGCCACGTGGCGGCCATGCCCGACATCCACTGGGGCATCGGCGCCACGGTCGGCAGCGTGATCCCGACGCTGGGCGCGATCATCCCCGCGGCGGTCGGCGTCGACATCGGCTGCGGCATGATGGCCGTGCGCACCTCGCTCACGGCCAACGACCTGCCCGACAACCTCAAGGGCCTGCGCTCGACGATCGAACGCGTCGTGCCGCACGGCCGCACGAGCGGCGGCCGCAAGGGCGACCGCGGTGCCTGGGCCAACCTGCCCGCGCGCGCCGAGGACGCGTGGAAGAAGCTGCGCGCCGGCTACCAGCAGATCATCGACAAGCACCCGCGCCTCGACCGCGGCTCCACGGCGCAGCACCTCGGCACGCTCGGCGGCGGCAACCACTTCATCGAACTGTGCCTCGACGAGGCGCAGCGCGTCTGGGTGATGCTGCACAGCGGTTCGCGCGGCGTCGGCAACCGCATCGGCACGCACTTCATCGACCTCGCCAAGAAGGACATGCAGCAGCACGTGCACAACCTGCCCGACAAGGACCTCGCCTACTTCACCGAAGGGGCCGAACACTTCGACGACTACGTGTTCGCCGTCGGCTGGGCGCAGCGTTTCGCGCGCACCAACCGCGACCTCATGATGGACGCGATCCTCGAGGCACTCGCGCGCCACGACGACCTGCCGAAGTTCTCGCACGGTGAAGTCGCCGTGAACTGCCACCACAACTACGTGCAGCAGGAAGAGCACTTCGGCGCCTCGGTCTTCGTCACGCGCAAGGGTGCGGTGCGCGCCGGCCTCGGCGACCTCGGCATCATCCCGGGTTCGATGGGCGCCCGTTCGTTCATCGTGCGAGGCCTGGGCAACCCCGACAGCTTCCACTCGTGCAGCCACGGGGCGGGCCGCGTCATGTCGCGCGGCGAGGCGCACCGGCGCTTCACGGTCGACGACCACATCGCCGCGACCGAAGGTGTCGAGTGCCGCAAGGACGGCGCCGTCATCGACGAGACGCCGATGGCCTACAAGGACATCGACGCCGTCATGGCGGCCCAGCAGGACCTCGTCGACATCGTGCACACGCTGAAGCAGGTCGTCTGCGTCAAGGGTTGAGCCATGCTGCACCTCGATGGATCGATGGGCGAAGGCGGCGGCCAGGTCCTGCGCACGGCGCTGGGCCTGTCGCTGGTCACGGGCCAGCCGTTCGTGATCGAGAAGATCCGCGCCGGCCGCGCGAAGCCCGGGCTCGCGCGCCAGCACCTGACGGCGGTGCTCGCGGCGGCCGAGGTCGGCGACGCGAAGACCGAAGGCGCCGAGATCGGCTCGCAGCGGCTGCTGTTCGCGCCGCGGCGCGTGCGCGCCGGCGACTACCGCTTCGCGATCGGCACCGCGGGCAGCACCACGCTCGTGCTGCAGACCGTGCTGCCGGCGCTGCTCTCGGCCGACGGCCCCTCGACCGTCGAGCTGTCGGGCGGCACGCACAACCCGCTGGCACCGCCGTTCGACTTCCTGCAGCACACGTGGGCGCCGCTGCTGCACCGCATGGGTGCCGGCCTCGGGCTCGAACTGCAACAGCACGGCTTCTACCCGGCCGGCGGCGGCCAGCTGCGTGCGACCGTCGCTCCCGCGAGCTGGCGGCGCCTCGAGCTGCACGAACGCAGCGCCGCACCGCGCCTGCGCGCCCACATCGCCTGGGCCCGGATCCAGCCGCACGTGGCCGAGCGCGAAGCGCGCGTGCTGTGCGAACGGCTGTCGCTGCGCGCCGACCAGGTGACCACCAGCGAGGTGCGTTCGACGGGTCCCGGCAACGCGGTCATGGTGCACATCGACCTCGGTGAAGTGACCGAGCTCGTGATGGCGCTCGGCGAACGCGCCGTGCGCGCCGAAGACGTGGCGAAGCAGGCCGCCGACCTCGCGCAGGAACTGCTCGCCGCGCACGTGCCGGTCGGCCAACACCTCGCCGACCAGCTGCTGATCCCGATGGCACTCGCCGGCGGCGGTTCGTTCCGCACGCCGGCGCCGACCCCGCACACGCGCACCAACGCCGAGGTCATCGAACGCTTCCTGCCCGTGCGCATCACGCTGCGCGATCCCGGCGCCGCGCCGGGCGGCTGGGTGGTCGCGGTCGAACCTGCGTGACGCCGCCAGCCTTCAGGGCACGAGCCGCGGCAGCGGCGCACGATCGAGCATCTGGCCCCAGATGGTGAGCCACGGCCGCCACGTGTGCGCGCCGGGAACTTCGATCACGTGGTCCTCGGGCAGCACCGGAGCCACGAGTTCGGTCTGACGGCGGAACCTGTCCTCGGTGCCGACACCGAGGTAGAGCTGGGGCCGCTCGGTCGAAGCATCACCGTAGCCGCGCAGCCATGCCCACAGCTTGTGCGAGTAGTCGGCGTACGGCTCCGACGGTTGCCATGCGCGCAGACCGCCGGCGGCGGCGACCTCCTCGAGCACGCTCTCGCTGCCGATGACGGGCGCGATCGCCAACACCCCGGCCACCGGGTCGGCATCGCTCGACTCGACCCTCGCCGCATACAGCAGCGCACCGAGGCCGCCGATCGAGATGCCGGCGAGCCAGACCCCGTCGTATCCCTCTGCGCGCGCGGGGGCGATGATGTCCTGCCACACGCGCTTCGTCGTCTGCCGGGCCATGAAGTATCCGTAGTGCGCGTCGGCCACGACCACATCGGCGGCGATGTGCCGCGCGCGGACTTCGGCGACCATGCCGTTCCGCACGAGGTCGTCGGGCGTGTCCCCGCGGCCCGGCAGCATCACGAGCAGCACGCGCGGCCCCTGCGTCGCCGGCGCCCGGTCCCAGAGCGCGCGCATGGGCACCTCGAGCGGGCGAGGCGCGGCGCATGCCGCGAGCACGACGCCGAGCAACGTGGTCGCGCGCAGCACGGTGCGCGCCTCGTGGAATCGTCTCGATCTCGCCATCGCAGGTCGCGGCAGCTTCGCCGCTCGGCGCGCGATCGTCGAGGCAATCATCGGTTCCGTGCGCGAGCGGGCCGCCACCGCACCGCCCGGTGCGGCGAGAAGCCCTGCTCGTCGGCGCCCAGACTGCAGGCCGCGCAAGAGCGGCCGGCTCCGCGATCACGGCTGCACGACGAGCACCGCCGCGGGCGTCGAGACGATGCCGCTGCTGTTGAACGCGGGGTCGCCGTAGACGCCCTGCGCCGCGAGCTCGTAGCCGACCAGCGTCGGGTCGAACGGCACGGCGAACGAGTAGACGAACTGGCCGCCGGCCGGCACGCCGAGCGGCATCACGAACGGCGCGACGTGGGCGAGGCAGCCCGCGGCGCCGAGCACGCCGAGGTCGAGCGCCGGAATCGACGTGCCGATCGCGAGCAGCGCGAGCGGCGCCGACGGCGGCAGGTGCGCCAGCGAGATCGACCCGACGCCGCCGAGCACGGGCACGGCGATCCCGATCGTCGCGGGCGTGCCCGGACAACCGGCGCCGATCGTCGACCCCGCGCACGGGTCGACGTCGATGCGCGCCGACCAGACCGCGCCGCTCTTCACGCCGGCGAGGTCGCGATCGTACACGTAGAGCGTGTTGAGGCCGTCGCGCAGCAGTCCGGTGACGTCGCGCTCGAAGGCGACGACGCTGCCGCCGCCGAGTGCGGTCCACGACGCCTCGACCGCGGTGCCGTTGAGGTAGACCCCGCGCGGGTTCGCACCGTTGCCGCTCGGGTCGCCGAGCGCGTCGTCGACCGCGCAGGTGAAGCGCAGCCGCACGCGCGTCAGGCTCGCCGTGCAGAAGGGGACCTGGAAGTCCTGAGCGAACAGCGTCGATCGCGGCGTGCGGCTGGCGTCCGTCGCGACCCACTGGGCGGGCGTCAGCGACGTCGCCCAGCCCGAAGGGGCGGCGACGACGCTCGCGTTCGCGGTGCATGCCGCGAAGTCGGCGGCCGTGAACGGTGCACTGCGCAGCGGCCCGTAGGCGTTGCCCGTCAGCATGCGCACGCCGGGACCGCTGTCGATCGTCAGCGAGGCGGAGATCGGCGGCGTGCGCACGCGGATCGTCGCGCTGTAGATGGTGAGCGGGAAGAAGATCGGCAGCGCCGGCGTGCTCGGCACGTGCACGAACAGCCAGTTGGTCGCGCTCGCGTTCAGGAACGCAGCCGGCACGACGGCCTCGAACGCGCGATCGCAGTCGCCGAGCGGCGGCGCGACCGGCTCGAGCTGCAGCGCGTGGCCGTTCACGTAGACGCCGGCGACGATGCCGAAGCCCATGCTCGCGGACTGCGAGTGGGTGAACCGCACGCGCGCGCCGACGAGGTTGCACGAGCGGATCTGGAACGGCTGCGCGAACAGGGTGCCGTAGTGGTTGTTCTGCCACACCCAGCGCGCCGCGGGGTCGGCGGCGAGGCCGCCGCACGGCTCGCTCGCGCCGAGATCGACGACGGTGGCCGGAAGGCCCATGGCTGCTTGAGCGAACTCCGCCGGGCCGACCGTGCCCGCGAGCAGCGGAGTGCCGAGGACTTCACCGTCCGGCCCGCCGATCGGTCCGTTGCCGCTGTGCAGCCGGATGACCTCCTCGGCGACGCAGGGCCAGTAGCGGATGCGCGCGCGGTAGATCACGCCGGAGACCGTGCCGCCGGTGTCGCGGCAGTAGAC
>DASUFY010000070.1:0-16364 GCA_036274315.1 Planctomycetota bacterium | reverse complement strand
CTGCACAGGGGCCGAAGGACTCTCGAAGCGCTGGCGCGCGCGCGCGTCCAGGCGCTGGCGCCGTTTGCGGGGGCAACACGCTTAGCGGTTGGGCCGTTGCCGCGCAACGACACACCGCCTCAGGACTTCGGCTCGCGCGAGCGCACCCGCACGGACCGTGGCCCTGTCGACAGGGTGGCGACCGACGGAGCCGTGCACCAAAAACTCCGAACCAGCGGGCGCTCGCCGCTGCTGCGCGGGCCTTTGTGTCGCCCCGCGGTGCTCCGGTGACAGTGCTCCGGTGCCGTGGTTCAGTGCCAGTGGTGGTGCCAGCCGAAGCCGACACTCCAGTACGGCGAGCCCCAGCAGCCCGGATACCCCCAGGCCCAGTCGTCGTGCCAGTAGTAGGCGGGCGCATAGGGCTCGAACGGCGTCACCTGCACGAGCACGGGGCGATCGCCCGCGGTGACCCGGAACCGCAGCGAGAACGACGCCACGTCGCGAGGTCGCTCGGCCGGGCCCGGTCGGAAGAAGGCCTCGAGCCGCACCGTCTTGCCCGGTTCTGCGCGCGCCTGCCCGACGGTGCTGACGGGCGACAGCGACTCGATGCGCAACGCACCGATCTGCAGGTCCTCGCAGGTCACGGCGGCCACGTCGAGCGCCAGCGCCTCGGCGCCCGTGTTCTCCACCTCGAAGCCAGCGTGCAGCTCGACGATCTCGCGCGGTTCGCCGTTCTCTTCGACCTCGATCGCGCGCGTGCCGGCCGACCAGACGCGCACCTCGCCCATCGCCGCACCGTCCGCGATCGGGTAGACCGCCGCCGGATAACCGCCCGGACCCGAGCCGTTGACGTTCTCGCGCGGCGCGAAGTAGCGCGGGTTGGCACAGGCGCCGAGCAGCGCCAGCGACAGCAGGCCGAGGTCCGGGCAACGCATCGCCACTCGTTGTCGCCCACGCCTCCGCTGGCGGCAAGCCCCCCGCCGCCTGGCCGCCTGGCCCGGGGCCGGTCGGACCCGCCCGCGACGCGATGCATCCGCCGGCAGCACGGGCGCGAAGCCCCCACGGTGAAGACCTGGCGCCTGCGCTCGTCCCTCTGGGTCCCCCACCCGCCCGCCGCGGTCTTCCCGTTCTTCGCCGACGCCGCGAACCTGCAGCTGCTGACGCCGAGCTGGCTGTCGTTCACGATGCAGACGCCGCAGCCCGTCGCGATGGCCGCGGGCGCGCTCATCGACTACCGCATCCGCGTGCGCGGGGTGCGGCTGCGCTGGCGCACGCGCATCACCTGCTGGGACCCGCCACACGTGTTCGGCGACGAACAGGTCCGCGGCCCCTGTGCGCGCTGGCACCACGTGCACACGTTCACGGCGTGCGACGGCGGCACGATCCTCGGCGACCACGTCGACATGCGGCCCTGGGGAGGGCCGTTCGCAGGCGTGCTGATGGCGCTGTTCGTGCGGCGCGACGTCGAACGCATCTTCCGGTACCGCGCCCAGGTGATCGCGGCGCAGTTCGGCACCAGGCACGACGGGGCCGAGCTGGTCTGGGCCGACGACGGTCGGCGCGGGCCGGTGAGCTGGTGACGACGATCGCAGCCGCGCGCGCTCACCGCACGAGCCGGTGCACGGTGATCGGCGCCGGGCCATCGATCCGGAACTCGACGACGCTGCGCCGCCGGGCCAGCACCTCGGCCGGATCGCCGAACGCGGGCGCCATCGCGGCATCGAGCGGCGTCGTGAGCACGTAGATCGTGCGCACGTGGCCGCCGCGTTCGTAGTCGAGCACTTCGCGTTGCCGCGCGAGGAACGACCGCGGCGACAGCGCCGCCCGGCCCTCGACGATCAGGTGCTGGGCCGCCGTGCTCACCCACAGGGTCGTGCGCGCATCGCCAGGGTGTTGGAGCAGCATCGCGTCGATGCCGTCCGTGAGTTCGGCGATCGGCAGCCGCGCGAACGCCGCGCCGCGCTGCACCGCGTGCAGCCGCACGCCGCACAGCACGACCATCGCCGCGAGCACGCAGGTGCCCAGGCGCGGCACGAGCGCCGCCCACAGCAGCGGCGCGAGCGCCGTCAGCCACGCGAGCGGCAGGAACAGCCGCAGCGCCGGCCGCTGGTGCACGTCGCCGAAGAACCAGCACAGCACGAGCGCGGTCACACCGAACACCGGCACGAGCACGACCGCGTCGGCGATCGAGCTGCGCCCGCGCCACAGCCACCACGACCACGCCGGCAGTGCGACGAACGCCACGATGCCGGGCAGCGCGTTGTCGATGCACGGCCAGAACCAGGCCGCGAGCATCGGCGGCAGGTGCGCCGCGAAGTGCTGCACCGACACCAGCGCCTGGCCGCGCGCCTCGGGATAGAACATCGGATCCCGCGCGTGCAGCAGCAGCAACACGAGCGGCGTCAGCAGCACGGGGCAGGCCGCGAGTGCGAGCAGCGCCCCACGATCGGGCCGCCACCTGCCCCGCACTGCGTACAACACCACGCCCCCGGCGAGCAGCAGTGCCGGCAGCGACTCGTAGCGCGACTGCGCGAACAGCACGCCGCCCGCGAGCAGCGCGACGAAGCGCACGGTGTCCGGTTGCCGCACGAAGTCGAGGGCCGCGAGCAGCACGACGAGGAACAGCACGGCCGCGAGCAGATCGAAGCCCGCCGACGTCGCGACGACGCTGGTCAGCGGCACGGCGAGCAGCGCGAACGGCGCGGCGAGGGCTGCGCGCAGCGGCAGCCGCGCGCGCGCCGCGGCGAAGACGAGCAGCAGGCCGAGCGCGAGCAGGCCGGCGTTGACGGCGAACGCGTTGGCGATGCGGTAGCCGCTGACGTCGTGCAGCAGGCTCGTGAGGAACGCGAACAGCGGCGGCCGTTTGTCGACCACGTTCTCGATCGGCACGATCTCGCCCTCGAACGGCACGGCGCCCGTCGTCATGAGCGCCGCGCGCTGGCCATGCATGTTCTGCGAGCAGCCGACGAGGCTCGTCTCGTCGAATTGCACGCGCATCTCGGCCGGCACGAGCCAGGACACCGCGACGGTCAGCAGCACGGCGGCGACGGCGCCGGGCCAGAGTCCGGTGGCCGCAGTGCGTAGTGAGGTCGCACCCGCGCGCCAACGCCACAGCCAGGCCGCGACCGCGAGTGCGAGCACGATCGGCATCGTCCAGTACAGCAGCCGCGCGAGGAACGCGAGGCGCGAGGCGTCCGGCATCGAAGCACGAACGGCGACCAGCGCGAGCGGCGGCAGTGCGGCCAGCAGCACGGCCGCAGACCACCACCACCGGGATGACGAGCCGCGTGATTGCGATGCTGGCGTGGCGCTCATGCGGGACCCACAGGCTATCGCAACGCGGCCGTCGATCGACCGCCAGCACCGCCGGATCGTCGGCGAGCCGGCGCGCTCGATGCGGTGACGCCAGCACCGACTCCGGCGCCTCTGCCGTCGTTGACGGCGACGGAAGGCGTTCCTACTCTTCGACACCTTCGGCCACCATCACCCGATGCGGCTGAACACCAGACGTGCAACTCACGATCAAAGAGGCCGCCGAATTGCTGCGCTCTTCGGAGGCGCAGGTACTCCGGTGGATCCGCGATCGGAACCTGCCCGCGGTCCGGTTCAACGAGCAGTATCGTCTCAATCGTGTCGGCTTGATGGACTGGGCGCAGCGGAACCAGATCCTGCTGCCGATCCCGGCGACCGATGAGGCGACGGAACCGATCCGCCTGGCCGAAGTGCTGGCCCGCGGGGGCATCCACCGCGGCCTGTCCGGAACGTCGCGCCGTGACGTCGTTGCCGCCGCCGTCGACCGGATGCTGCTGCCGCCGTCGGTCGATCGGGACCTGCTGCGCGAGATGATCCTCGCCAGGGCGTCGCACGATTCGACGGCCATCGGGGGTGGCATTGCGCTGCCGCACGCGCGCTACCCGTTCATCGCCGCCGTGCCCGAGCCGGTCCTGGGCCTGTTCTTCCTCGCGACGCCCGTCGACTTCGGCGCCGCCGATGGCCGCGCCGTGACGACGCTGTTCGTGCTGGTGAGCCCGACCGTGCGCATGCATCTGCACCTGCTGTCGCGAGTGGCCCGGGCGCTGGCGGGCGAACTGAAGGAACCGGTCGAGATGCAGCGCACCGATGCCGAGATCCTCGCAGCGGCGCGCAACAGCGACGCCGTCAGGCCGGGTTCGGCCTCGCCAGGTCTGGCGCCATGACCACGGGCCTCGGCCTGGTGCTCGCCGGCGCCCTGGTCTGGGCGTTGAGCGGCGCTCCGGTGGTCGTGATGGCACAACGGCGACGGCCGGCAGAACGGCTCGCCGCGCTGCTCGCGAGCGGCGGCTCGCTGCTCGGCGGCATCGGCGCGCTGCTCGGCGTGATCGGCCCCGCGGATGCCGCCGTGTCCGGCTGGTCGTTGCCGGGCCTCTCGCTGGCCGTCGAACTCGATGGTCTGTCGGCGCTGTTCCTGCTGCCGGTGTTCCTCGTGTCCGGTCTGGGCGCGATCTACGGCCTCGGCTACGACGCGTCGTTCGGGGCTCGCGGGCGCCTCATCCGCGTCTTCCAGGGCCTGCTGACCGCCGGCATGTGTGTGCTCGTGCTCGCCCGGAACGGCATGCTGTTCCTGATCGGCTGGGAGATCATGGCGCTGGCCGCCTTCTTCCTCATCGCGACCGAACACGACAAGGTGCAGCCGCGGCGCGCGGCATGGGTCTACCTGGTCACGGCGCACTTCTGCACCCTGTGCCTCGTCGCCGTCATGGTGCTGTTGCAGACGCCCGATGGCAGCCTCGACTGGCAGCCCGACTCGATCGCAACACTGTCCTCGCCGCGCACGATCGTCGTCTTCGCGTTCGCGCTGGCCGGGTTCGGCCTCAAGGCCGGCGTGATGCCGCTGCACGTCTGGCTGCCCGGCGCGCACGGCAACGCACCGAGCCACGTCTCGGCCGTGCTCTCGGGCGTGATGCTCCAGATGGGCGTCTACGGCCTGCTGCGACTGCTGTCGATGTTGCCGCCACTGCCGGCCGCCTGCGGCGTCATCGTCGTCGTGCTCGGCGCCGTGTCTGCCCTGCTCGGCATCGCCGCGACCTTCGCGCAGGGCGATCTGAAGCGGCTGCTCGCATACAGCAGCATCGAGAATCTGGGCATCGTCCTGCTCGGCGTCGGGCTCGCGATGCTCGGCAGATCGCTCGGCGACGGGAAGCTGGTCGTGCTGGGCCTCGGCGGGGCCTTGTTCCACGGGTGGAACCACAGCCTGTTCAAGCCGCTGCTGTTCTTCGGCGCGGGCTCGGTGATGCACGCGACCGGCACGCGCGACCTCGACCAGCTCGGCGGCCTCGGGCGCGTGATGCGGCGCACCGCCGTCTGCTTCCTCGTCGGTGCCGCGGCGATCAGCGGCCTGCCGCTGCTGAACGGTTTCGCGAGCGAACTCGTGCTCTACATGGGCTTGTTCACGGCGGCCACGCGGCCCGAGACGATGGTCGCGATGCTGGCCGCTGCCGTGCTCGGCGCCATGGCCATGGTCGGCGGGCTCGCCGTCGCGACGTTCGCGCGAACCAATGCAACGGTGTTCCTCGGCCGTGCGCGTTCGGCGGCTTCGGCGCACGCCCACGAGTCACCGCCGAGCATGACGGTGCCCGCGGTGGTGCTCGCCGCGCTGTGCCTCTTGATCGGGCAGGCGCCCTGGCTCTGCGCACCGCTGCTCGACGGCGCCATTGCCGCATTCGCGCGCCACGCCGCACCCCACTCCACACCGGACAGCATCGCCGCGCTCGTGCCGTTCGGCATGCTCTCGGCTGTCTCGCTCGGCGTGACGTTGCCCCTGGTCGGCTGCGTGCTCTGGCTCACATCCGTGCACCGCCGCCGCCGGGCGCAGGTCGCCGCGGTCGGCACGTGGGACTGCGGCTTCGTCGACGCCAGCGCGCCGCGATTGCAGTACACGGGGTCGTCGTTCGCGGCGTTCACCGCGCGCATCCTCGACTGGACCGTGCGCGAACGCACGCAGCCGCCGGCACCGCTGGAGCTGTTCCCCGGCCCGCGCGCGTTCGTGCGCCGCACGGTGGAGCCGCTGCTGCACGGCGTGCTGTGGCCATTGGCGCACCGCATCGCCGACCGGTGCTCCCGGCTGCGCATCCTGCAGCGCGGCAAGCTGCAGATCTACCTGCTCTACATGCTCGTCGTGCTCGTCGCCCTGTTGACCTGGTCGGTCTTCGCCACCTGATGCAGCCGTGAACACCACCCTGCTGTTGCTCGCCGTCGTCATCGCCGCCCTCAGCGGCGTGCCGTCGCTGTGGCCGTCGCGGCGCGGCGAAGCAGCACAGTCGATCGCCACCGCGATGCTGCTGCTGGCGACTGCGCTCGGCGCCGCGGCTGCCATCGCGGTGCTCGGCGGCGGTGCGGGCAGGAGCCTGCACCTGCCGCTGAACCCGCTGCTGCCGGAGCTGACGTTCGGCCTCGATGCGCTGTCGGCCGTGTTCCTGCTGCCCGCGTGCCTGCTGTGCGCGTGTGCGGCCGTGTTCGACCTCGGCTACTGGCGGGCGAATGCCGGCGAGGGCCGCCGTGTGCGGATCTTCCTCGGCCTGCTCACCGCCAGCCTGATGTCGGTGCTCGCGGCACGCGACGGCGTGGCCTTCCTGATCGCATGGGAGGCAGCCGCGCTGTCGGCCTTCTTCCTGATCACCACCGAACACCGGCAGCGTGAGGTCCGCACCGCGGGCTGGATCTACCTGGCCGCGACGCACGCGGGCACGCTGCTGCTGCTCGCGTTCTTCGGCTACTGGGCTGCCACGAGCGGCGGGTTCGCGATGACGCCGCTGGCGCCGGCGGCGGCCGGTGGGGCGGCGGGCAGCGTGCTGTTCGTGCTGGCGCTCGCCGCCTTCGGGCTCAAGGCCGGCATCGTGCCGCTGCACTTCTGGTTGCCAGGAGCGCATGCCAACGCTCCGAGCCACGTCTCGGCGCTGCTGTCGGGCGTGTTGATCAAGATGGGCGTCTATGGCGTGCTGCGCGCGGCCTGGATGCTGCCCGGACCGCCGGTCTGGTGGGGTGTGGTCGTGCTCGCCATCGGCGCCACGTCCGCTGTCGTCGGCGTGGCGTTCGCGATCGGCCAGCACGACCTGAAGCGCCTGCTCGCCTATCACAGCATCGAGAACATCGGCATCATCTTCCTCGGCACGGGCCTCGCCCTGCTCGGCCGGGCCACCGGACACGCCGAACTGCTCGCGCTCGGACTCGGCGGCGCGCTGCTGCACGTGTGGAATCACGGCCTGTTCAAGGGCCTGCTGTTCCTGGCGGCTGGAGCGACGACCCACGCGTGCGGCACGCGCGAGATCGATCGCCTCGGCGGCGTCGCGCGGACCATGCCGCAGACCGCAGCGTGCTTCCTGGTCGGTGCCGTGGCGATCTGCGGCCTGCCGCCGCTGAACGGCTTCGTCAGCGAACTGCTGACCTACCTTGGCATGTTCCGGGCCCTGTCGGACGCACCGACGATCGCGGGCGCGGCGATGGTCGCGATCCCGGCACTCGCGCTGGTCGGCGCGATGGCGCTGCTGTGCTTCGTCAAGGTGTTCGGCGTCGTCTACCTCGGCGTGCCGCGTTCGGCCGCGGCGACCGCGGAGCGCGAGGCCCCGCTCGCGCGGCGCGCGCCGATGCTCGCGCTGGCGGTGGCGTGCCTGGGCATCGGCCTGCTGCCGATGCTCGCGCTGCCCGCGCTGCAGCCCGTGATCGCCGATTGGGTGCCGGCCGGCACGAACCCACCCGACCTCGGTGCCCTGGTGCCGTGCAGTGCGATCAGCGTCCTCGGCCTCGCCATGCTCGCCGCCGGCGCGATCCTGTGGAGCTCGTTGCGCTCTCGATGCGACCGCCGCCAACGCGCGGTGGGCACGTGGGACTGTGGCTACGGGCGGCCGACGGTGGCGATGCAGTACACAGCGACGTCGTTCGCGCAGCAGTTCGTCGACCACAGCCGGTTCCTGTTGCTGCCGGTGGCGCACCGGCCGGCCACCGACGCGCTGTTCCCGGGCCCGGCGCGCTTCGACAGCCATGTGCCCGACCTCGTGCTCGACCGCATGCTGCTGCCGACGCTGCGCGGCATCGCGGTCAGCTGCAACTGGCTGCGTGCGCTGCAGCGCGGCAAGGTGCAGGTCTACCTGCTCTACGTGTTCCTGACCCTGTTGTGCCTGCTGCTGTTCGCCTGAGCGATCCAACATGACCGTGCACTCCCTGATCCACCTCGTGCTCGTGCTGCTGCTGCCGCCGCTGCTGCTCGGCGTCATCGCCAGGACGAAGGCCGTGTTCGCCGGTCGCACCGGACCGCCGCTGCTGCAACCGTACCACGATCTCGTGAAGCTGCTCCGGAAGGGCATGGTGATCAGCTCGGCGACCACCGCCATGTTCCTCGCCGGTCCGGCCGTGACGCTCGCGGCCACGCTCGCGGCGTCGCTGCTCGTGCCCTTGGGCCACCATGCGGCCGTGATCTCGTTCCCGGGCGACATGATCCTGTTCGCCTACCTGCTGGCGCTGGGCCGCTTCTTCACCGCATCGGCCGCGCTCGACACCGGCTCGCCGTTCGAGGGCATGGGGGCCGCTCGCGAGGTGACGTTCGCGTGGCTCGCCGAGCCGTCCTTGTTCCTCGGTTTCGTCGCGCTCGCGCGCGTGAGCGGCAGCTACAGCCTGACCGGCATGCTCGCCGACCCGATGGCACCGCCGCTCGGCAGCCTGGGCCCGATGGTGCTCGTCGTCGCGGGCTGGTTCATCGTGCTGCTGGCCGAGAATTGCCGCATCCCGTTCGACGACCCCAACACGCACCTCGAGCTGACCATGATCCACGAGGTCATGGTGCTCGATCACAGCGGACCCGCGCTCGGCGCGATCCTCTACGGCGCCGCCGTCAAGCTGTTCGTGTTCGCCGGCCTCGTGCTCGGCGTGGCGCTGCCCTTCACGGCCGATGCATGGACCGATTGGCTGCTGTTCGTCGTGAGCGTGATCAGCCTCGCGGTGGTGGTCGGTGTCGTCGAGTCGTCGATGGCGCGGCTGCGCCTGCTGCACATCCCCAAGCTGCTCGTGTCGAGTTCGCTGCTGACCGCCTTCGCAGTCGTCTTCCTCATCGACCGATGAACCACACCCTCGACGGCCTGCTCGTGCTCGTGGTGCTGCTCGACTTCTTCGCGCTCGGCACGAGCCGCGTCATGGCGTTGATCCGCGCCTCCGCGATGCAGGGCGTCGTGCTCGCCGGCGTGCCTCTGCTCGTGCACGCCGAGATCAGCGGGCACGCACTGCTGATCGCGGTCGGGTCGCTGGTGGTCAAGGGCTTCGTGGTGCCGCTGCTGCTCATGCGTGCGATCCGCGACGTCACGATCCGCCGCGAGGTCGAACCGCTGATCGGCTTCACGGCCTCGCTGTTGCTCGGCGGCCTCGGCGCCGGACTCGCGCTCGTGTTCTCGGGCCACCTGCCGCTCGCGCCCGAGCACGCCCAGGCGCAGCTCGTACCCGCGTCCTTCGCGACGATCTTCACGGGCTTCCTGATGCTGACCACGCGCCAGAAGGCGATCACGCAGGTGGTCGGCTACATGTTCCTGGACAACGGCATCTTCCTGTTCGGCCTCTTGCTGATCGACGCGATGCCGTTCCTGGTCGAGGTGGGCGTGCTGCTCGACCTCGTGGTCGCCGTCTTCGTGATGGGCATCATCCTGCACCGCATCCAGCGCACGTTCTCGACGATCAACACGACTCAGTTCTCCACCCTCAAGGAATGAGCATGAGTCCGTTGCCCCTCGTCCTGGCACCGCTCGGCTTCGCCGCAGTAGCGCTCGCGATGCCCTCGAACCGCTGGCGGCCCGTCGTGTTGCCGATCGGCGCGCTGTGCCATCTCGCGCTCGTGATCGCGGTCCTGGCGCATGGCGACAGCACCGCCGCTTCCGGCTGGCTCTCGCTCGATCCACTGGCCCGGCTCGTGCTGTTGACGGTCGCACTGCTGTTCACGTGCTGTGCGCTCTACGCGCCTGGTTACCTCGCCGTGCGCCACGACCGGCCGAATCGCCGCTTCTGCAGCGGTCTGCTGCTCCAGGTCGCGATGCTCTCCCTGGTCGCCATGAGCCACCACCTCGGGCTCCTGTGGGTCGGTCTCGAGGCAACGACGCTGGCGAGCGCACCGCTGCTCTACTTCAACCAGACACCGCGCGCGCTCGAAGCCGCCTGGAAGTTCCTGCTGATCGGTTCCGTCGGCATCGCGCTGGCTCTGCTCGGCTCCTTCTTCCTCGCCTACTCGGAGCTCGCGACCCAACAACCGTCGTCGCTGCAGTTCGACGATCTGATGGCGGCCGCACCGCAGCTGTCGAAACCATGGCTGCACGCGGCGTTCGTCACGCTGCTGGTCGGCTATGGCACCAAGATGGGGCTGGCGCCCATGCACACGTGGAAGCCCGATGCCTACGGTGAAGCACCAGGCATCCTCGGCGCCATGCTGGCCGGCGGACTGACGACGGGCGCGTTCCTCGCGATCCTGCGCATGCTGGCGCTCATGCACGCCGCCGGCGAAGGTTCGTTCGCGCGGCCGATCCTCGTGTTCATGGGGCTCCTGTCGATGGTGTTCGCGGCCGTGTTCATGGTGCGCCAGAAGGACATCAAGCGCATGCTGGCCTACTCCTCGGTCGAGCACATGGGCATCCTCGCGCTCGGCGCCGGCATCGGCGGCCTCGCCATGTTCGGCGCGCTGTTCCACATGCTCAACAACGCGATGACGAAGGCTGTGCTCTTCCTGTCGGTCGGCAACATCCACCGCGCCTTCGGCAGCAAGAGCACGGACGACGTCACCGGTGCGCTCGGGCGCGTGCCGGTCTCGGCGGCGCTGTTCCTGGCCGGCTTCCTCGCGATCACGGGATCGCCGCCGTTCGGCCCGTTCGTCAGCGAGTTCACGATCGCGCGCGCCGCGTTCGCCGACGGCCAACCGGTCGCCGGAGGCCTGTACCTCGCGCTGCTCATGGCGGTGTTCCTCGGCATGGGCAGTACGGTGCTGGCCGTCGTGCAGGGCGAATCGCCGTCGCCGAGCAGCACGAACTCCGGCCACGTCGACCGCCCGTCACTGACGCTGCCGATCGTGTTCGCGCTGCTGGTCGTGCTCGGTCTCGGCATCTGGCTGCCGGGCCCTCTGCGCGACCTGCTCGACCGGGCATCCGCATACGTCGAGGCAAGGCCATGACGGCACCACGCAGCGGCTTCCTGGCGGTGCGCAACGGCACGGCCGTACCGTGGCACGACGTGCCGGCCCAGACGCCGGCCGCGTTCCAGGACGCGATCGCCACAGCACTCGACGACGAGCTGCGCCTCTCGGCCCTGTTCGCGCTGCGCCGCGAGCGCGACGCGGGGCCGCGCCTCGTCGCCGTCGTCGCCGACGACGTGCGAGGCCAGCTGCTGCTGGCCACCACGATGGCCCACGACTCGTGCTACCCGGCGCTGACGCAGAGGTGCCCGCAGGCCCACCTGTTCGAACGCGAGATCCACGAGCAGTTCGGGCTGCGTCCCGAGGGCCATCCGTGGCTCAAGCCGGTGCGCTTCGAACGGCCGTTCGGCGCCGAGCCGAGGCACACGGCCGCACCCGTGGTCGGCGCGGCGGAGTTCTACCGGATCGCCGGCGAGGCGATCCACGAGGTCGCGGTCGGCCCCGTGCACGCCGGCGTGATCGAGCCCGGGCACTTCCGTTTCCAGTGTCACGGCGAACACGTCTTCCACCTCGAGATCTCGCTCGGCTACCAGCACCGCGGCGTCGAGCAGGCGCTGCCGGCGGGCCCCCACCGCACTTCGTTGCACCAGATCGAGACCGTGGCCGGCGACACGACGATCGGCCACGCACTCGCCTATTGTCAGAACGTCGAGGCGCTGGCGGGACTGCGTGCCTCCGGTCACGCACACGTGGTCCGCGCGATCGCACTCGAACTCGAACGGCTCGCCAACCACACGGGGGACCTCGGCGCGCTGGCGGGCGACGTCGGCTTCCTGCCGACCGCCGCGTTCTGCGGCCGCATCCGCGGCGACTTCCTGAACCTCTCGGCGACGCTGTGCGGCAATCGGTTCGGCCGCGGTCTCGTGCGCCCGGGCGGTGTGCGCTTCGGCATCGACGCGGCGATGGCGGCCGACGTGCGGCAACGGCTCGCGGTGGCGCGGCGTGACGTCACGACCGCCGTCGAACTGCTGTGGGTCACGCCATCCGTCGTCGCGCGTTTCGAGGACACCGGCAGCATCAGCAGCGAGACCGGCGTGCTGCTGGGGCTCGTCGGCCCGGCCGCACGCGCCTGCGGCCTCGAGATCGACGTTCGCGCGGACCACCCGACGGGGGCCTACTGCTTCGTGCAGCAGCCGACCGCCACGGCCCACAACGGCGACGTGTACGCGCGCGCCTTCGTGCGGTGGCTCGAGATCCAGCGCTCGATGGACTTCGTCGCCGAATTGCTGCAGATGCTACCGCCGCCGACGCCGCAGCCGCGCGGCGAGGTGGCATTGCGCGGCGACCAGCTCGCCGTGAGCCTCGTCGAGGGTTGGCGCGGCGAACTCTGCCATGTCGCCAGCACGGGCGCCGATGGACGATTCGATCGATACAAGATCGTCGACTCGTCGTTCCACAACTGGGCGGGGTTGGCGATGGCCCTGCGCGACCAGCAGATCTCCGACTTCCCGCTCTGCAACAAGAGCTTCAACCTGTCCTACTGCGGCCACGATCTCTGAGGACGAACCATGCTCCGCACCCTGCTCGCCCGCTTGCAGCAAGGCCATCGCACGATGCGCTATCCGGCGGCGGCGCCGCCGCCCCTGCCGGCGCGGTTCCGCGGCCGCCCGCTCGTCGACGCGAGCCGGTGCAAGGCCGGCTGCCAGGCCTGCGCCGACGCGTGCCCGACGACCGCGATCCAGATCGGTGACGCCGCGGCCGGCGACCACGTGCTCATCGATCTCGGGCGCTGCCTGTTCTGCACGGACTGCAGCGACGCGTGCCCCGAGGGCGCGATCTCGTACTCGGGCGATCACCGTCTCGCCACATCGCGCCGCGAAGACCTGCTCGTCGCCGCCGGCGAGGAGATCCACCTCGCCAGCGCGCTCGACGAGCGGCTGCGGCGGCTGTTCGGCCGTTCCCTGAAGCTGCGGCAGGTGAGCGCCGGCGGCTGCAACGCGTGCGAGGCCGACGTCAACGTGCTCGGCACGGTCGGCTGGGATCTGGGGCGCTTCGGCATCCAGATCGTCGCGTCGCCGCGCCATGCCGACGGCATCCTGGTCACCGGTTGCGTCACGGAGAACATGGCCCTCGCCCTGCAGAAGACGTACGACGCCGTGCCGCCGCCGAAGATCGTCATCGCGGTCGGTGCCTGCGCGATCTCGGGCGGGCCGTTCCTGCAGAACCCGCAGCAACTCGGCGGTGTCTCGGGTGTGCAACTGCCTGTCGACCTGTTCGTCGCGGGCTGCCCGCCGCATCCGCTGACCATGCTCGATGGCCTGCTGCGGTTGCTCGGGCGGTTGGAACAGCACGGCCGCGTCGGCTGAGGAACGGACCCCGGAGCGATGCCGCCCCGATGTCTGCCGTGCGACGTGACCGGGCGCGGCCCGCACTGCACCACGCACCGGCGCGCACGCGATCGGCTACGTTTTTCGTCACGACCCGCGCGCCGCGGGCAGTTGGTCCGCCGATGACCGCCACGAACCCGTTCCAGGCCTCGCCCGCCGAGCTGCTGGCCCACGACCGGTGGCTGCGCGCGCTGGCGCGGTCGCTCGTGCACGGCACGAACGTCGACGACCTCGTGCAGGACACCTGGCTCGCCGCCGCGGTGTGCCGGCCCGACACTCGCCGGCCGCTGCGCAGCTGGCTCGCGACCGTGCTGCGGCGGCTCGCGGCGCGCGGTCACCGCGGGGCCGCGCGCCGGCGCGAGCGGGAGCTCGGCGCGCCGCGCGGCGGGGATGTGCCCTCGACCGCGGCCACGGTCGCGCTGCTCGATCTGCAGCGCCGCGTGTCGGCCGCCGTCTCGGCGATGGCCGAACCCTATCGCACCAGCGTGCTGCTGCGTTTCTTCCACGGCCTCGACCACGCCGAGATCGCCGCACGCAGCGGCGTCAACGAGGTCGCGGCGCGCAAGCGCGTCGCGCGTGGGCTCGAGATGCTGCGCGCCGAGCTGCAGCGCACCGATTCCGGCTGGCAACGGTCGCCGGCGATGTTGGCGCTCGCGGCGCCGACCGCGCCGCCGACCGCGCCGTGGTCCCCCTTGCTGCCAGGAGCCGTGCTGATGAGCAACACCGTCAAGATCGTCGGCGCCGCCGCGCTGGTCACGATCGTCGCGATCGGAATCGGCTGGTGGAGCGCGGAGCTGCCGCCGCAGGTGCAGCCGGTCGCCACCGCACAGCCCGGTGTGGCCACCGCCGCACCCGCGGCGCCGCCCGAGGCGCCGGTGGACCCGGCCGGATCGGCGGGGCTCGAACGCGAGCAGGTCGCCGCCGCGCCGGCCGCGCCAGCCCACGCACCGAGCACGGTCATGCGACACCGCGGCCGCGTGCTCGACCCGCGCGGACGGCCGCTCGCCGGCGTGCCCATCGTCGTCGCCGATCGGCTGCCCGGATCGGGCTCCGACGCCTCCACCGAGCGGCTGCGCGACCGTGTGCCGGCCGACGTGCGCCAGCTGACGCCCGAACTGCAGCCGCCCGGTGAAGGCCCCGATCTCGCCGCGCTGCCCGTGCTCGACGAGAGCGCCGCCGACGGCTCGTTCGCGGTCGCGAGCGACCGGTACGGCTACACACTCGCGGGCCCGGGCTGGGCCACGCTGCGCTCGCCACCGGTCGGCAGCGGCCGCGTCGACGACCTGCTGCTCGTCGCCGCGCCCGCGGTCCGCATCGAGGGGCGGGTCCTCGACGAGAGCGGCGCGCCGCTGGCCCGCGTGCGCATCGAGATCACGGCTCCCGTGCTCGGCGACTTCCCCAGCGCGCTCGACGCGACGAAGAAGGTCGACCCGGCGGCCCGCCACAGCACCGGCGACGGCGCGTTCGCGATCGACTCGCTGCCGGCCGGCGGCGGCAGCGTGGCGTTCCATCTCGACGGCTACGAGACGGTGCGGCTCGACGTGCCCATCGCGACACGAACGGGCGAGGTCGTCGTGTTGCGGCAGATCGCCGACCCGCGCGTCGCCCTCGGTGGTGTCGTCGTCGATGCCTTCCGAGTGCCGGTGGCCGGGGCGCTCGTCGGCCTCGGCGAGCGCGCCGTGCACACCGACGAACACGGGCGGTTCGGGCTCGAGTACCCGTCCGCAGCCGAACGACCGCCCGACGACGCGGCGCTGTTCGTCGCCAAGAGCGGCCACCGCACGCTCGTCGTGCCCGCGTACGGCGCCATGCTGCGCGGCGGGTCGAAGCGCGACGTCGAGCTGCAGCTCGAGGGCCCCGCGCTCGCGATCCGGGGGCGCGTGTTCGACGCGAACGGGGCACCGCTGGCCGAGGCGCTCGTCTACCTGTGGAACGAACCATCGCTGCTGTCCGATCGAACGGCCGAGGAACTCGGCATGGAGCCGTCGGCGCCGCTGCAGCAGATCGGCCCGGGCATCCGCGTGTTCGCGAAGACCGACGCCACCGGCAGCTTCGAGCTCGGCGGGTTGCGCGCCCGCGAGTATCGGCTGCACGTGCTGCTCGAGCGACCGCGCGCCGGGTTCACGAGCGTGCCGATCGCGGCCGGCCAGGACGGCATCGAACTGCGCGCCCCGGCGGACCTGATCCACGAGCGCATCGCGGGCACCGTCGTGACGCGCGGCGGCGAGCCGGTCGGCGGCGTGAGGCTGTCCCCGTCGCTCGCGATCTACCTCGTGCACGGCACGGGCCGGTACGGCGACGGCTTGCGCGGCACGATCAGCGACCGCGAGGGTCGGTGGGAACTGCACGACGTGCCGAGGCAGGACTCCTGGATCGGCTACCGAGGCGACGGCGTCGTGCCCGGCATGTTCGAAGTCGATCCGGGCAGGCCGCTCGACGACCAGCGCATCGTCGTCGTCGCGCTGCGCCACCTGCGGCTCGCCGTCGACCCATCGCGAGGGGCCGCGGGCTTCCGCGCTCTCGACGGCGCGGGCAAGTCGCTGCCGATCATGGAGCTGACGCCGGGCGGCACGCTGTCGCGCACGCAATGGCCGCTGCGCGACGGCCAGAGCGGCGTGCTGGCCGTCGCCGAGGACATCACGACGATCGTGATCGACGGCGCGAGCGGCGAGATCGTGCGGCTGCCGGTGGTGCTGAAGGCCGGCGAAGTGACCGAGGTGCGCTACTGATCAGCCGGTCACGATGCAGACGGCGTCGGTCAGGCCGAGGAACAGGCCGGTCACGCTGCACGGGCTCGCGGCGGTGTTCGTCGCCGTCAGGTCGGCGCCCTGCAGGAACAGGCGCACGCCGGCCGGCAGCGCCGGCGGGAT
>DASUFY010000069.1:0-2954 GCA_036274315.1 Planctomycetota bacterium | reverse complement strand
CATCTATCGCATGGACCTCTCGCCGCCGGACGGCGCGTGCGCAGAGGGCGAAGTCGCCGCGTACCCCACTCCGGACGAGCTGTGGCAGCAGGTGTTCGCGCAGGACAACGAGTGGCGCGATCGCTTCGGCGCGGTGCCGTTCGAGGACAAGGGCGGGCTGTGGCAGCCGCGGTACTACCAGGACATCGCGATCGATCGCGTGCTCGAAGCGATCGCTGCCGGCCGGCAGCGCGTCCTGCTCACACTCGCGACGGGCACCGGCAAGACGTCGATCGCATTCCAGATCGCGTGGAAGCTGTTCCAGTCGCGATGGAACCTGCGCCGCGACAAGCAGCGGCGCCGTAAGCGCCCGGTCTACCCACGGCGGCGCTGGCTGCCGCAGCGAGCGCGAGGCATCGTCGCTGCGGATCAGTTCGCCGCGGTCTGATCGCGCGCGAGCTTCCAGAGCCGCGGCGTGAGCGACGCGGGGTCGCCACCTTCCGCGATGCGCTGCAGCACGTTCTTCAGGTAGGCCCACGGCTCGATGCCGAGCAGGCCGCACGTGCACACAAGCGAGTAGATCGCGGCAGCGCGACGGCCGCCTTCATCGGAGCCGGCGAAGAGCCAGTTCTTGCGGCCGACGGCGACGCAGCGCATCTGCCGCTCGACGCGGTTGTTGTCGATCGCGACGCGGCCGTCGCCGGTGAAGAAGCACAGCGCGTCCCACTGGTTGAGGAAGTAGCCGACCGCCTTGCCGAGGAAGCTCTTGGGCCGGACCGACTGCTTCAGCTCGACGAGCCACGGCTTCATCGCAACCAGCACCGGCAAAGATTCGCGCTGGCGCAGGTCTCGCCGCGCGTCGGGATCGAGTTGCTGTTCGTTGGCTTGACGCTCGACGACATAGAGCCGTCGGATTGCCGCCAGCGCGTGGCCGGCATTGACCTTGTCTTCCACCTCGGCCTTCACGAAGCCGCGGCGGCCATGCGCCATGCAGCCGGCCTCGCGGATGCGACCGTCGACGTACAGGTGGTCGTAGCCAGAGTAGGCGTCGGCCTGCAGGATGCCGCGGAAGTCGCCGAGGAACCGCTTTGGACCCTCTCGGCTGCGTCCCGCCGTGAAGTCGAACACCACCTCATCGCGGTCGCCGGCGTAGGCCCAGAGGAACCCGCGCCGCCGTCCCTCCGGATGCGTCTTGTCGAGCACCAGCACCGGCGTGTCGTCGCTCTGCACGACCGCGGACTCGAGCACCGAGGTGCGCATCGCGGCGACGACGGGCGTGAGCAGTTCGGCAGCCTGCTTCACCCAGTCGCCCAGTGTCGACTCCGCGATCTCGACACCGTGGCGCGCGAGGATGCAGCTCTGGCGGTAGAGCGGCAGGTGGTCTTTGTACTTCGCGGTCGCCACGTGCGCGATCAGGCCGGCCGTCGCCATGCCCTTCTCGATCGGCTGCGGCGGCAGCGGCGCCGTCAACACGCCGCACTCCTCGTGCTTCTTGCAGGCGTACTTCGGCCGCACGGTTTCGATCACCTTTGCGACTGCCGGCACGAAGTCGATGCGCTCGGACACCTCGCGGCCGATCTCCTGCATCGGCTCGCCGCAGCACGGGCACTTGCGCTCGGCCTCGGGCACCTCGAGCACGACGGTCTCGCGCGGCAGGTCCTTGCTGATCCGCGTCGCGCCGCGCTTCTTGCGCGTGTAGGTGATGGTCTCGCACTCGTCGTCCGCGGCTTCGTCGACGTGCGGCGGTGGCGAGGGCTGCGGCTCATCGCCGGGGAACGGCAGCAGCGGATGCGCGTCTTCGCGGCGCTCCGCCTTCTTGCCGTAGAGCTGCTGCAGCAGCACCTCGATCCTGTGCGCGAGCGCTGTGTTGCTCGACTGCAGCGCGACATTGCTCGACGACAGATCTGCGTTGCTCGCTTCGAGCTCCGCGACCCGCGCGCGCAGTTGTGCCACCTCGCTGTCGTCCACCGCCGTCACTGTGCTGCATACGCAGGCGCAGCATCATGGCAGGTTTTCTTTTTCACGAAGTGCGCGCGTACCAGCGCCGACGCTTGGCGTCGCGCAGATCGAGTCCGCCCAGCAACGCTGCGAGGTCCGACGACGACATCTCGATCTGCTTCACGTCGCTCGTCGCCGGCAGCGGCCAGGCGAACGTGCCGCGCTCGAGCCGCTTGTGCAGCAACCAGAAGCCGGTGCGCTCCCAGTACAGGATCTTGATGCGGTCGCGGCGGGCGTTGCAGAACACGAACAGGTGGCCGCTCAGCGGGTCGTGCTGCAGCACCTCCTTGGTCACCGCCGCCAGACCGTCGATCGACTTCCGCATGTCCGTCGCGCCACGCGACAGGTAGATCCGCACCGACGTCGGCAGGCTCAGCATCGCAGCACCTGCAGCAAGCGACGCAGGTCGGCCTCGACGAAGCCGGTCGGCACGCGCACCGTCATCTCCCCGACCTGCAACTCGAGCATCGAATCGCGCCCCTCGACAGGGGCGACGACCGTGACCGGCACCAGGTCGCTCGGTTGCCGCCGCAGCCGGCTACGCCACCAGTAGAACGTCGTCGCGTTGATGCCGCGAGACGCCGCGAACTCGCGCACGCTCTTCCCGCTTCGAGCCTGCGCCGCGATCAGCGACCGCCACCTCGATTCCGCTGTGTTCGTCATGCCGCGGATCGTGGCCACCGTGGCGAGCGCGCCCAGATGGGGCTACCGGGCGCTTACACAACAACCACGCGAGGTCGCCGAACGCCGCAGAGCGACTGGCCGCGTTCCTCACTGACTGCGGCGGCGTGCTCGGGAAGAGCGGCGCCGAACACCTGTTCCGTTGCCCCTGCCACACGCGCCACGCGAACGGCGACGCGAACCCCAGTGGCAACGCCCGCGTCAGCGACGACGGTCGCCTCCTGGTGATCTGCCGCGCAGGCTGCCCCACCGAGGAAGTACTCGGCGCGATCGGTTGGCGCATGGCCGACTTGATG